>JAYVYB010000057.1:0-4860 GCA_043784625.1 Methylovirgula sp.
ACAAACATGGCTCTCCATCGGCGGCGGTTTTATCGTGCAGGCCGGGGCGGAGCTGGCGATTGCGACTCAGAGCGTCACGCTGCCGTTTCCCTATCGCTCGGGGGCGGAGCTTTTGCAGATGGCGCAAGCGGCAGAGAAATCGATTGCCGATGTGGTGCTCGAAAATGAGCTGGCACAACGCCCGCGCGCCGAAGTTCTCGATTTTATCGACCGGATCGCTAGCGTTATGGCGGCCTGCGTGGAGCGCGGCTTGAACACCGAGGGGCAATTGCCGGGCAAGCTCAATGTCCGCCGCCGCGCCAAATATCTGATTGATACGCTCAAGGCAGATCAATTGCGCAACAACCGCTCGGCCAATGAGGCGATGGAATTTGTGTCCGCCTTTGCCATTGCCGTAAATGAGGAAAATGCTGCGGGCAGCCGGGTCGTAACCGCGCCCACCAATGGTGCGGCAGGCGTCGTTCCCGCCGTGATGCGCTACTACCGCGATTTTTGTATCGGCGCGAATGAGCAGGGAACCCGCAATTTTTTACTGGCCGCCACTGCCATTGGCGGTATTTTCAAAATGAATTCGTCGATCTCGGGCGCGGAGGTCGGCTGTCAGGGCGAAGTCGGTGTTGCCTGTTCGATGGCGGCGGCGGGGCTGGTTGCGGCGTTAGGCGGGTCAAACGACGAGATCGAGAATGCCGCCGAAATTGGTATGGAACATCACCTTGGCATGACCTGCGACCCGATTGGCGGCCTGGTGCAAATTCCCTGCATCGAGCGTAACGCTTTTGGCGCAATCAAGGCTATCAATGCCGCCTCGCTCGCCATGCGCGGCAAAGGCCAACACATGGTCACGCTTGATCAGGTGGTGGCGACCATGCGCCAGACCGGCGCGGATATGAGCAGCAAATATAAGGAAACGTCGCTCGGCGGTCTGGCGGTTAATTTTGTTGAATGTTGAGCGCAGGGGCGACCCCTGCCCGCTGCGGCTTTAGATAAGGTTTGTTCAAATCGAACCTGATTTAAACAATGCCCAGCGCGTTGAGATACAGATCAAGAATGGCTTCCTGCTCCTGGCGTTCGGCGCGGTCGGTTTTGCGGATGCGTAACACCTGACGCACAACCTTGACATCGTAGCCACGGCCCTTCATTTCGCCGAAAACTTCCTTGATGTCGTCTGCAATCGCCTTTTTCTCTTCTTCGAGGCGCTCGATACGCTCGATGAACTGTTTCAGCTCTTCACCGGCAACGCCTGTTGCAGCAATATCTTCCATACCAATACCTTCCAATTTTCAAAGAGGCAGAGGGATGCGACGCTCAGGCGCTTTGGTCAAGTCAAATTTGGTTAATTGCGGCGTTTATCGTCCGGTTTCATCCGCCCGTGACCCGTAGATTTTGGAGCTGTAAAGCTCCGGATTTTCTAAAAGCGGCGTCAGCGCCGACAACAGAATCCGTGTCCATTCCTCGACCCCTTCGGCATCGGCAATCAGGTCTTGCCGGAATTCGATCAGCACATGGGCAAGGCCGATTTTTGTTGCGTGATCATATAGCGTATCGCCCTTCAAAGCGCCGTCGTAGGGCTGATTGTCACCCACATGCAGGCGTTGCGCCCGCAGGTTTTCTATCAAAGGCTGGGCAAGGCGCGGGTCCTTGTCCCACAAAATTGAAAACTCCCACGGGCGCTCGACGCCCTTCCAGATATGCGTCATCGAGTGCACCGAAATAATCAACGGCGCCGGGCCCTGCTGCATCATTTGATCGATTTTGTCGGCGATGGCGGTGCGATATGGCAGCCAATAGAGCTGCTTGCGCCGCTCAACTTCGGCGGCATCGATATAGGCGTTGCCGGGAATCAGCGCGCCATCTGAAATGCGCATCACCAAGGTTGGATCGTCGCCGCCGCGATTGGGGTCAATCAACAATCTTGAAAACCCGCTCAGAATCGCGGGCGCAGACAGGGCCTGTGCCATCAGCCGCGTGGCCGCCGCAGCACCAATATCATAGGCGATATGGCGTTCAAAGGCGTCAAACTCCATGCCCAAACTGCCAAGTTCGCTTGGCACAGCGTTGGTGGCATGGTCGCAAATGAGCAGGATTTTTGAACCCGGGTCGCCTTCGATGAATTCCACTGCCTTCAGAGTAAGAGCCTGCATTTTAACTGATCTCCGCCCCGCCTTTGCGGGTGACGCCCCGCACCAAATCACTTATGCCAAGCTGAAATGATTTAGGCGCAGCGGAGAGCATGTGACAAGCCAATCCAGCGATGATTATGCCCCGATTTTTGCCCTACTGGTCAGCGCGCTGGCTATGGCATGTTCGCCGATTTTGCAGCGGCTTTGCGACGTCGGGCCTTTTGCCAGTGCGTTTTGGCGTCTGGGGCTGGCCTTGCCGATCCTGTTTGCATGGGCGCAATATGAAGACAGCAGATCGACAACAGTGCCGGTTACAAAAATCCGCCACTTCCCCAAGGCGACAATTTTGGCGGGGCTGGCCTTTGCCGGGGACTTGTTTTTCTGGCACCTGTCCGTGAGCAAAACCAGCGTGGCCAATGCCACATTTTTTGCCACCTCCGCACCGGTCTGGGTAATCATCATCGGCTTTATTATCTGGCGTAAGCGGGTGGCCGGAAATGTTGTTTCGGGGCTGGCGCTGTGCCTGTTGGGCGGGGTGGCGCTGGTGTGGCAAAGTTTTCAATTTGCGCCGGAGCGGCTGATCGGGGATTTTTACGGGGCGATGACGGCCGTTTTCTTCGGGATGTATTTTTTATGCGTCGAGCAAGCCCGCAAAACCGGGGGCGGCGCGCGCATTACCTTTGAAATGAGCCTGATTGCGGCGGCCATTTTGTTGCTCTGGGCGGCCTATGCCGAGCCGCATTTGTTTCCGCACTCTTTGAACGGCTGGCTATGTCTGATCGGTTTGGCGTGGTTGAGCCATGCGGGCGGACAAGGGCTGCTCTCCTATGCCTTGGGGCGATTGCCGGCCACATTTTCGTCGTTGGTGATTTTTCTCGAGGCAGTTGCTGCGGCCATCATGGCTTGGGCATTTTTGGGCGAGCGCCTCTCCGCTTTACAGATTTGCGGCGGGGTCTTGATTCTCACCGGCATTTATGTGGCGCGGCCGCGCGCACAGGCGGTTATTTAAATCGCTTTAAAGCGTATTTGAAGTTGACAGTTTGGCAACTGCAACCAAGATACGCCACGGTTGCTTTGCCTAAAGTGGCATGACCAACCCCCATGAGACACGGTTCGCGAGATAACGTTTGAACGCCACTATGACGCGCTTTTTGGTTCTGATTGGCCTCGCCGCCCTGGGCAGCGCTGTGCTGCCTGCGCAAGCTCATGCCGATTTTCGCATTTGCAACAATTCATCTGGGCGCATTTCTATTTCGCTGTCCTACACCGACGGCACAAACTGGACCACCGAAGGCTGGTGGAACTTGAAGCCAAATGTGTGCGAGCCGCTGCTGCGCGGGCCTCTGGCAGCGCAATTCTACTATGTTTACGCCATGGATGAGCGTGGCGGCGAGTGGAAGGGCAAGGCCTTCATGTGCACGCTGGATCGGGAATTTAAAATCGACGGGCGCGAAGATTGCTATGCGCGCGGATTTGATCGCACCGGATTTTTTGAGATCGATACCGGAAAAGATGCTAAAAACTGGACGGTGCAGTTGACCGATCCTTCAAAGCCGCCTAACGGCCAATAACAAACTTTAGTATATGGGGGCGAAACCGATGAGACGCATGAGACGCTGTAAAATTCTCGCCACTCTGGGGCCGGCGTCGGACACGCGCGAAATCATCGCAAAGTTGTTTCTGGCAGGCGTCGACGTGTTTCGCATTAACATGAGCCACGCCAGCCATGACGGTATGCGCGAGCGCATCCGCATGATCCGGTCTTTGGAAGAGGAATATCGCCGCCCGATCGGCATTTTGGTGGATTTGCAAGGCCCCAAACTGCGCGTCGGCTTGTTTGCCGAAGGCGGTCATGTGCTGGACAAGGGCGCGTTGATCACCTTTGACTCGGACCCTACCCCAGGTACCCCTGCGCGCGTCTGCCTGCCGCATCCGGAAATTCTGCAATCGCTGGAGGTCGGCCACCGCGTTTTGGTCGATGACGGCAAGGTGAGCCTCACCGTTACCAAAATCGCCAAAGGCAGCGCCGAGCTGCGCGTCACCGTTGCAGGGCGCATATCCAATAAAAAGGGCGTCAGCCTGCCCGATACCACCATTCCAACTTCGGCGATGACGCCCAAGGATCGCGCCGATCTTGATGCCGCCCTGAATGAAGGCGTTGACTGGATTGCGGTTTCCTTTGTGCAGCGCCCTGAAGATGTGGCTGAAGTCAAAAAAATCGCCCGTGGCCGGGCGCTGGTGCTGGCCAAGATCGAAAAGCCGCAGGCAATTGCCCGCTTGGCAGAAATTATGGAAATTTCTGATGCGCTGATGGTGGCGCGCGGCGATTTGGGCGTGGAAATGCCGCTCGAAAAGGTACCCGGCCTGCAAAAGCGCATCACCCGCATGGCCCGCCGCCTTGGCAAGCCTGTGGTTGTCGCCACGCAGATGCTGGAATCGATGATCACATCGCCGGTGCCAACCCGCGCCGAAGTGTCCGATGTGGCAACTGCGGTGTTTGAAGGCGCAGATGCGGTGATGCTCTCAGCCGAAAGCGCCTCCGGCGCGTTCCCGATTGAATCTGTCGAAACCATGAACCGGATTGCCGAAGAGGTTGAGCGCGACTCGATTTATCGTCAGGTGATTACGGCGCAGCGCTCCAAGCCCGAGGCGACCGGCGCAGACGCCATTGCCGCCGGTGCGCGTGACGTTGCCGAAACTCTGGAGCTCAAAGCCATCGCCGCATGGACAGCCTCCGGCT
>JAYVYB010000058.1:0-23195 GCA_043784625.1 Methylovirgula sp.
TGTCGTCTGGCCCCCGGTCATGGACAGCCGACGGGCATTCGTCGGGATGGTCTGGTTGGGCCTGGCAGTTGGCCTGCTGCTCGTGCCATCGATCGGCGGTGTGCTCAGGCAGCTCCTGGCCCGCGGACCGCATTACGTTACCGTAAATCTGCATTTCCAGAGGGATGCGACATTGACCCATACAGTTTTGCCAAAGCTAACGTCCGAAGAGATTGATATGTCGCTGACGATGGAGCTTCGTCACTGGCGGTTTGCCGATGGGCACCTCACACGGACGTTTAAGACCTATGGTTGGAAGGGCAGCCTGATGGTGACAAACACGATCGGGCATTTGGCGGAGGCGGCCTGGCACCACCCTGACTTGGGTGTGAGCTATTCCAGCGTGACGGTGCGGCTGCAGAGCCACGACGCTGGCGGGATAACGCGCCGCGATGTTGATCTTGCCCGCATGATTGAGCAAGTCGTGTGTTGGCAACCGGCTAAAACAGGGTCTTCGCTTGAAGGTACCCCGCAAACCCCGGATGCGGGCTATATCAAATATGATTGAAATTGGTATTGGCCTTGGCAGCAATATTGGGGACAAGGCTGCCCAGATATTTGAAGCCGTAACCTTGCTGAATGCCAGCGGGCATGTGCATAATTTGCGCTTATCTTCGCTTTATCGTACAGCGCCGTGGGGAAATATTGATCAGGACTGGTTTGTTAACGCCTGCGCCATTGCACAAACCGACCTCTCCCCAGAGAGCCTGCTGAATCAGGTTCAACGCGTGGAACGCGAAATGGGCCGCGAACGCATTGTGCACTGGGGACCACGAAATATCGACATCGACATTTTGTATTATGGCGACGCCCGTGTCGAAACGCCAAACCTGACCTTACCGCACGTCGAGTTGCTCAACCGCGCTTTTGTTTTGGTTCCGCTGCTGGAGTTGAAACCGGATCTTTTGGTAGGCGGCCAACCTTTGAAGGACGCCCTCAAAAAGCTTGCAGATGTCGACGTTGTTCGGCTCGCTTAACCGGCCAATGCAAAAGCGATGTAAGCTTTGCGCAAAGCATTCGTGTGCGGCCCCGGCTTGCCGGAGCCGATGGGTCTGTCATCGATGGCTACAACAGGCATCACAAAGTTTGTCGCAGCCGTAATGAAAGCTTCGTCGGCGGCGTAAGCTTCGGCCAAAGTGAAGGCGCGCTGGATAAGTTTCAACTTGTGAGATCGGGCCAATTCCAACAGGGCCATGCGGGTTACGCCCGGTAAAATGGCATTGGACAGTGGCTTGGTGATAATTTCATCATTTTTGATGATGTAGGCGGAGGATGCGCTGCCTTCGGTTATTTTGCCGGAGCGCACCATCCAGGCTTCCTGAGCGCCAAGCTTGGCGGCTTCCTGTTTCGCAATCACCTGCGCCAGCAGAGACACGCTTTTGATGTCGCAACGCTTCCAGCGTAAATCTGGCGTGGTCACCACTTTGATGCCGGTTTTTGCCCAAGGATTGTCGAGAACTGCCTTTGGCTGAGTGAACATTACCAGGCTGGCGTGGGTTTGAGCTGGAAAGCCAAAGTCCCGCTCGGCAGAACCGCGCGTGATTTGCAGGTAGATCAGTCCTTCGTCAAGGGCATTGGCTGCGATAATATCGTGATGCAGCTGCAACAATCGCTCGACGCTGACGGGGGAGGGCAAAGCAATGGCATTTAGCGACCGCGTTAAGCGGGCAGCGTGGTTGTGGTAATCAACCAAACGCCCGCCAACCACGGCTGTGACTTCATAAATGCCATCGCCAAACAGAAAACCGCGATCCTGAATAGATATTGTGGCCTGATCCAGCGGGATCATTTCACCGTTCACATATGCAATTCTCGTCACGCGTCTCTCCCGGGGTGCGCGGCAAGTTTTGCTATGTCACGCAGATTTTGTACAGTTTAGTGTTCCGCCTGCGCCACTTCGGCGGCACCTTTCAAGCCTGAATAACTTGTGCCGATGCCGTTAAAAAATGCATTGAGACTCACTGCAACAATCGATGCCAGGATAATGCCAGAATCGAGCAGCGGCTTCAAACTCAAAGGGAAGTTTTTAAAGAACCCCGGTGCAATCAGCGTCAGCATGCCAAAGCCGATAGATATGGCGACGATGAGCAAATTATTGCGGTTGGTTTTGAAATCAACATTGCTCAAAATACGGATACCGGTGGCTGCAACCATGCCAAACATGACGATGCCAGCACCGCCAAGCACCTCAACCGGTACAGACCCAACCAAAGCCGCTAATTTCGGGATAAAGCCCAACGCGATCAAGATGAACCCTGCCGCGACGGCGACAAAGCGCGAATGAATGCCGGTGACCCCGACCAGACCGACGTTTTGTGAAAAGCTCGTATACGGAAACGTGTTGAACAACCCTCCGATAATTGTGCCAATACCATCCGCCCGTAGGCCGCGCGTGAGGTCATCTTGGTGAATAGGTTTTCCGACCATCTCACCCAGCGCGAGAAACATGCCGGTCGATTCGATCATGACTACGATCATGACAATGCACATGGTGAGAATTGGAATAATCTCAAAGCTGGGCACGCCAAACTGCAGCGGTACTACCACGCCGAACAAAGGGGCATTCGCAACGGCTCCGAAGCTCATTCGGCCCATGAGGCTTGCGATAAGCGCACCAATGACGATGCCAGACAACACCGCGATATTTTTAACAAAGCCGCTCGCGTATTTGGTGATGCCGAGGATGACCAATAACACGGTGAGGGCTATGGCCAAGCCATCAAGGGCGTCCCGGTTCGGATTTGGTGCCATTTTCATTGCGCCATCAATGCTTTGCAGAGTCATTAGCGGGCCTTCGGCCCAGCCAACACCGATGCGCATGAGCGAAATACCAATCACCGTGATAATTGTTCCGGTGACGACAGGTGGAAAAAACCGGATGAGCCGACTCATGAACGGGGCAACCAGAAAACCGAAGATGCCGGCTGCGATGACAGCGCCGTAAATTGTTAAAAGCGCATTGGCCGGGATAAACGCCGCACCGCCGGCCTCTTTGGCACTTGAAATTATCGCCGTCATCGGTGCCACAGACGCAAACGTGACACCCATCATGACCGGCATGCGAATTCCAACAAACCCGAAACCGAAAGCCTGAATTAAAGTTGCGAGGCCGCACGCCAAGAGGTCTGCGTTGATCAGCAAGGAGCGTTGTTCCGGGCCAAGCCCCAGAGCGCCCGCTATGATGAGCGGGACAGCGACCGCCCCGGCATACATGACCAACACATGTTGAATTCCAAGTGCAAAAAGCTTGCCTGCAGGCAATATCTCATCGACGCGCGCGTGTGTTTGTTCACTCATTTCATATCCCCCAATTAACACTGTGAAATGTCGATGTTCCTCTCGTGGGAACTTAATATTGAACGTGTTTCCGCTCAAATGTGAAAATTTATGCAGACTGCGTGTGTATCGCGCAATCTAGTCAGATTTTACGCCGAAAATCAGTGCGTCTGCGAGAAGTTGTCGCTCCTCGGGGGTGATTTCGGTTAAGTTTCCGGGTGGCATAGCGTGTGACAGCCCTGCCTGAATTCCAACTTCATGGAGATGAAGCGATATGCGCTCGGGCGTATCAAGCTTGACGCCTTTGGGAGCCATATGGATACCTTCCCACACGGGCTGGTCGGCGTGGCACATGCTGCATCTGCCTGAAACGACGTTGGTTACATCTGAAAGTGCAACTTTTGCACCTGCCGTGGCTTTTGTCCCTGCCGTGGCTTGGGTCGCTGGCGTTTGCGCCTGAGCGGCACTTCCAAAAGCGCTTAGCGCGATTATGGCGAGAAAACACTGCGCCGCAACAAACCACGGCCAAATTGGCATAGATTCAGTTTTGTGCATGGTGTTGAACGCGTGGCGAATGAACGTGCCCATTATTATAACCAGCGCCAAAATTAACCAGCTGTAAGTGGTTGCGAACGCCAAGGGATAGTGATTGCCGATCATGACGAACACGACGGGCAAGGTGAGGTAATTGTTGTGGAGCGATCGCTGTTTGGCGATGGCACCCAGACGGGGGTCCGGCTTTTCTCCTCGCAGGAGCGCTGCGACGACGATGCGCTGGTTTGGCATGATCACCAGAAACACGTTTGCCACCATCATAGTGCCTATGAGTGCGCCCATTTGCATAAACGCGCCGCGGCCGCTGAAAATGTGATTAAAGGCGAAGCTCAGCGCTACAAGAAATACAAAACCTGTTAGCGCAAGGACTAGGTCATTTTTGCCCAAACGCGAGCGGCAGAGTTGATCGTATATCAGCCAGCCAAGCGCCAGACCGGTTAGGGAGATGAAAACCGCCTTCAGCGGTGACATCGCCAACACAGAGCGATCAATCAGATAAAGCTCGGCGTTGAGATAATACATCAACACCAACAATGAAAAACCGGAGAGCCAAGTTGTATAGGCCTCCCATTTGAACCAGGTGAGATGGTCGGGCATCTGAGACGGAGCCACCAAATATTTGACCATGTTGTAGAAGCCGCCGCCATGAACTTGCCAGGCTTCGCCATAAGCGCCTTCGGGCAGATGGTTGCGCGGTCGCAGACTTAGATCAAGGTGAACAAAGTAGAAGGAGCTGCCAATCCAAGCGATGCCGGCAATTACGTGGAGCCAGCGGACGGCAAAATTGAGCCATTCGGTAAGAATTGGAATCAGTGTCATCTGGCATCCTGAATTTGAGCAAGCCAATAGTAGCTATGCATTTGATCCATGCACCTTATGTGCCATGCAGAACACTTTCGCATAAAGCAAAATAATGCTTTCATCAAAATATGGCTTTGCTTGAAAATATTCAGATTTTTGTTCGTACCATTGAACTTGGCTCGCTCTCTTCGGCCGGGCGACAACTACGGCTTTCACCTGCTGTAATGAGCCACCGGCTACAACAGTTGGAAGCCCATTTGGGTGTCCGGCTCGTTAACCGCACAACGCGGCGCTTGCAGCTGACCGAGCAGGGGCTGCTGTTTTTTGAAAGTGCCCGTCATGTAATGGAAGCTCTGGAACGTGCGGAAAGTGTTGTGGCCGATGCCGGTGTAAGTGCGCGCGGCAATGTGCGCATGACAGCACCGCTTGGCCTCGGGCGAAAAATGATTGCGCCGCTGGCCATCAAATTTCAGGACTCGTATCCGAATATAAGCCTGCGAATGCGCCTTTCAGACCATTTGTTGGACTTGTTGGGCGAGGCGGTAGATTTGGCTGTGCGGATTGCGATACTGCAAGACTCGAGTTTCATCGCGCGCAAAATTGCTGAGTGTCCGCGTGTTCTTTGTGCTTCTCCCGGCTACGTTGGCGCAAACGGCCCATTGGAATTGCCAGAAGATTTGCTAAATCACAATTGCCTGCTGCTGCGGTTTCCCGGATCTCAGCAATATCGCTGGACGCTACAGGTCGATGGCAACGAGGTTACTTTACCGGTTCAGGGAACTCTTGATGCTGATGATGGCGATGTTTTAACGCACTGGGCAAAAGTAGGCCGGGGAATTGTGTTGAAGCCGGTGTTTGAAGTGGCGGAAGAGTTAAAAACAGGCGAGTTGGTGGCTGTTTTGCCGAAATACCGTCCTCAATCTGTGACGATGGCGGTGATTTATCCTCATAAACGGCTGTTGTCCGCACGCACAAAGCTGGTGTCAGACTTTTTGGTACAGGAAATAGCTCCAAAAATCGCAAAAATTCACGACTCAATCCCGCCCGAATTTCTTAACGGACCGCCAGCCTGATAATCCTGCACAAATCGCCTTTGTTCGCCGCCGCAGCGAGAGGAGGGCGGATGATGAGGCATTGTGCAGCGGCCAGCGTGCTGAGCATTGAGGAATCCTGGACCTCAAACGCGGTCACAACAGGCGGGTCGCCGGGTTGCAGCGTTGCGCGCAAATAGTCTTGCCGGTGATCATTCGGCTTGAGCGGTTCGCCCAAAATGGCGATTTCCTCTGTTTGGTCGAAGTGATCACTTCGACCCAAAAGCGCGCGAATGAGGGGTTGTAAAAACAACATAGCGCAAACGTAGGATGCCACAGGATTTCCGGGTAACCCCAAAATCCGCATCGCGCCCAAACGCCCATGCATCAGCGGCTTGCCGGGGCGCATGGCAACTTGCCAAAAATTCAGCTCCATACCCTCTGCGGCGAGTGCTTTTTGCACAAGATCGTGGTCGCCAACAGACGCGCCGCCCAGCGTGACCAGAATATCGATGTTTTCGGACATAGCACGACGAAGACCGGCCTCAAGGTCGGTGAAATTATCCCGCGCAAGTCCAAGATTTACAGCTTCGCCCCCCGCAGCGCGCACCAGCGCCGCAACGGAAAAAGTGTTTGAACAAATAATTTGATCAATGCTCGACGCTTCGCCCGGGAACGCAAGTTCGTCACCCGTGGCCAAAATGCCGACGCGCGGACGAGCCGAGACTGACACGGTTGCACTATCCATCGCGGCAGCCAAGCCAAGCTCGCGACCTTGGAGCTGCGTTCCGGCTTTCAGGAGCACCTCACCGGCGATAAAATCCAAACCCGCAGTGCGGATGTGGCGTCCCTTCGGCTCTGCTTGTTCTACAATGACATTATCATATGACCGGGACACGTTTTCCTGGAGAATGACGGTGTCTGCGCCATGGGGCAGCGGTGCGCCAGTGAAGATACGCACACATTCTCTTTCGCCAACCGTGCCGGAGAAATTATGTCCTGCGGCACTCTCGCCGATGAGCGTGAGATGCGCCGGGATTGTTTTCAAATCTTTATGTCGAACCGCGTAACCGTCCATGGCCGAGGCGTCGAATGGCGGCTGCGTGCGCTTGGAGGTCAGGTCGTCGCTTAAAATGCGCCCCTGTGCCTCCCACAGCGACATCACTTCAGAGCGCTGTTTTACGGCACCCAGACTGAGAATGCGCGCCAAGGCTTCTTCAACGGGCAAGAGCGAGCGGGGCGCTTTCATGGAGCCATCCAATGTCCGGATTTACCTCCGAGCTTTTCCACAAGCCTGATGCCCTCAATGCGCATGCCTTTATCGGCCGCCTTGACCATGTCGTAAATTGTCAGTGCAGCCACAGAAACGGCAGTGAGGGCCTCCATTTCGACGCCAGTCTGGCCAGAGACTTTGACAGTGGCAGAGATGCGGATGCCGGGCAGGGCTTCGTCTATTTCCAGATCTATCGCGACTTTCGTGATAAGCAAAGGGTGGCAGAGTGGTATTAAATCGTGGGTTTTCTTGGCGGCCATGATTCCGGCGAGACGGGCGGTGCCTAATACATCGCCCTTTTTGGCATTGCCCGATTTCACCAGCTCAAGCGTTTGCGGCTTCATCACAACTTGCGCTTTGGCGGTGGCGCTGCGATGGGTGGCTGCCTTTTCGCCAACATCAACCATATGTGCCTCACCCGAGGCGTTGAGATGCGTGAGGGGCGTCATGCCATGCCCGTGAGCAGGGAGCGTGTTGCGGTTGCGACATCTTCCTGGCGCATCAAGCTCTCACCAACAAGAAACGTGCGGATGTCACAGGCGGCAAGGCGGCTGCAATCTGCATGGGTAAAGATGCCGCTTTCCGCCACAACAATGTGTCCTTTTGGAATTCGGGAAATCAAGCGTTCAGAAACCTCAAGCGACACTTCAAAGCTGCGCAGATCTCTGTTGTTGATGCCGATCAAGCGTGTTTCCAGCCTTAAAGCACGATCCAGTTCTTTCTCATTGTGAACCTCAACCAAAACATCGAGGCCAAGATCGTGAGCTGCTTTATTGAGCGCCTTCGCCTCATCATCGTCAACGCAAGCCATAATAATCAGAATACAATCCGCGCCCCAAGCCCGGGCCTCAAAAACTTGATACGGCTCAAACAAAAAATCTTTACGCAATGCCGGCAGGTGGCTGGCCGCACGCGCGGCGGTGAGGAATTCCGGCTTGCCCTGAAAGCTGGGCTCATCGGTCAAGACAGAGAGACAGGCTGCTCCGCCAACTTCATAGGCCTTAGCCAGCTTCGGAGGATCAAAATCTTCGCGAATGAGCCCTTTTGACGGACTGGCTTTTTTGATTTCAGCAATGAGGGCAAAAGCACCGGCGTTTAACTTTGCTTCGATGGCACGGACAAATCCGCGAGGTGGGGATTGGTCGTGTGCTTTTCGTTCAAGGCTGTGAAAGGGCATGCGCACTTTCGCAGCGGAAATTTCCCGGCGTTTATAACTTTCGATTTTAAGCAGAATATCCGCCATTTTATTCCTTGTTGGATGCAATAACGAGATTTTCGAGCGTAACTTTGACTTTGCCTGACTCAAGCGCAGCTTCAGCCATGTGAACACCATCTTGCAGGGTTTCCGCGGCTTCGCAGACAACAAGTGTGGCCGCCGCGTTGAAGACGGCGATGTCACGATAGGCGTTTTTTGCTCCGGCAACAACGGCCCTTAGAGCTTGGGCATTATAGTCAGGATCTCCGCCCTTGAGCGCGTCTGCCGAAGCTATTTTCAACCCGACCTGTTCGGGCGTAATTTCGAAAGATCGAATTCTGCCGTTTTCAAGCGCGACGACTTTTGTTGGCCCTGTGGTGGTAATCTCATCTAAACCATCCGACCCGTGCACCAGCCACACCCGTTCCGAACCCAGATTTTTGAGCACCTGCGCCAAAGGTTCAAGCCAAAAACTTGAAAATACTCCAAGCAACTGACGTTTTACACCCGCGGGGTTCGAAAGCGGGCCGAGAAGATTGAAGATTGTGCGCGTGCCAAGCTCACTGCGCACCGGACCAACATGGCGCATAGCTGCATGGTGAGTTTGGGCCATCATAAAGCCGATACCCGCTTCATTGATGCAGTTTGCAACCGCAGCCGGAGAAATTCCGATTTTCACGCCCAAGGCAGTCAGGATATCCGATGATCCCGATTTGCTAGAAGCGGCGCGATTGCCGTGCTTGGCAACTGGCACTCCACAGGCCGCTACGATAAGCGCCGCCAGCGTCGATACATTATAGGAGCCTGCTCCGTCGCCGCCAGTGCCGACGACGTCCACGGCGTGGGCAGGGGCTTCCACACGCAGCATTTTGGAGCGCATGGCCGCTACTGCGCCAGAAATTTCATCAATGGTCTCGCCGCGTGTGCGCAAGGCCATAAGAAATCCACCAAGCTGAGCGGGCGTCACCTCTCCAGAGAGAATTGTCTCAAATGCAGATTCGCTCTCGGTGCGGCTAAGGCTGGCTCCCGTCGCCACTTTAGCAATGAGGGGCTTAAAGCCGTCCATTTCTAGGCCCTCGCCACGGAAGCTTCGCGCGGGTGAGCCTTGTTCCAGTCGGCTGCCAAATCCAAAAAGTTCTTGAGTATTTGGTGGCCGTGTTCCGACAGGATGCTCTCGGGGTGAAACTGAACGCCATGAACGGGCAGTGTTTTGTGAGATAAGCCCATTATCACCCCATCTTCGCTATGTGCCGTAACTTCAAGCGAATCCGGCAGGGTTTCCGGTTTGACGGTCAGCGAGTGATATCTGGTGCCTGCCAGCGGTCCATTTATGCCGCGAAACACCTGACGCGCCTGATGGTGTATCATGCTGACTTTGCCGTGCACGGGTGCCGGCGCTAAAATAACCTCGCCGCCAAAAGCATCGCCAATGGCCTGATGACCGAGGCACACGCCGAAAATCGGGATTTCCTTTGACACGCTATGGATCAAATCCAAGCAGATACCCGCCTCTTTGGGCGTGCAAGGTCCGGGCGAGAGGACGATTGCGTCCGGATTTGCAGCTATAACTTCATCTACTGTGATTTTATCGTTGCGATGCACATCGACGTCCGCTCCCAAAGAGCCGAGGTAATGTACCAAGTTCCAAGTGAAACTGTCGTAATTGTCGATAAGCAGCACACGCATTAAAAAGAACCCTTTTGCTATAGTTCTTTTCTATGTTGGCGTGCCTTGCGTCAAGCTTTTAGGCAAAAACCAGCCGCAATCCGACAATGGCGAGTACGGCTGCAAGAATTGGGCGAAGCACCCCATCGGGAAGTTTAGGGGCAAGCTTACTGCCAACGATAATTCCAGGTACGGAACCGATGAGCAGCGACACAAGCATCATCCAATCGACAGAGCCCAACCACCAATGGCCCATTCCGGCGATGAGTGTGAGCGGAACGGCATGGGCTATGTCTGACCCGACGATTTGAACGGTGGGCAGCTTGGGATATAAAATGAGCAGGGCAGTGACACCTAACGCACCGGCACCCACCGAGGAAACCGATACGAGCACACCAAGCGTTGCCCCGGTGAGCACCGTTAGCAGAGTGGTGCGTAACGCGCTCTGCGCTCCTGAGCGCTTTTGAGCAAACTCGAGAATTTGTTTGCGAAAAATCAGCGAGAGCGACGTTAGTACAAGCGCAATGCCGAGCACAAACGCGATTGTTGATGATGTTTTGGCGCTGGTAAGCCCGTAAGTGTGCAGCAGAGCGATTGTGAGCAGCGTCGCAGGCACCGAGCCCGACGCCAGACGACCCACGATCGACCAACTAATTGTTTTGGACATGCCGTGCATCAATGTTCCGGCGGACTTGGTTGCTGCGGCATAGAGCAGGTCCGTCCCTACGGCTGTGGAAGGGTGAATGCCAAACAGCAGGACGAGAATGGGGGTCATAAGCGAGCCGCCGCCCACGCCCGTTAGGCCGACAATCATGCCAACTACGAAGCCGGAGAGTGGGTAGAGCGGGTCTACCGACGCAAGGAACGACATCAATTATTCTCCAATAGTTGGCACTAGTGAATAAAATGCTCTCCCGATTTGTCAATCTACTAATCTACTAGTTTAGTATATTTATCAAACCAAAGAAGTTTGTCGGTCATTTATGGCCATTTAAAGCCAAACAGCCCCGCTTGTGGCGGGGCTGTGGATAAGTCGTTAAACGTAAGCTTAGCGATCGCCGAGAGAACCGTCGGCTTCGGCTAAGGCCTTGCCAACTTCCAGACCGAGATCGTCCATGGTGATTTCTTCACGGACGTTGATTTCCTCGCCCTTTGCCTGACGTTCTGCTTCGCCAGCAGAACGGGAGACGTTGACGCTGACCTTGACTTCCACTTCCGGGTGAAGATGGACAGGTACAGTGTGAATACCGACGTTCTTGATGGGTGTAGCAAGTTCCACCTGCGAGCGTGGAACGTCTATTCCAGCTGCTGTGATGGCTTCGGCAATGTCGCGGGCCGAAACTGAACCGTAAAGCTGGCCGGTTTCGCCAGCTTGGCGGATGATGACGTATGAGGTGCCATCCAGCTTTTCAGAAATGGCAACAGCAGCGGTCTTCAGCTCAAGATTGCGTGCCTCAAGGGATACGCGCTGTGTTTCGAATTTCTTGGCGTTGCCTTCGGTTGCGCGAAGCGCTTTGCCGCGGGGCAGCAGAAAATTGCGGGCAAAACCGTCCTTGACCTTAACGCGCTCGCCCATCTGACCGAGCTTGGCAACGCGTTCCAACAAAATAACTTCCATAGTAGTTCTCCTTAAGTTTATGATTTAGTTCAGAGTTTTAAATCTTCTGCGGCAGGGAAACCCCGACGCAGCGGATGGAAAGCATCGACAAAGCCGATGCCGGCGGCAATCGCCAAGGGCCAGAGGCTCAAGAACAGAATGCCAAAATAGATAAGTGTAAGAAGCACACCGCGTAGCGGTACTTTGCGGCTTGTGAAGTGGATGACTGCCAATCCCTGCAAAGCATAGGCAGCGACGATACCGATAATGATCATCCCCGATGCGAGCGCCAGAGAGGTGCTGTCGACCAACATGCCGCCGCCAAGTAAACCAACGGCCAATGCCAAAATTACCAAAACATCGCGCGGCAGAGCTGTTTCGGCTGAAATTTCTGGAAAAGGCCGGGCCAGTTGACCGGATGCTTGTGCAACACGGGCCGCGATCCACAGGCATCCGCTGAAAAACATCACTTGCAAAGCGGTGGATACAAAAGGAATGGCGTGAGCAAAAACTGACGCAATATCGTCAAACCCGACTGAGGGAGGCAGTTGAGGGCCGTCCGCAAACATTTCTTGGAGCAGCGGTTGGAAACGTTTGGCTATTTCAGCCGACGCAGCCTCATAACCGCCATTTTGTGACGACCAAATAGCGATATCTACCATTGAAACAAAGATCGAAACCCACGTGATCCATGCCAGCAGGCGGCTGAACGGGTAGAAACTGGACGAAGGCGTTCTGCGCCATTGCGCCAAAACCGATAAAATCAACGCTGGAACCGCAACAAGAGCTGCGAACTCAAGCGACAGCTTGAAGCTGGTCAAAGAAATTATGAGAGCAACCGCAAAAGCCGACGCCATACCGCCCGAGCTGGTACCCCAACCAAGTGAGGCAATCATGAGCGGCAGCGGAGCGAAATTGGCCAGCAAAAAGCCAAGTATTCCTGAGGCGCCAGCAAGAAACGCAAAAGCGGCGGCCAAACCTGCTACGAGGCTAATGCCCCAGTGAGGCAGGCGGAAGGAAACTGCTACAACCATAGTACTCTCGGGTGTCCCGCTTTTTGCGGTTAGAGGAGAAAAATCGGCTCCTCAGCCATCTCGCCCAAGGTTATTCCCGGACGATCTTCATTCAATGAAAATAAAACGGGGGCATTTGCCCCCATTTCAAAAACGTTAGCGGATTACGTAAGGCAAAAGACCCAAGAAACGGGCGCGCTTGATGGCTTGAGCCAGTTCGCGTTGCTTCTTTGCCGAAACGGCAGTGATGCGCGAAGGAACAATCTTGCCGCGCTCGGAAATGTAACGCGAGAGCAAGCGAACGTCCTTATAATCAATCTTTGGAGCGCCAGCGCCGGTGAACGGGCAGCTTTTGCGGCGGCGAAAGAATGGGCGGCGGGTGTTGCCGGTTGCTGCAGGAGTTTCAACTGACATGGATTAACCCTCGCCGTAATTGTCGTTGCGTGGAGCGCGTGGTGGGCGCGGACGGCTTGAACGTTCCGGACGGTCAAAACGCTCGGTGCGGTCTTCGGACTCATCTCGCTTGCGCAACATGGCCGACTGACCTTCTTCCAACTCTTCCATCTTAAGAGTGATGAGGCGGATAACGTCTTCTGAAATGTTCATCTGGCGTTCCATTTCCGCGACAGCGGCGGCAGGAGCGTCAATATTGAGCAAGGTCATGTGGGCCTTGCGGTTTTTCTTGATGCGGAACGCAAGCGACTTAACGCCCCAATATTCCACCTTGGACACTGTGCCGCCACCAGCGACAATAATGCCCTTCATTTGCTCTGTCAGCGCTTCCACCTGTTGGGTGGTCACGTCTTGACGGGCAAGGTAAACGTGCTCGTAAAGAGCCATGGATAGTACCTTTCTCGATGCCCAGCTACAGGATGTAGGCTGGATTTGTTCGGCGCGGAGCCCTTCAAGCCCGGAAAAAGGCCCGACGGTTCATTCGAAGGCGGAGACACGGGAAGAAGGAAGACACAGCTTCCAGTTGTGCTGCCTTTTATGCAACCTAGGTCGCATAAAAACAGAAAAACCCTTCCGTTTAGCCCCCGGCCGAACAAGATGTGCAGGTTATACGGATTTTGACGCTAAAGGCAAGCGGCGGGGAGCATGCAGCTCCACTTTTTCTGGCTTGGCATAATAGACTGTATTATACGTTCTGTATAACTTGCTGTATAACTTGAGTGTTTTCCGATGACAATTTCTAAAAAAGTTCCAGCCGAGAATGACGTGATTCAAATTCGCAAAATAGGCAATTCGCTTGGCCTTATTCTGTCAAAAGACTTGTTGGTGAGATTGAGTTTGAAGGAGGGGGACAAGCTGCATGTTATTGAGCAAACAGATCGCGGGCTGAAATTGTCGCCGTATGACCCGAACCACGCGAAGGCTATGGAGCTCGCCCGTAAGGCTTTTCGAGACTATTCGAACACGTTTAAGACGCTTGCAAAATGAACGAGCCCGTTTGGCTAAGTGTTGAAATGATTTTGGATATTCATGCCGAGCAATTGGCAATGTTCGGCGGTCCCGATGGATTGCGTGATTTAGGATTACTCGAATCCGCTCTCGCTCGAGCCAAAAATAAATTGGTCTATGGACAAACGGATTTATCAACACTTTCAGCGAGTTACGGGTTTGGAATTGCTAAAAACCATCCTTTTGTTGATGGCAATAAACGCACTGCATTTGCGGCAATTATCGTATTTTTAGGGCTGAATGAGTTGGAGTTTTGTGCTTCGGAAGCTGAGGCGTCGGTGATGATACTGGCTCTGGCGGCGGGCGAATTGAGCGAGGCAGATTTGGCGCGGTGGATTAGGCAACATTGTGTGAAGCTTTAGGGCGCGCCGGGGTCGATTTGATGGATCATTTTTTTAGGGCGCTCATTATAATTTTTGTGGAGCCGCCGCATAGTGTATTCACCCATATATTTGATCGTACTTTCGGCCATTTATTACGCTTAGTTCCTAAATGGGCTTGGTTAAGTTTGCCTGTGGTCTTTTGCCTTCTTGGCTTATGGCATTATGGCGCTGGCTCTCACGACGCTTGGACACTAACCGTAGGGTTGACGATCCTATTTTTTGTTATGATGCTGTGATTTTACAATAGCTTAACACGAAAGCAGATTTTTGGCCCGCTCACCCCGGAGTGGCGTTTTCCTGCCACTCAAGCGTGGTAATCTTTTTGTTTTCGATGGTCAGCGCCAAACGGCCATGCTTCAATTCCACCGCTTTTGCGCCAAAAAGATCGCGCCGCCAGCCCTGTAGCGCCGCAACATCTGCCGAGTCTGAATTGGCTATGGCTTCCAAATCATCGACGGTTGCGATCATTTTGGCGGCGACACCGGCCTGTTCGGCAACATGGCGCAGCAGAACCTTCATCAATTCCACGATAGCGCCACCATTGTTACCAGAGCGATTATCGCGCTCAATCTTTGGCAAGGTTTTATGGTCGCGGGCTAAACCACGCTGCACAGCCGCTAAAATGTCGATTCCGGCCTTGGAACGCTCCATACCGCGCGGAAAAGCCCGTAAACCGCCGAGCATTTCCTCATCTTTGGGGGCGGCCAATGCAATTTCGATCATCATATCGTCTTTGAGGATGCGCGAGCGCGGCACATCCTTGGCCTGTGCCTCGGTCTCACGCCACTGCGCCAGTTCCATCAGGACAGCAAGGTCGCGCGGCTTGCGCATGCGGCCCTTGTAGCGCTCCCAGGCACGCTCGGGCAATTGCTCGTAGGTGCTGACCGACGTGAGGGTCTTCATCTCATCCTGCAACCATTCAAGGCGGTCGGTTTTTATGAGACGATCGGACAATTCTTTATAAATATCACGTAGATGGGTCACATCCGCGATGGCGTAATCCACCTGAGCCTGAGACAGCGGACGGCGCGTCCAGTCTGTAAAGCGGGAGCTTTTATCAATGGACAATTTGCAGATTGATTGAACCAACTCACTGTAGGACACTTGGTCGCCATAGCCGCAGACCATGGCCGCAACTTGGGTATCGAACAAGGGTTTTGGAATTGACTTATCTAGATTCCAAATGATTTCAATGTCTTGCCGCGCGGCGTGAAACACCTTTATTACAGCTTCGTTTTTCATCAGGTCGAAAAACGAGGTTAGATCCAGTCCCTCGGCCAGACCGTCAACGGCAACGGCTTCATCCTCAGAGGCAATCTGTATGACGCACAGTCTTGGCCAAAATGTTGTCTCGCGCAGAAACTCAGTGTCTACGGTGACATAGGCGTGAGTGGCAAAACGGGCGCAAGCGTCTTCAAGAACTTTTGTGGTTTTAATCAAGGGCATGGGCGGGTGCTATAGAGCAAAGTGTTTGAACTTGCGAGGGTTTTGTCTTTGTATTTTAGTTTAAATTACGCGATTTTGGTTTATATTATTGCAAATCACGGGACGATATTCTCTTAACACCTGCGCCCGCCATATTGTTCCATGCTTTGGCCAGCGAACCCTCCTGATCAATGGCGCGGCAGCAGTCCTCAAACACATAGGTGTCAAATCCGGCGGCACGGGCATCGAGGGCGGAAAAGGCAACGCAGAAATCGGTTGCCAATCCAGCCAAAAACAGCCTTTTCAGGCCTCTTTCGCGCAAATATCCGGCTAAACCAGTGTGGGTGGTGCGATCTGCCTCCAAAAATGCCGAATAGGAGTCGGTGTGGGGGTGAAAGCCTTTGCGGATGATGAGTTCAGCCTTGTCAAAAGTGTGGGCAAGCGCCGCGCCTTTGGACCCGATGATGCAATGGTCCGGCCAGAGGATTTGCGGGCCATAGTCCAGTGAAGTGGTTGAAAACGCTGGTTTATCATGGGTTGAAGCAAATGAAATATGCCGCGGCGGATGCCAGTCCTGCGTGACAATTACATGCTCAAACCGTTCGGCCAAAGCGGCTATGGGCGGGATGATTTCATCGCCGCCCGCGACAGCTAATGCGCCGCCGGGGAGAAAATCATGCTGCAAATCGATGATGAGAAAAGCGTCTGTGGGGGTGAGTTTCATACCCTGTATTTAGCAGATTTTAAGCGGGATAAAACCGGATTTTAGCAGTTTGTAGCCGGTCATGTTTCGGCCAAATGTGGCCACAACAATTTATTAAATAATCAAATCAGATGGTTAGCTTGGCCATATTTTGGCCGATTTTCTCCAGACTTCGGCCAAAAGCAGGCCAAACATGGCCAAATGACCGGTTTTGGCCGAAAAATCAAAAGTGACCGATTTTGGCTTTGATGACGGTATCTTTCGTAAACTCTGCTCCGCAAATTTCGAACTATTTTACCGCGCGTGCGGCGGGCGCGACCAAGCGGCGGGTGTGTTCAAGCGCGCAGAACACCTTGAGCAGTTTATAATCCTCGCTTGTTGAACCAGCGTCCCGCCGCTACTGTTTGCTGCAAATTTGGAGCATCATTTTCACATGACAAATATTTCGGCAAATATTTCGGCAAATAGTTCAGCGGAGCAGGACGGTTTGGTGCTGGTTGGCAAATCCGGTAAATTTGAATATCTGACGCTGAAGCTGACCAACCGGCACGGTTTGGTCACCGGCGCAACAGGCACCGGAAAAACTGTGACTCTGCAAACCATGGCGGAGGGGCTTTCGGCCAAAGGTGTTTGCGTGTTTGCGGCGGACATCAAGGGTGACCTTTCCGGCATTTCACAAATGGGCGACGGCAAGGATGTTTTCGTCAAGCGCTGCGCCCAACTCGGGCTGGATTATGTGCCCAACCAATTTCCGGTGACGTTCTGGGATTTGTTCGGCCAGCAGGGCCACCCGATTCGCACGACCATCTCTGAAATGGGGCCGCTGTTGATTGCGCGGCTGTTGCAGCTGAACCCGACCCAAGAGGGTGTGCTCAATATTTTGTTCACCTATGCCGATGCCAATGGTTTGTTGCTGCTGGATTTAAAAGACTTGCGGGCGATGCTCGCCGAATTTGGCACCAATAAAGAGCTGCAACAGGAAATTCAGGCCACCTATGGCAATGTTTCGGGTGCCAGCGTCGGCGCAATCCAGCGGCAATTGCTGGTTTTGGAGAATCAGGGCGGGGCGAGCTTTTTTGGGGAACCGGCACTCGATATTTCTGATTTTCTAAGGGTGGACGCTGACGGGCGCGGCATGATCAATGTTTTTGCGGCGGACAAGCTGATGGGCGCGCCTTTGCTCTATGCCACCTTTTTGCTGTGGATGCTTTCTGAGCTGTTTCAGGTTTTGCCGGAAGTGGGAGACTTGCCGCAACCGAAACTGGTGTTCTTTTTTGACGAAGCCCATTTGCTGTTTGATGACGCGCCGAAGCCCTTGCTGGATGCGGTGGAGCGGGTTGTGCGGTTGATCCGTTCCAAAGGTGTGGGCGTGTATTTTGTTACGCAAAATCCGCTCGATGTTCCCGAAAGTGTATTGGGGCAGCTCGGAAACCGGGTGCAGCATGCGCTGCGGGCGTTTACTCCGCGTGACCAAAAAGCGGTGCAGGTGGCGGCGACGACATTCCGGGCCAATCCGGCGTTTAAAACTGCCGACGTTATCACCCAGCTTGGCGTGGGTGAGGCCTTGATTTCGATGTTGCAGCCGGACGGAACACCGGAAATGGTGCAACGCAGCTTTATCAAGCCGCCAGCCGCGCGGGTGGGCCCCGTTTTGGCGGCAGAACGCGCTGCCGTGATCGCAGGTTCGGGATTGGCGGCAAAATACGCCACGCTTGTTGACCGCGACAGCGCCTATGAAATGTTGCAGGCGCGCCATGCGCCGCAGGGCGGCCTGATGGGCACGCTCGGCGGTGTGCTCCGCGGTGTGCTCGGCGGGCTGTTTGGCAGCGCCACGGCCGGTACGCGCGCCGCGCCACAAACCGCCACACAAAAGATGGTTACGTCAGCCGCAAAAAGCATGGCCAGCTCTGTCGGACGGCAAATTGGCTCCGCGCTGGTTCGCAGCATTTTAGGCAGCTTGAAGCGTTAGGGCGGGACCACCGCCCTAAAACTGGATTAACGCGAGGCGTAGGCGCGGTGATGCTTCAAATGGCGTCCGCCGTACCAAGCCACCCAGGTTTTTGTGGTGCCGCGATGGCCGGTGTCGACATGAACCAAACCGTCATGTTCGGCGATGAGGCCGCCCACGGCGGGGTCGGATTTGAGCAAGCTCATCACTTTGGCTTGGCTGGCGTTGACCGCGCGAAAGTCCATGGCCATGCCGCGATAATGGTATGAGTGGCGGGCGTGTTTGCCGTTGCAACCTGCAGTGAGTTCGAGCTCGCCGACTTTGGCTTTCAGGCGGTTTAGGATGCCCCAAACCTCGCCTTTGATGCAGCCGGTGCGGGTTTGCGGTTGTTTGCTGAATCCGCCTTCATCGGCGGCGGCAGGGGTTGAAGTGGCGCTGACGCCAAAGGCTAGAAAAGCAGCCAGAACTGTGGCTTTGCGAGCAGCTTTGCTCATTGGAAAACTCCTTACTCTCGACAATCGGAGCTGCTCAAAGCTGCGCCGATGTCTTAACACTTTCACTAAAATGTCACACACTAATTTCGGTCTGATATCAAAGAGATAGATGTGTGTCTATAAGCAATATCGTGTGTTTACTGGTGCAATAGGCTAAAATTTCAGGCTATTTGTGTGACTTTGAGGCAAAAAATAGACTAAATTTTACAATAGTTATATATACTGCAAATTATAGTATTATAGACTTTTTAATACTTCAACCCAAGAAGATGGGGTGCGGGCGCCGGATTGCTCTATTGAGTTTTGAAGTAATGAATTTGCCCGAAAAGGCGATAAAAAAAGGTATTTAGATAGGCGTTTGCGCCCGCAAATCGCCCGTCGATTTTTTTTCGTTGGTGCGTTATAAAAGCGTGATGAAAGAGCTTTTTTTGGTATTTTTGGGGGGCGGACTGGGTGCCGGGGCGCGCTATCTCACCAATGTTCAGGTGATGCGGTGGGCAGCGGAGCGTTTTGTGGCGTGGCCTGCGTTCCCGTTCGGAGTGATGCTGATCAACATCACCGGTTCCCTGGCCATGGGTTTGGTGACCGGGTATTTTGTTGGCCGGGCAGGTGGGATTCCGCAAGATGCGCGGCTTTTTCTGGCCACGGGCATTTTGGGCGGCTATACAACGTTTTCGGCGTTTTCGCTGGACACCGTAAACCTGATAGAGCGTGGTGATCTGGTTCAAGCGATGCTCTATGTGGGCGCGTCGGTGGTGTTATCGGTTTTGGGCTTGTTTCTTGGCCTGTATTTTATGAGGGCTTTGACGTGAGTGTACAAAATCTAACTGTGACTGAAGATGAAGACGGCATGAGGCTTGACCGCTGGTTTAAACGGCGGGTGCCTAATCTATCGCTGTCACATCTGAATAAAATTTGCCGCAAGGGCGAAGTGCGCGTTTCCGGCAAGCGTGTCGAGGGAAACTCGCGGCTGGAGGCCGGGCAGATTGTGCGCGTGCCGCCGCTGGACCTCGCTCCTGAAAAGGTCAACATCCGCTCCGGCCCGAACGAGGCCGATGCGCGGGCGCTGAAGGACATGATCTTGTTTGAGGATGCCGGCCTGATGGTTTTGAACAAGCCGTTTGGTTTGGCGGTTCAGGGCGGCTCGGGCACGCTGCACCATATTGACGGTATGCTGGAATCTATGCCCAACAAAAACGGCGAGCGGCCAAAGCTGGTGCATCGTCTGGACAAGGATACGGCGGGGGTTTTGCTCATTGCCAAAACCCGCAAGATGGCGGCAGATTTGGGGGAAGCCTTCCGCGCCCGGCAAACCAAGAAAATCTACTGGGCGCTGGTGCGCGGCGTTCCAAAGCCAAATCAGGGGCGGATATCGCTATTTCTGGCCAAGGGCGAGGGCATGGGGCTTGAGCGCGGCGAGCAACGCCCGAAGGCTCTGGGCGGACGCAACGCCGCAGGCGAGCTCGGATTTGAGCGGATGCGCGTCGCCAAGCATGGCGACGAGGACGCGCAGCACTCGGTGACCTATTACACGCTGGTGGAAAAGGCGGCGCAGCGGGTGTCCTGGCTGTCGATGAAACCGATAACCGGGCGCACCCATCAATTGCGCGCCCACGCCGAGGCGATTGGCAATCCGATTATCGGCGACCCGAAATACGGGCTGCTGGCCAAAACAGACCCGCGCCGCACCGACCCGTTGCAGATGCTTCCAGACGGAATGGACAACAAGCTGCACCTGCTGGCGCGACGGTTGATTTTGCCGCATCCTAAAGGCGGGATGATCGATGTGACGGCACCCTTGCCGCCGCATATGGCCAAAAGCTGGGATATGCTGGGATTTGACGCGAAAAGCTATGATCCGATTTTGGATGCGCCGGAGGACTAGGCTATTCTTCGATTACAGATCCAAGGCATTGCAGAACTTCGTTTATAATATGCGCAGGAACCTGCTCAATAAATTTAGCGCGCCGGGCTGTCCAGTCCAGCGCTTTGATTTGGTGTGCGTGAACCTGACCGTCAGTGCGCAAGCCTGCGCCAGAGAGCGAGACGAGAAAGCCGGACTCGCGCGCATTTGCGGCTAATCCGCCGGAAATAGGGCAGACCCACGCCAGTTGAAAACGCTGGTTGAAGGCTTTTGGCGATACCACAAGGCAAAAATGATCGCCTTTCATTTCGCGACCGCTGGCGGGGTCAAATTGCAGGTGGAGAATATCGCCTCGCGTTGGAATCACAGCTCGGTTCCAACCGCTGGCAATTGATCCCAATTCTCCACGCGGTGCAAACCCTCCGGCGTTGCGGCCAGTAGCTCTTCAAGCGTTTTGCGAACTCTCATGGGCTTCAGACGCAATTCCACGCCTGAAATTTCCAACGCGACTTTTGAACCGGCTTCAAGATGATTCTGCTCGGCGTAGCTTTGCGGAATCGTAAGAATGAGGGAGCCGCCGGAGCGGCGAAGCGAGGCGCTTATCATGGTAAAGCTCCAATATGTTTTACATTTGTAAAACTAAACGCGATCTCATTGCTGGTCAATGAATATTTATTGCGAGCCGATTTCCTAAGCGTTTTTGGGAACCTATTTCACTAAATATGCAAGATAGACGCAGTGGAATTTCAAAAGGACCTGTAGAGTTGGAACTTGGTCAAAACTTAGGAGACCCCATGACCCGTATTTGCCGCCAATTGGCCAAAGGCACTGTTTTGCACGAGGACTACACCACCCGCGTCATGGAGTGGCGGTTTGCGCCGGGCGCGGCCACCGGATGGCACCGGCACGAATATGATTATGCGGTTGTGCCGCTGATGGACGGAAAGCTCGGGCTTGAGCTGGCAGGCGGTGAGTATAAAGAGGCGGAGTGCAAACGCGGCATTCCCTATAACCGGCTGGAAGGAGTTGAGCACGACGTGATCAACATCAACGCGTTCGAATATGCCTTTATTGAAATCGAGCTGAAAAAGCGGCCCTAATGCGCTTCGAAATCTTCAGGCGCGGTTCAGCTTCGGGAGCGCAGTCTTCGGTTTTAGAGGAGACTTCCATGTTAAATCAGACCCATATGCGAAAATTTTTAGCTTCTGCCATGGCCGCGCTGGTTGCTGCGGCGGTTATTATGCCTGTGACAGCCGACGCACGCGGCAAGGGCCATCGCGGCGGGCGGCATCATTCCTCTTTCAATCGCCACCACAGCCACCGGCCCTACAGCCATTTTTGCTGGGCGGCGGAATTGAAAGCCGGAACTTGCTCGAACGATCATCCCTGATCACGAAAGCGAGAGCACAGCGGTTGAGTTCGTGAGGCGGTGGATTTGTTAATCCAGCGTTCATGTAGGCAAGGCCAGCCTCGCAAATGTGAAGAAGAGGGCTGAAAAATCAGCGTTTACACATCAATTGTTGGAGGGTTTCATGTTCAAGAAAAAGATTGTTGCCGCGATTTTGGTTGCCGCATTTGCGGTTGCGCCTGTTCTGGCTGTGTCGACCAGCGCCGACGCTGCAATGATGCATCACAAAAAGCACCATATGCGGATGATGCATCACAAGCACCACATGAAAATGATGCACCACAAGAAGATGATGCATAAAAAAATGATGCACAAGATGTAATTTTCCGAATTTTCGGATGATCAGCCCTCGTGCCTTCCAGCGCGGGGGCTTTTTTTTGTTGACGCTTGCGGGCATATTAGGGTCGTCGAAATAGCTTGAGGATCGATATCAGCAAGCCGCCCAGGGCCACAAAGCGTAATAGGGCGAAGGCTATCTCCAACTGGAACTGATACGGCTGCAAGGCCCAGTATATTCGGTGATCTGAGCCTGAATGCCTATTGCCGGAAATTATCCAGCCTGATTGAACCCAGTGATAGATACCATAGCATGCCAAAAGCCCGAGCGGAGCAACTATTATAACTGTGAAAACATGCTCCTGACTCCGCGAAAGGCCGGGGTAGGTTTTATCAGCTCCGTAACGACGGCGGTAAAATATCGAAAAAACGAACCACAATGATTTGACTATTATTAGTATCACGACCCCGACAAAGAGTCCGACTACAACAGAATCTATTACCACTGCAAAAATTTGCGTCAAAATGCGCGGTAGCCCCGTTTCATTCAGCGTCGCAACAGTCCATTTGAAAAAAACACTGAAAAAATGCATTTTATTCCTTATGCCTCGGTTGCTCGTTAACCACCCCTAGCAAACAGTTTGGTTTACCGATGATTTCGCCAATATAGTCTTGATTTCCTTGACACTCAGTGCAGTTCGCGCACAAAAGCCCTTATGCGACTGATAATCTTTGATCTTGATGGCACGCTGATTGACTCGGCGCAGATGATTTTGGCTGCGCAGGGG
>JAYVYB010000059.1:0-10527 GCA_043784625.1 Methylovirgula sp.
TGTTCATGGCAACGGTCTCGGTTTTTGCCTTTTCAAACCCGGATTTTACATCCGTAAGGCTCTTTGAGGTTACTTCCTGAACCTGTGCCTGAACGTCCGCAATTACCTTGGGCAATTCGAAGACAGGTACGGGTGCATGTGCTGCGGCCGGAGCCTCGACAGCAACCGCAGGGGCCGCAGCAACAGCAACGGCTTCAATTTTTGGCTCAGGTGCAACCGTTGCCGGTTTTGCAGCAACGCTAGCCGGAATCGTTTCAGGTTTATGTGGAACCGGTTGGGCAGCGCCAACCGGAGCAACCGTCACCGGCTTTTTAAAGGGTTTTTTTGACATCTCAATTATCCTGTAAACAAAAGGGTTTGAGTTCGGAGCCTTGTGTCGAAAAAGCCGGTGAAACCGAGCTTACTTCTTTGTGGCGTTCTGAACGATTGCGCTGAATTCCTTGGCCTGAGCCTGGAAATATTCAGTCTGCAATGCGATCACTTCCTGGAAATCCTTGGCGCGAACCAGCTTCTGTGCGTGGTCGAAGGCTGCTGTCATGCTCTTTTCAGCAAAAGTAGCGGCTTGTGAGCCCATCTCTTTGGCTTTGGTCTGTGCTGTGGCGGTGTTGCTCTCGAGCGAGCCGGTGGCTTTATGAGCAGCATCCATAAAGCCTGTGAGGGCTTTGCGAGCCTGATCAACGCTCTTTTCAGCAAAGTCGCGCATTTCGGTCGGGATTTCATAAGGTGTGTTGGTCATGTCGCTCTCCAGAGTGGGTAAGTTCAAAAATGTGTCGAACCTCCTCAGCGGAAATTCGAGTTAATATAAGCATAATACACCAATTTTTGTGCAATGCAACATAATTGTGCAACGCACCATTTAGAGGTGCTCAAATGACACGCATCGGTAATATTAATAGTAAACGTAGGCAGCTTGGTGGCAAACGCCTGAATTGATGGACGCGGCTGCGCTTTGCGATTAAGATTTTATTAAGTTTTGGATATTTTTGACAGATTTCTATCAAATCGTCCCTATGTAAAAGCGTAAGCGTCACAGCGAGTTAAGGCATGGATCAGGTTCAGAAGGCATTAGTCTTGCAAGATTGGCTTAAAGCAGAGCCGGTCTTCGCGCAGCATGTGCATGACGGTTCGCCAGTGCTGATCTTGCAAGCGACTCCGCTTGGAGTCTCCTACGCCAGTAAAGCCGCGTTGGCGTTTTTCTCTGTTCGCACCTT
The DNA here is from genome assembly GCA_043784625.1 of Methylovirgula sp. Lineage (GTDB taxonomy): Bacteria > Pseudomonadota > Alphaproteobacteria > Rhizobiales > Beijerinckiaceae > JANXSV01. Next base: position 1,212 of record JAYVYB010000059.1, read on the forward strand.
GGCGCAACTCGCAAACCGCTTGCAAACCAGCGCGGAACATGGCGCGCGCCGCCTGAGGGATCTGGCGACAGTGCTCCCTGCCAATGCTCAGCGTTTGGAGCGCCTGCGCTTTGCTTCGCAAGGTGCTGCCGAACTGCAAACCTGTCTGGTTCGCAAAGTGTCGCACAATGCGGTCGACAGTCTGTTGCTGGCCGTACTCGGTTTGAGTGAAGCCGAGCGGCGCAATCTCAATGCCATGCCGGATTTTGAAGCTGGTGAAGGCAAGCCCGCGCTCGCGCCGCACCATGAACACAGCCTGTCGGCGTTGCAAGGCGAAGCCAGCCACCCCGCAGCGGTGGCTCAACCTGTGCCTGCGCGGTTAACAGGGCCGCAGCGCTTTACTTTCCAAACAGATGCTGGCGGTATTATCACCCAGATCTCGCCGGAGTTCTCTAGTTCCGGCCTCGCTGATGCGCATGATGTGCTTGGCAAAACTTTCCCAGTGGCCAATGCGTTCGACGCTCTCACTGCGGCCTTGGCCGGGCGGCAGACTTGGCGCAATGTTGAAGTGCGTTGGCCCATGGCCGATGGCGCGGAAATAATCCCGGTGAGCCTTTCCGGTTCGCCCATTGTTGACGTGTTGAGAAAATTCGTCGGATTTCGCGGTTTTGGCATTGCGCATTTTGATCGTGCGGATTCCGTCAAGCCGGACATTTTGCACTCAACGGTGGAGCATGTCCCCGCCGTTGTCGAAATTGATTTGCCCGGTGCGGTCAATTCATCTTTCGAGCCTCAACCCGAACTGAGCGCGCACCCAGCTGAGCCTTTTCAGCCGATCCCCGACGTGATTGAGCCCGTGTTACCGCGTGAACCGGATCCTCAGCGCCTGCTTCATTCGGCGAGAACTGAAATCAGTACAGACCGCGACAACATTATCCCGCTAAATCCCGCCAAGCCGTATCACGGACTAAATGATCAAGAAGGCGTGTTGCTCAGCACAAGCGAGCGCATGGCGTTCCGCGAAATCGCCCGTGCCCTAGGCGCGCGTTTGCAAGATGAATCAGCGAAGGCGTCCACAGCGCAAACGCTAGACACCCCGCCTGTTACCGAGGCGGATGCGCATGAATTATTGGCTCACGAACAGCCTCATCTAACATCGCATTCCGCGCTTTCGGGTCAAGCATCATCGCATGATACAGTCGCTGCGCTTGATGCTCCGCAACCCGAATTTGTGATGGACGCGGCGCCCGATGCCAAACATCCGCACGTAACCACCGGGCACCACACGCCCGCTCAGCAAATACCGGCTGTCGCCGACATTCTGCATGGATCAGATTATAATCTGGCGTCGAACAGTGCGGCTTTGCTCGATAGATTACCCGTTGGGATTCTGGTTTCGCGTGGCGACGTGCCAATTTTCACCAATAAAGTATTTCTGGAAATGCTCGGCTATGCCGACGCTGATCAGTTCCATGAAGAGGACGGACTGGACCGGCTGTTTGCCGCGCCGCATGATGCGCCTGTCCCCGGCAGTTCTGATAAAGACACGATGGCGTTGCAGACCCGCTCCGGCGACATTTTACATGTCGAGGCGCATTTGCAATCGCTGAGCTGGAATGGCGACCCTGCCAGCCTGTTAGCGTTCCGCCGGGTTGGCGAACCGGATCATTCCGCCAAGCTGAAAAAGCTTGAACTGGAACTGCGCGCTCGGGAGGCAGAGGCGCGCGAACTTCACGCCATTCTGGATACCGCTACCGATGGCGTGATCGTATTGGACGATAAAGGCAACATCCTTGAGGTGAACCGATCTGCCGAGGCGCTCCTAGGCTTTGAGCAAAGCGAAGTCGCGGGGCAGCCTTTCACTGTTCTTCTCAATCCGGAGAGCCATGCGGCGGCAATGGATTATCTCGATGGCCTGAAATCAAATGGTGTTGCATCCGTGCTAAACGATGGTCGCGATGTCATCGGGCGCGAGCGTCATGGCGGCGCGGTACCGTTGTTTATGACGCTGGGCCGTGTCGGCAATGGACAAAATTCCAAATTTTGCGCCGTCTTGCGCGATGTGACTCACTGGAAGAAGGCCGAACGCGAGTTGAACGAGGCCCGCAAGCAAGCGGAACGCACGTCTGATCAAAAATCTGACTTTCTCGCCAAAATCAGCCACGAAATCCGCACTCCGCTCAATGCCATCATCGGTTTCACCGAAGTGATTTGGCAGGAACGGTTCGGCCCTGTCGGCAATGAGCGTTACAAGGATTATCTGAAGGACATTCACGCTTCCGGCATGCATGTGATGAGCTTGGTCAATGATCTGCTGGATTTGTCCAAGATCGAATCCGGCAACCTTGACCTGTCCTTTACCAGCGTCAATGCCAACACCGTCATTCAGGAATGCGTGGCGCTAATGCAGCCCCAAGCGACAAAAGAGCGGGTGATCATTCGTGTTTCACTGGCGCCGCGCTTGCCGAACATTGTCTGCGACGAGCGCTCGTTAAAACAAATCGTCATCAACCTGCTGTCCAATGCGGTAAAATTCAACGATCCGGGCGGGCAGGTGATTGTCTCAACCGCGCTGACCGATGCGGGTCATGCCGTCATACGGGTGCGCGACACCGGCATCGGCATGAATGAAAACGACATCGAACGCGCGTTGGAGCCGTTCCGCCAGCTGGAAACGTCACGCAAAGCCAATGGCACCGGGCTTGGGCTGCCGCTGACCAAGGCCATGGTGGAAGCCAATCGCGCCGCATTCATCATCAAGTCCAAGCGCGGCGAAGGCACTCTTGTGGAGGTGATGTTTCCACCAACGCGCGTTTTGGCGGAGTAGCTTGAAACACGGATCGACGAGTTAAAAAAAGCCGCAAATAAAGCTGCGACTTTTTGATTTTAGGGTTAGTCTTGCGCTCTGCTGTGAGTGTTTCGCGCGCCGTGCCGTTACAACCACCGCCACCAATGGAGAGTGTCATGGCTAAAGGTCAGATGAAAAGCAACAAAGAGGCTAAGAAGCCCAAAGCCAATAAGCCGGCAAAGCCAGCGGCTACCTCATCATTCATTGCGCCGGCCAGTTCAGGCAAAAAGAAATAACCGGCGGCAAAAGGCAGCGCTCAAATTCCGGCATCAGCCGGGAGTAACCGCGAAGATTGTGACGGGCAAAGGCGGCAATTTGCAATGCCGCCTTCAAACTACGCGCTTAAAGATGACCTTATGGCCAAGTTACCCTGTGGCTAGAGTATCTCACGGCAGTGTGATGTGCGATTCTACAAACCACAGCTGTTTTTCGATGCCGCGCGAAATTTCAGTGAACAAATCCGCTGTCACCATATCCTTTTTGTCATCAGATGTGTCGATGGCCTTGCGCGTCGATTGTCCGAACGCCGCCAAAGCCGAAGCGATAGCAAATACGTGCTCTTTCACCGGAGCAAGGCCGAGCGGGTAGGGCACCAGAAACGAATTTGCCGCCACAACCTGAACCGTGCCTTGCGCAGTGCCGCCAAGTTGCCCGGCGCGCTCCGCCAGCATATCCGACCATTCTTCCACTTCGCCGGAAACGGTATCAAACAACAAATGAATAGCCATGAAACCGGCACCGCGCACGTTCCAATGCGCCTGCTTGACTTGAGCGTGCAGGTCGATCGCGGCAGCCAAATGCGTGTTTAACAAAGCCGCCGACTTCAAGCGGATTTCTTCTTTTAAAGTATTATGGGTTTTCAAAAAATGCTGCGATGAAGCGGGAGTTTTTACCATCGGAATTTTCCTTCAAAACAATAAAAATGCATCAAGATCCAACACTTTGAGAACCGATAAGACATCTATCTGATCGAAAGACATGAGTGCCGCCTTCGTGATGGAGCGCTGTTCAACGCTTCAGCAGGGTACTTTGTTCCCTCTGATCCGACGGCAAACATGCTTTTTTGGATTGCCAGTTGGCCCGATTAAAAAAATCGCGCCGCGCTGTCATGGAAAGCGGGTGTGTAAACCCGCAGTGCGGCGACGCTGGCGGCGGGCGTTAAAACTGCAACTGTTTGCGCCGTCGGGCGCTGCACCGCCGATGTGTAACCCTCAAAGCTCCACGCCAGCAGGTATGGCCCGCGAATGGCATGGGGCGCATCTTGCCAAAGCACCATCGCGCCATCCGGCAGATCATCGATGTTCGCTGCATGCACCCGCTTGTGCCGATTGTTTAGTCTTTGCAGATGTAAAATTTTGTCAATTTCCGGCGCGGAAAACCCAGTCTCCGAAAAATCGTTAGGGGAGTGTCCGGCAAAGCCGCGCTGAAACGCTTTTGCAGCAGTATTTCTGCACTCAAAACACGGACGATGCCCTGCACTTAAGGCCGTCACCTCATCCAAAAAGAAGAGTTCGGTATAGCTATTGCCCCACACCTCGCGTTTGCGGTTCTTAAAACCACAAAGGCACGTAATCCCGGCGCGTGTCGCCCATCGCCGCGTATGCAAACTCTGCTCGGCAGTGTGAAAGCGCCCGCCACGGTTGCCCATGAGGGTTCCGCGCGCCTCAACCGCATGCAAATTACCGAACGGATCAACGCGGTTTTGCAGCGGCACTCTGGCTTCGCGTATTAGAGTTTGGTGGTGGCAGGAATAGCAGGCTGCGGTTGCGCGCCCACAGGTTGCGGCTGGCCACCCGCTGGAACAGTATCAACCGAAACAGAATCAAGCCCGTAAACGTCGGGGCGGAACTGCGCCACACCTTCGCCATTGGCCCAACCGGTGAGATAGACCCACGCCACCGGGACAGCCTTGGGCAATTTTACATCGGTGCGCTCTTGTGTAGCGACAATGCCTTTCAGAGCCGGAACATCCCACGCGCCGGTCGGTGACCCGCTGGTGCCTTCCAGCAGCCATTGAGCCAGATCATAGACACCCTGCACGCGCACGCAGCCATGTGACGCGAAGCGGTAATCTGCCGCAAACAACGCCTTTGATGGTGTATCATGCATATAAACCGCATCTTTATTCGGCATTTGGATGCGGATTGAGCCGAGCGCATTGCCCACGCCGGAATCTTGCCGCAGCGTGAACAGGGTGGCGCGTTCCGAGTTCCAGTTAACCCGGGCCGGATCAACCTCCTGCCCGTGACCATCGAGAATGCGAATTTTGGCACGGGTCAGGTAGCCCGGATTTTTCTGCATTTTCGGAATGATCTCGTTCTTGATGATCGAGGTTGGCAGGGTCCAGGTCGGGTTGAGGTTGATCGCGACAATCCGCGCCGTTGTTTCGGGCGAACGGTGCTCCACATCGCCGACCACAGCAACATAACGATGCGATACCACGCCGTTATCAATCGCCTCGACCGAAGCCGAAGGCAGATTGACTACCACATAGCGGTCGCCGAACGAAAAGCTGAGCCCGGCCAAACGCTGCGCACTGGAGGCAAGCTGCTTGAAGCGCACCACGGCTGGAACGTTCATTTCCCGCAATGTTGCGCCTGCCACGACGCCGCTCTGCTTGAGGCCATAGCGCGCCTGAGCGTGCTTGACCGCGGCAGTTAAGTCCGGCGTCCAAATGCCTTCGTCGGAAGCTTCTGCGGCAAGGTCACCTTCAATCTTGAGGCGCTTGCGCAGGTCTTCCACCGGCTTGCCTTTGGCGCCCGGGCGAACGGCAACCACCAGCGGCCACCCACCGGCATCAACAATGGTGGAATAATGCTCGGAGGCCTTTGCCGTGGCAAAAAACGTCTCCGGTTGCAACGTGGGCGTCGGGTCCTCAGAGAGAGCGGCCTCGCGCGGCGGGGCGGGTTTGGCTATCTTCTTCTTTTTGACCGGAGTGACCAGCGCCGGAACCGGCTGATCTCCCGGGCTTACAACAGGCGGCGCCAGCGGTGCCACAGGATCAGCGGGTTTGACAAAACCACCGGGTTGCGCCGGCCCCATCGGATTGGGCGAAAGCGGATCAAGCGCCTGTGCCAACGCAAGGCCGGGCATGCACGCCCCAAATAGCAGAGCTGCGGCAAATGATTTTACGAAAGAACAACGTGGTGAGAAAAACGAGCCTGACAAAACAAACGTCCCTGACGGCAGTAACCAAAAAACCAATCTAGCATATTTACAGGTGATATGGTCAACAAGATGTAAAGACATCAAACCATAGCGATGTTTTCGGCCGATTTCCGGTCTCGCGCTGTTATGGCACTCACGTGTCCGCCGAACTTGAAAACACCGCTATAAGCGCGCAGGCAATACCAACCAGCCCGAGACCAAATTGTAGGGTTGTCAACTGCGCCACAAATCCGATCAGCGGCGGGCCCAGCAAGAACGCCGCATAACCCATTGTTAGCACTGAGGCGATGGCAACTCCGGACTCGACCCCTTTTAGCCGTCCGGCTGCGCCATAAATCACCGGCGCAATGTTGCCGACACCGACGCCCATAAGCGCAAAGCCTAAAGCCGCTAACAAAGGCCCATGCGCCAATAGCGCTACGACGAGGCCTGCCAGACTGATGACGGCGCTGCCGCGCACCAAACTTGCAGCCCCGAACTTGGCGCGCAATCCATCACCAAAAAACCGGCTGAGCGCCATGGTTCCGGAAAATCCGGCCACGCCGGAGGCTGCCAAACTGGGGCTGGCCAACAGCTCGCGCAGATAAACACCGCTCCAATCCAGCACCGCACCTTCCGACAGCATCCCTAAAAACGCAATTGAACCAAGCGCCAAAGTTTGACGCGACGGCAGAGCAAAATGCGCCGCGTCTGCAACCTGATCCAGCGTGCTGCTCAGATATCGGGAGATGGCGAGCAGAAACGCCGCCAGCAAGACCACTGCCATTCCAAAAACCAGCAGTTTGGTGCCAAGCGTGTTTAGCGCCAGCCAAACGAAACCCGACCCGATCAACCCGCCTGTGCTCCATGCCGCATGAAATGACGACATCACCGGACGGGATATGCGTTGCTCGACCAGGGCTCCGTGTGCGTTCATCGCCACGTCCATCACGCCATTGGCAAAACCTGCGGCAACCAACACCGCGAGCAAAACGGGGTAGCTCGGCGCCAGCATGGCGGCAGGGAAGGTCACCAACGCGCCCAAACCGGAAACCAAAGTGACCCGCGCGCTGCCAAATTTCGCAATCAGCTTGCCGCCGAAGGGCATTCCTGCCAATGCGCCAAACGCTGCCGAAAACAACGCATAGCTCAAAAACTGAGCGTCCAAGCCAAGCGCTTCTTTAACCAACGGAATGTTCGCGGCCCACACGCCTATCAGGGTGCCATTGACGAAGAATGTCGCGGCGACAGCCCATCGGGCGATGTTTATTTGCTGAAAACCGGATGGGGGCATTGGCGGGCGCTCTTATTAAACGGACGGATTTAAAAACTTAAAGCGCTTTCGGCCAATTTGCAATCGATTACAAATAGCCGCCACGCTTTATGTATCTGCCGCGATAATGATGTGCAGCGCGCGCGGGCCGTGTGCGCCAAGGAGGAGCTTTTGCTCAATATCGGCAGAACGCGAAGGGCCGGTGATGAAATTCACCGTGCGCGGCATCTCGCCCGCGCCAAATTTGTCCCTGATGCGCTTGAGCACGGTTTCATAGTCACCGGCGATCTCGGATTTGGATACGATCACAATGTGATTGTCGGGAAGAAAGTTTAAGGTCGAGGGATTTTCCGGGCCGGAAATCATGATCAGCGTACCGGTTTCCGCCACGCCGCCAAAAGCATGGGAAAGGCCGTTCAAGTCGCGTCCGTCTGAGGCCCCGACGCTGATCTCCATCGTCGTTTCATTCCATTTGAGGCCGATCACACGCGGGTCGGCTCCCATTTTCAGTGTGGCAGGCAGATTATTATCGCGCAGATAGCGCGAGACTTCAGCCGGAATATCAGCGCGATTAACCTGCGCGACTGTACAAAACGTTGCTGTGGCTTGCGAGGTGAACAGCGCCACGCGCTCTTCGTCTGGCAATTGGCCCCGCTGCGGAATAACGCCGTTTGCCGATTCGGCCAGCCGCGCCGCAACTGCCGCTTTGCGCGGGGCTTCATTGCCGCTGACATGCAGAGAGCGGCGGATGTTCGAGAGGATATCGTCGCGGGCTGAAGAAGTGGTCATTTCTTTACCTTCCACTGAGCCTGGAACGTTGCGCCTTGCGGAGCGGGCAGGTCGCGATATTTGGTCCAGCCACCGGCCAGCGGCAGCCATTTAAACTTGCCGGAAGTGCGACCGGCAAGCGCCATCGCCCGCATCGCAATGCCGGTGCCAAAGCGGTAAAGCGCTGGGCGTTTGGCAAAAAACGCCCAGATGCCTATCCCATACCGCACGGCAGCAGGCGACAGGTGCCGTTCAAATTCTTTCTCGCGCCAATGCCGCATTAATTTTGGCAGCGGAATGCGTACCGGGCAAACGCTCTCGCAGCGCCCGCAAAAAGTCGATGCGTTCGGCAAATTGCCGCCCTCGCCAACACCGATCAGGCTTGGCGTTAACACAGCGCCCATAGGCCCGGGGTAAACCCAGCCGTAAGCATGGCCGCCAACTGCGTGATAAACCGGACAATGGTTCATACAAGCGCCGCAGCGGATACAGCGCAGCATTTCTTCAAACTCGGTGCCGAGCATATTGGAGCGGCCATTGTCGAGCAGGATAACATGATATTCCTCCGGCCCGTCCACGTCTCCGGGGCGGCCATCCTTGGCCGCTCTTTTAGGCCCGGTTGACAGTGTTGTGTAAACCGAAATTTCCTGTCCGGTGGCAGAGCGCGCCAAAACCCGCAAAATCTGCGCGGTATCCTCCAAAGTGGGGACCAGCTTTTCGAGGCTGGCAATCACAATATGCACTTTTGGCAAAAGCTGGGTGAGGTCGCCGTTACCTTCATTAGTAACGATGATGGACGTTCCTGTTTCCGCCACCAGAAAGTTTGCTCCGGTAATGCCGATATCGGAAGCCAAAAACTTATCGCGCAAAATACCGCGCGCCTCGGTGAGCAACTGCACCGGTTGGCTCAGGTCGCGGTCTTTAGCAAGGTGTGTGTGCACGCGGCGAAAATCCGCCTCAACTTGAGAGGCGTTGAGATGCACAGCCGGAGCAATGATATGGCTGGGAATTTCGCCGCGCAACTGGATGATATATTCGCCAAGATCGGTCTCTACAGGTTCGATATTGGCCGCGATCAAAGCGTCGTTGAGGTGGATCTCTTCCGAGATCATGCTCTTGCCTTTGGTCACAGTTTTCGCGGCGCGCTCATTGCAAATTCCAATGATGATTGCGTTGGCCTCTTCAGGCGTGCGGGCAAAATGAACATGGCCGCCGCTTGCTTTAACGCGCGCCTCGTAGGCCTCCAGATAGAGATCAAGATGCGCCAGGGTATGATTTTTTATGTCGCGCGCCGAGTCTCT
>JAYVYB010000060.1:0-1647 GCA_043784625.1 Methylovirgula sp.
GAAATGCGGCGGTGTCCAGATAAAGATGATCAGGAACAGCACACAACTCTCATAATTGACCACGCCGCTCATTGCCGCGTAGCCAATCATTGGAGGGAAAGCACCCGCTGCGCCGCCAATAACGATATTTTGCGGCGTCAGGCGTTTGAGCCACATGGTGTAAACGACGGCATAGAAGAAAATTGTAAATGCCAGAAGCCCTGCCGCTAACCAATTTGATGCGAAGCCGAGAACCAAGACCGAAAACCCGCCCAATATTGAGCCGAATCCCAAAGCTTCGGTGCCGGTCACACGCCCGGATGGAATCGGACGCTTTTTGGTGCGGGTCATGATTGCGTCAATATCGGCGTCATACCACATATTAAACGCACCCGAAGCCCCGGCCCCTATAGCTATGGCGATAAGCGCAATCACCGCCAGAAACGGATTAAGTTTGCTAGGTGCCAGCGCCATTCCGGTTAGGGCGGTGAAAACCACCAGAGACATGACGCGTGGCTTCAGCAGGGCGATAAAGTCCTGCGGGCCTGCTGTCGAAATGCGCAATTCTTGTGGTGTTTCGGCCAAACTCATTGCCTTTGCCTTATACCCGATATTTAGAAGTGCAGCTCAAACCGAGCTGCTGGAACGCATCACCCCCGGATTTTGCCCGGGGGTGGTATATCTGCGGGAACCTGTAACGCTTTATAGCGATAAAGCTCTTAGTGGTCTGTCCCGGTGATGCGCGGCAGAGTGTCAAACACGTGGAATGGCGGCGGTGAGGACAAAGTCCATTCCAACGTTGTTGCGCCTTCACCCCAAGGGTTGTTGCCTGCGATACGCTTCTTCGAGAACGCCTCGTAGATGGTGTAGAGGAACACCAGAATCGCCACCGACGAGATGTAAGATCCCACCGAAGACCACCAATTCCACAATGCGTAGGCATCCGGATAGTCAATGTAGCGGCGCGGCATACCGGCTAACCCCAGGAAATGTTGCGGGAAGAAGGTCATGTTGACGCCGATGAACATCAACCAGAAGTGCAACTTGCCCAAAGTCTCGTTGTACATGTACCCGAAAATCTTCGGGAACCAGTAATACCAAGCCGCAAACAGCGAGAACACGGCACCGAGCGACAACACGTAATGGAAATGCGCCACCACGTAGTAGGTTTCATGCAAGGCACGGTCTACTGCGGCATTGGCCAAAACCACGCCTGTAACGCCGCCAACGGTGAACAGGAAGATGAAACCCATGGCCCATACCATCGGGGTGCGGAAGCTGATCGAGCCGCCCCACATGGTGGCAATCCAGGAGAAAATCTTCACACCGGTCGGAACTGCGATAACCATGGTTGCGAACACGAAGTAACGCTGCGTGTTGAGCGACAAGCCCACAGTATACATGTGATGCGCCCAGACCACAAAGCCAACGACGCCAATCGCCACCATTGCATAGGCCATTCCGAGGTAGCCGAAGATTGGCTTCTTAGAGAAGGTCGAAACGATGTGGCTGATGATGCCAAAGCCGGGCAAAATCAGAATGTAAACTTCTGGATGGCCGAAGAACCAAAACAAATGCTGGAACAAAATCGGGTCACCGCCACCGGCCGGATCAAAGAAAGTGGTGCCGAAGTTACGATCTGTCAGCAGCATGGTGATGCCGCCCGCC
>JAYVYB010000061.1:0-2199 GCA_043784625.1 Methylovirgula sp.
TCAAAGCCAAGTTTGTAAAAAGCGCTGCGTGCGCCGAACAGAATCTGGGATTTTTTTGCGCAGGTCTTCGGAGCGCGGTTTTCAGCATCGCTGTCCCACGTGGTGCGCGCCGCTGAGCGACTCTGACCCATATCTTTCACGAACGCGCCAAAATCTTGGGCATTGTGATCTTGGGTGTTGCGATCCTGGTCTCCTGCATTCGATTCCTGTGCCATCGAAAAATCCTAACTAAACCGTTCAGTATGGGTTGACATTACATTAGTTGGGGGCTAATTGCAATGCATGAACTAAACAGTTTAGTTCTGATTTGCCAGCCCGCTAAAACCCGTTGGCAACACTAGCAAATAGGAGCGTAAAATGAAATATTCAAAAATCGCCGTTTTGGCATTCGTTTCTGCAGTAGCATTCGGCGGCGCTGTTGCGCAGGCCCGTTCACTTCAGGGCACTGAAGCTTCGCCAACAATTTACGGTGTTGACCGCACCATTGGTGATCTCAGCAAGACTGGCCCAAATGCCGCCGGTTGTGGTTTCGCCGGACAGCCGGTTTGTGACATCGGCTCGGTGCCTTCAAGCGTAGTTTCACGCGGCGGCACACCTGATTCAGCCCAGGCTGGCTTTTAATAGTCTGTTCAACGGAGCGGGCGCATTTTTTGCGCTCGGCCCGGTTTGCAAATAAACGGCTGGATAAACCAAACGTTGAAAATGAAATCAGGATAGCAAGTTTTTTGAAAAAAACTTGAAACGGCCCCTTTTCATCTCCGGTACGTTTCTACAGCAGGAAACGCGCAAACGCTTTGAATTCGAAAATTCTGAATATGTCTTCGCAAGTAGTTGCGTGAGGGTATTTGGATTTTGCAGAGTTTATGATGAGCGGGTGTTTCCCTAAAAATAGCCAAACCTTACAATTGAGTGTCAATTGTAATAATCTAAAAGGAATATACTATGAAATACGCAACTCTTTCCGCGATCGTTCTTGCATCTGCCGTTTTTTTTGGCGGTGCCGCTGCCAATGCACGTATGCTGCAGGGTACAGAAGCCTCTCCAACCATCTACGGCGTTGAGCGCACAGTTGGTGACGTCAGCAAGGCTGGCCCGAACGCTGCCGGTTGTGGTTATGCAGGTCAGCCTGCTTGTGACATTGGCAATGTGCCTTCGAGCGTTGTGTCTCGCGGCGGTCAGCCAGATCAGTCTCAGGCTGGTTTCTAACTTCCAAAACTGAAGCCCTCAGAAACTGAAACCCTAGTGAACAGGCTGAATTGTCCGTTCCTTTCACGATGGTGAGCCAAGTTATTTGGCTCAAGAATTATCAAACGGATGATATTGGTAGGCCCAGACCTCGGTCAGAACTTTTTCGCCGCTCTTCAGGTGAAGTGTAAGTTCCACCGGGTCTGAGCCTTCCACCTTCAAGTCAAATTGAGTTCGCCAGTGACCCGGCACGTCGTCAGGCACAGCCTCGGTCTGCTTATAGGGGCTGATTTCGCCGCGCGAGGTGGTTATAACCGCAACCGGTATTTCTCCTGCGGCAAGCGTCTCAAGTGGGCCGCCCAAAAATTCAATCAAGAATTTACGCACGCCCTTTGGGCGCGGTTGGCCCGGCTGGCCGCCGTTGCCGAGACGCGTAGCCACCACACGTCCGAGCTTTGAAGCGAAGGGTTCGTCCGCCACCCAATGCAGGCGGTAGCCGAAATTATAGCTATCACCAGCCTTGGCAGGCTTTTCCGGCACCCACATAGCCACGACATTATCGTGAATTTCGTCGTCAGTGGGCAACTCCAACAGTTGCACCGCGCCCGGGCCCCAATCGCCCTTAGGCTCGACCCAAAGAGTCGGGCGGCGATCGTAACGCACGCCATCCTGATAATGATCAAAATTGCGGTCGCGTTGCGCCAAGCCAAACCCTTTTGGGCTTTTATCAGCAAAACTGGAGGCAACCACATGTGGAGGGTTGTTAAGTGGCCGCCAAATATGTTTGCCACTGCCGGTGAGCAGGGCGAGGCCATCCGAATCGTGAACCTCGGGACGCCAGTCCACCGCCGTTTGCTTGGCTGTGTCCGAAAACCAATACATTGACGTGAGCGGGGCAACACCGAAGCGCTGTATATCCGCCCGCAAATGTACTTCAGCCTCGATATCCATGATGACAGCTTTGCCGCGCTCCATCAAAAACCGATAGGCCCCGGTAATCGAGGGCCCTTCGAG
>JAYVYB010000062.1:0-17742 GCA_043784625.1 Methylovirgula sp.
GGGCGGGATGCAATTTGCGGTTTTGTCAGTCCGCAGTTTGCGCGCGGCTTGCCTTCCTTGGTAAAGAAAACCCCTGCGTAAGCTTCGAGCTTGGCTTCCTGCCCGGCGGAGGTGTCACGGACAAGCGCCGCCGCGATCAGCAGCTTGCCGAGTGTCGAGGTCTCGCCCAAATCCTGCGCCATCGCCACCATCTGTGACGGGCTGCACCCGCCATTGAGCATGGCAGATTGGACGGAGGCAGGTGTTTCGTCCGCATTAAGGCCAAGGGCTTCATGCAGGTCCAAGCCCAGCATTTCGAGGGAGGGTTGGCTGGCAATAACCGCTGCAAAAGCAGCCCGCTTTTTAAGGGCGTCAGTCATCAGCTTGCTGAAACTTTGCTCTTCGGTTTCTGGTACCAAGATGTCGAGTGCCGCACGAATGTCGGCGTCGCCGCCGGTCAGCACGTCGTGTTGCGCCAGAGCCATCAGCTCCGCCTGCTCCAAATCCTGTACCACGCGGAAGCTGGCCGGGACATTGGCCTCAAATGGAAATACATGCAGCAAACGCTCACAAAAAGCGTGAATGGTCTGGATTTTCAGGCCGCCGGGCGTCTCCACTGCCAAAGCAAACAAGCGTCTTGCCCGCGCCAGCATCGCTTCGTCAGGCGCGCTTTCGCCGTAGCCCTCGATTGCAGCTTTCAAATCCGCATCGCTCAAACGCGTCCAACCCGCCAAAATCTCAAATATGCGGGTCGCCATATTGGCGGCAGCAACTTTGGTGAAGGTGAGACAAAGAATTTGCTCCGGAGCCACCCCGTTCAGCAACAGGCGGATAACCCGCATCGATAGAACATAGGTTTTGCCGGAGCCGGCATTGGCAGAAACAAAGCTCGACACGTGCGGGTTTGATGCTGTGCGTTGCAGCGCTCGTGTGATTTCAAACGGATCGGACATCATTCGCTGCCCTCGTCGTCAACGCCAAGCGAGGACCATTCTTTAAAACGCGACAAATGGTCATAGTCGAGATTTTCCCGCACATATTGCGGAAACGGGCGCGGATGATAGGCCGTGGCGAGGTTGCGAAACTGGCTGAGCAAACCGTGCAACTCATCAAAATGCTTGACGGCAAGGTCGGCCAAATCTCCGCCTCTGGCCCCCTGCGGCGAGCGCTCTTCAACGCCGTTGCGCCCGCTAAATTTAACATAGAGCGCGTCGATAGGGGTAGCCTTTGGCAGCTTGAACGCATCCCGCCGCGCCATTTCCACCTCGAGCGTGAGTTGTGGTGCAAAGCCGGCGTTCACCTGTCTGGGGGCCGGTAAAGCGCCGGTTTTGTAATCGATCAAGGTCAGGCTGCCGTCTTTGTTATAATCTGCCCGGTCGGCGATAGCGCTCAACACAAAGGCGCTGCCATCAGCCAAAAACAGGCTGAGCTTGCCATGCGCCTCGGTGTGAATTTCAACGATGGCGTCGCGGCGGCCGCGCTCGAATTTCAAAAATTGATCGAGCATACGCTCCACTTTGGCGCGGCCGAATGTTGCAAATGCCGCTGTGTCCCATACGCCGCTGAAAGCGTCCGCTGCGAGGCTCAGCAAAAGATGTTCAGGCGCGGCGGGAAGCGCTTTGCCGGGCGAGGCTTTAACAAAGCGCTCGAATATCGCGTGCATTTTGGTGCCAAAGTCCCGCGCCGAAAAGTCCGGTTGCAACGGCCCCAACACTGGCAATTTCAAAATCCGCGCCGCGAAAATCGAATAGGGGTCGCGCCTCAGCGTTTCGATAGCGGTGACGCTCAGAGCCTTGGGGCGCAGATCCAGCGGCGGCATCGGCGCAGGCCGTTTGAGCGGTTCGGCCCGCCCGTCATCAATGCGCCGCGCCCAATCGAGCTTGGCAAGACCAAGCGCCCGGCACCGCGCAATGTGCTCGCCCGCAACAGCTTCAATGCGCTGCAAAAACCGCGAGGCAACAGTGGGTTCGCCGCCGCGCTTTTTGGCGCGGGTCATCACCAGACTTGCGCTGCAAAAGCCCATCATAAAATCATGTGCTGTTTGCCCCAGACGCCGCTCGGGCGAGGAAAGCCCAAGCTCCGCCCGCATCGTGCGGTTCATCAAGGCGTCACTTTTGGCTTGCGGCGGCCAGATTTTCTCGTCTAAACCAGCCAGAATAACCACGTCAGCGCTCATCAGCCGTGCTTCAAGCAGTCCTAACACTGCCAAGCGCGGATGGCCGGGTTTATATTGCCGCACAGTTTTTTCAGCCATCATCTGCGATAAGAGATGGGTATAGTCGTCGAGGTTGAGCTCCAACGCCGCCGTTGCCGTAGTTTCCAACTCCCGCAATAACGCCAGTACGGCAGCGCCATCGCGCCCGTTGAGCTCTGCCGGGCAAATCAACTCAAGCGCTGCAATATGCGCCGTTGCCCACTGCCCCAGTGAGGCTGGTGCGCGATTGCGCAAGGGCGATAGAGCACCATCCAAATCCTGCAGCAGGGCCGCCAAAGCAGCCCAGTCTGCCGCGTCAAGCGCTTGTAAAAAAGCCGGGGCGTGGCGGGATGTGGCTAAGGATTCCGCCTCCAAAACCGCTGCCTGCAACGATCCGGCAAGATCAATATCAAGCTGACGAAACACGCATGCCTCAAGCTGATGCGCCAGCACTTTCGCCTCGGCTGCCTCTCGTCCCAAACGACACAACGGGTGCTTGAGCAAAGTCAACAAGCTTGCCGCATCAAGTCCCTTTGCCGGGTCTGATCCGCGCGCCGCGTTTAAAATATGCAGCGCAAAAGCCCCGGCAGACGTGCGGGCAAGGCCGGTTCCGGCGCTCTCTTCCGGTACAATACCCCAGCGCGCAAGTTCAGCGCTCACCCGTTCGGCCAAGGTTCGCTCGGGCGTAATCAGAGCCACAGTGTGCGCCGGATTTTCCAACGCCTCACGCACAACAATGGCGATCGCCAGCGCTTCTTCGCGCTCGTTTTCCGCTTCAATCAAAGTGATGTTGGCAAAATCTGCCACAAGTTCGGCACCGCTCCAGGGCGGCTGCTGATGCCATTTTTCGGTTGAAAGCGCCGGGCGTAAAGCCTCGCTCAAAAAGCGCGACCGCAGGCCCGGTTTGCCAAGCTCATGCACTTCGCCGCGGGCCACACCGATCTTGCCAAGCAGCCGAACCAACGCCGACTGCGGATGCGTGGCCAAGGCGTCTTCGCCGATGGAGGCAAATCCCGGCTCGTCCAGGCTCAAATCCAGCCCCGGCAAAACCACTGCGCCACGCCGCGAGCTGGCAATGGCGCGTATCAGCCGCGCGGTGGCATCATTGGTGCCGGTGGAGCCAGCCACAATCAGCGGGCCGCGCATGGTGCCCTGCGTGATGCGCTCCACTTCGTGGTCGATGAGCATCGCGCGCTGGGTCGCCGCTTCGGTCATGTCATTCTCGAGCAAGTACCGGGGCCAGTTTTCAAAAGCGATTTTCAAAAACGTTAGCGTAATGCGCCAATAGTCATCAAAAGTGCCTTGGCCCAGCGTTTCAAATTTCTCGAAAGCGATACCCTCAATCACACATTCATCAATCAATGAGGCGAGGTCACCGCTGAGCGCATAGGCATCGGCCGGATTGGCAACCGAATTGAAGGTTTCGCTGGGTTCTATAGCTTTGCGGGAGCCATCAGCCGCAATCGAAACCACCGCCTCACGCAAGTGGAGGCCCCATGCCAGAATCCACTGCGACAGCAACAGCCGCCGTTCCAGCGCGGGTATTGCTTTTTGCGCGGTAAATTCAGTCTCGAACAAGGGCTCTTCATCGCCGCTGAAGCCACCCAACGGCAAAATACGCGGCAGGAACGTGGCTCTGTTATCCATTTTTGCCGCGAAGCACGTGCTCAACGCTTTTGCAGCGCGCCGGGTTGGAACATAAATGGTCAGATCGGCAAGCTTGAGTGGATCAGTGTTGTAATCAACGTTCAGGTCAAGCGCGTTGGCAAACAGCGCTTCAACCAACGTCGGCAAAAAGGCTGTCTCGGGGGTGATGGTGTAGACGTTCGGGGTGCGGCGCAATTCAGGTTCCGGTAAGGACAGGCCCCTAGTTCCGCGCCTGCAGAATCACGGCTTCAGCCTGCGCAATAGCGTCCATTGTTCCAACATGCAGCCAATGCCCGTCAAGCCGCATTCCATAGAGACGGCCTTTTTCTGCCGCCTCAAAAAACAATGGCGCAAGGCGGAACACGTCCTGTTGCACCGCGGCGATCAGCTCGGGCTTGATGATGCCAACGCCGGAATAGGCAAAGGGCACCACCTCGCCCTCCTTGCGGCGGGCGAGGCGGCCATCATCCGCCATTTTAAAATCTCCGGCCCAATCCACGCCAACCGCATCGGTGGTGGAGGCTACCATCAGTAAAATATCCATTTTGACAGGGTCCCATTGCGCCCTTAAGCGCTTGAGATTCGATACCGGACCCTCAATCCAAATGGCATCGGTGTTGCAGATGAAAAACGGCTGCGCGCCGAAAATAGGCAAAGCTTTTTTCAAGCCGCCGCCTTGGTCGAGCAAAGCGCCGCGCTCATCAGAAATAGTTATTTTAGGGGAGCGGCGCTGTTGCATGGCCGTTTCAATTTGGTCGGCCAGATGATGCACATTGACCACCGCCTCGGAAACCCCGGCCTGCGCCAACGCATCCAGCAAGGTGTCGATCATTGCCTTGCCGCCAACTTTGACCAGCGGTTTAGGGGTTGTATCGGTCAACGGACGCATACGGCTGCCAAGCCCGGCGGCAAACACCATGGCTTTCATGGCGGCGGGTAAATTTGCTTTATCTGCAAGGCTCATTTCACTTCGCCAACCAGATGCGGCAGATAGTCGACAAACCATGTGCGCAAATCGCGCAAAGCCGGATGTGCCAGGCCTTTGGCCAGATAATGTTCCATGCGCGGCATATGTTTCAGATATTGCGGCTTGGCGTCGCGCTTATCAAGCCGAGCAAAAATCCCCAGGATTTTGGTGGCGCGTTGCGCACCCATCAGCGCATAGGCCTTGGCAAAATCAACAACATCAAAATTGACATTCTGCGCCCGCCGCGCCGCCAGATAGTCCCGTAGCAGCTTCATCTCCAAAGCATCCGGCACAGTCAGGCGGGCGTCTTGCAACAGCGACGCCACATCGTAAGCGGGCAGGCCGAGCAAACAATCCTGAAAATCCAGCAAACCCACCCGTTGCAAACCGCTGCGTTGTGGCAGCCACATCAGGTTTGGCGAGTGAAAGTCCCGCATCACCCAAGTTTGTTTGGAATGGATCATCTCATGCAGCGCGCGGCGCCAAACATTGACAAATTGCGCCTTGGCGGCAGAGGACAGGCTCTTGCGCGCCACGTGCGGCACATACCAGTCAGTCAACAGTTCCACCTCAATCGCCAGCGCATCCACATCATAGGGCGGAATATCGTGAGTGAGGTCACCAAAATGCACCTGCTTGGGCAGGTCCTGCCCGTGCAAATGCGCCAAAACCTGCAAAGCTTCAGCATAGCGTTCAACAATCGGGCCCGAGGCATCACTGACACCCTCAACGCCAAAATCCTCCAAAATAGCAAGTCCGGCAGTTGTATCCGCCGCATAGCACTTTGGCGAAGACAGGCCCTGCTCGCGCAGGCCCTCCGCCATGGCCAGAAAGGCGGTGATGTTTTCGGCGCGTTTGGCAATGGCCGAATAGGTTTTGCCCAAGCGGATCGGCGTATTATCTGGATTGGGCGGCGAAATCATCAATATGGCAGTTTCGCCATTTGGCTTGACCAAGCGCTCATAGGCGCGGCTGGATGCGTCGCCAATCATGTGATGGCGGATGCTCTCCCCCCAGCCGCCTTTGACCAGCAAATCGTGAATGGCGCGCGCGCGCACCAGCCTTGCAGCAAATTTACCATGGCCCGTCAGGGTTGCGGTGCGCGCCTGATTGTTTTTTGCAAGGTCGAGTGTGAAACAAATATCGAGACTATCCGCCGCCGCGGTTTCGCCCAGCCGGTCGGCCCACTCCACCACCAGCAAAGCGCCTTCGCTTGCCTCATCCCAACCAAGGTCAACGATCTCATCGGGGTGCTTGATCCGGTACAGGTCGGCGTGGACAATCGGAAAGCGCGGTGTTTCGTATATCTGCATCAAAGTGAAGGTCGGGCTGGGAACTTCCAGCTCCGGCTCGCCGGACAACCGGCGAATAAGCGCCCGCGCAAAGGTGGTTTTGCCCGCGCCCAAATCTCCTGAAAGCGTGATCAGGTCATTGGCACCAATCAGCAGCACCACCTCTTCGGCCAGCTGTTGGGTGTCTTGCTCATGCGCCAAATCCACTTTCCAAGTGGTGACCTGCGGTTCTGCTTGGGAGACTGAACTCACGCGATTTGCCCTTTACTGATTATCCGGCGCTTTGCGCGCGTTTGGCGATGACCCTCTCGGCGGAAGGTTCATTTGGTTTGGTGTCTTTAACAACTTCGGCAGAGGAGCCTTGCGATGTCGAGTCTTGTGATGTCGCGCCTTGCGATGGCGAGCCTTGTGCCGCTTCCGGCAGATGGGCTTGCAGCAGCGGAAAAGTGCAGGTGACGCAGGTGCCAAGCGCAGGCGTGGAGTCTATCTGCACTGTGCCGCCGTGCAACTCAACAAAGGAGCGCACAATCGACAAGCCAAGCCCAACGCCACGATGGCGCGAGCCGAGCGAATTGCTGGAAAAGCGTTCAAACACCTTATCGAGCACATCTGGCGGAATACCGCGTCCATGATCCAGCACCTTGAATTCGACGCTGGTTTTGCTGCGCTTGGCCGAAAGCATGATGCTTTGTCCTGCGGAAGAAAATCCGATGGCGTTTGACAGCAGATTGAACAAAATCTGGCGAATGCGCTTTGCCTCCCCGGGGAAGGTGCCAATGTCACCTGCCACATCCAGCGTGAGGTTCAGATTTTCTGCCGCCAACCGGTCCTGCACGCCCTTTGCAGCTTCCGAGATGGTTTCGGCAATGTCGACTTCTTCGGTTTTAAGCTCCATAGCGCCGGCATCAATGCTGGCCAGATCAAGGATATTATTGATGATGGCCATAAGGGCGTCGGCAGATTGGG
Organism: Methylovirgula sp.; assembly: GCA_043784625.1. Taxonomy (GTDB): domain Bacteria; phylum Pseudomonadota; class Alphaproteobacteria; order Rhizobiales; family Beijerinckiaceae; genus JANXSV01. Next base: position 7,046 of record JAYVYB010000062.1, read on the forward strand.
TCACGTGGCCGATATATTCGCGCTGCTTAACATTCAGCGGCCCGGCCATTTCCTGATCCAGCATCGCCACAAAGCCAACGATGGAATTTAACGGCGAGCGCAACTCATAGGACACGTGCCGCACAAAATTATTGCGCAAAGCTTCGGCCTCTACCAAAGCCTCGTTGCGGTCCACCAACGCGCGCTCAACCTCGACGCTGGCGGTCATGTCAGAGAAGGTGATCAGCGTGGCACCGTCCGGCAAGGGCGCGACAATACAATCAAGCACGGCACCATTTTGGCAATTAAGGCGCTGTTTGAGCCCGACGCGCGCATCAGCCAAACCGGTTACGGCGCTGCGCAACTGCTGCCAAACCTCTTTAGAGGGCAGAAGCGCCGTGCAGGCTTGCGCAAACGCATCGATATGGGGACGCTGATCGAGCATCGCCAAATCCAACCGCCATAAATCGGCGAGCGCCGGGTTATGCAGGCTTAAGCGCCCGTCGGAACCAAACACGGCAACGCCTTCTTGCAACGTGTCCAGCGTTTCGCTTTGCACGCGGTTTAACGCGTTAAACTTCCATTGCAAATTATAGGCTTGGGTCACATCATCATAGAGATAGGTGACGCCGCCCTGCGAATTCGGGTTTGTCACCACCCGCAAGGTGCGGCCATCCGGCAAAAACCATGAGTGGGTGACGGGTTCGAGGCCGGTGTAACCGCTAAGAAGCGACTGTTTCCAGCTGCGAAAATCCGCCTGTTCCGGCAGCCGGTGTTCGGCGCGTAACCGATCCAAAACCTCACTGTCGGTGGGATTTGAGTCGAGGAAGGTTGCTGACAGGCCCCAAAGATGGCGGTAGGCGGCGTTGTAGAACACCAGCCGCTTTTTGCCGTCATAAATGGCGACGGCGGTTTGCAATTGATCCAAGGTGCGCGAATGCGCCTCGGTCAGGCGTCGAATATCGGCCTTGGCGGTTTCCAGCTCTTGCAGGTCCTCAGCAAAACCGGCGCTGCCCGCAGAACTTGGAACCTCTACCACCTCAAAGGCGCGGCGCTCGCCGGTGATCACGGCTGCTAGACGCGATTTCCACGTCTTCTTATCTTTCATGTGGGCGCGGGCAAGTTCGCGCGCCGCACCATCGAGCAACTCCACGCCGCGTGAAATGGTCTCGAACGAATCCTTGGTTTCCACGGCGCGGGCGTAGGCGGCGTTGACCCATGACAGCTTGCCATTGGCGTCGCGCAACCAGGACGGCTGTGGCAAAGAATCCAGCAAGGCGCGATGGGTGGTAAGTTCGGCCATTGTTTTTGTATGCCGCTCACGCAGCCGCGTTAACTCCAGCCTGTCTCCGGAAACATCGCGGATGCGTAAAATAGCGCGCCCGGCAATGGCGCGCCCCTCGGCTTCCAGATGGCGGCCATTGCTGCTCAACAAAGCGAGCCGGAAGCCTTCGCCGCGCTGGCGCAATCGCTCCACCGCATTTTCCATTTCCTGTGCCGCGCCGGGCGGCAACCACGAGCCAAATCCCAACACGCGTCGGGCGATAGGCACTTCACTGACCAGTGAAATGTCGCCTTCAATATCCGGTTCGCCGGTTGCCGTGCCCCAGGCGATGACGATTTGCGGCTCAGCCGAGAGGAACACACTGGCGCGATCCAGCCGCAACCGAAGGTCATTGTTCTCCGCCGCCAGCGATGATTCCTGATTTTGCCACTGGTTGCGGCCGCGAATATGCAAAACCGAAGTGACCGTGGCAAAAAGCACCAATCCGAGGAACACCGAAATACCGAAAACGGTCTGGTTTTCCAAAATCGAATTTAAAGGTGAGAAAACCCGATCCGCCGCCATCAGGCTGGAGGTGGACACGGAAGACAATAAAGCCGCTGGCGCAATCAAGCGCGCCGGGCGTTTGGTGTCTGCCACTATGCGGGAACAAGCGGTTTGCAAACGCTTTATCCGGATCATCTTATGGCTTTCCCGTTTTGAAAAATGAATAATCCGCGCACACGAAACACAACAGCGCAGGGGCAACAACCGCCCGAATCAGTGCACTTTAACCCCTAACTGAGTCAGGCAGGAAGTGGTTAACAAAACTAAAATAGAGAATGCCTGTTTGGCAAGAACATAAAGAAAATCAGCACCATATCTGGTGGTCTTCACGCATGAAACCACTAGAACTCGTCAACTGGCGCATGGTGGGCGCGTTTCCGGCAAGCGGGGTCAGAAGCTGGACGCGGTTTCCCTGAGGGTTGGAAGGCGCTGAGGCGAATTTTCGCGCGATCGTGTCATTAAAAAACGCCCCTCCGAAATAATCCGGAGGAGCGTCGATTGTATGAGTCTGAATTTAAGCTGTTCAGATCAATAGCGATAGGACTCTGGCTTGAACGGGCCGTTGGTCGGAATGTTCAAATAGGTGGACTGCGCACCGGTCAATTCGGTCAGCTTGACGCCGATCTTTGCCAGATGCAGCTTGGCAACCTTTTCGTCGAGGTGCTTCGGCAAAGTATAAACCTGCTTGCCGTAGTGCCCTGGCTTGGTCCAGAGTTCGATCTGCGCCAAGGTCTGGTTGGTGAACGATGCCGACATCACGAAAGATGGATGGCCGGTGGCGTTGCCAAGGTTCACAAGACGGCCTTCGGAGAGCAGGATCATGCGCTTGCCATTGGCAAACTCGATTTCGTCAACCTGCGGCTTCACATTGTGCCACTTCTGGTTACGCAGTGCGCCAACCTGAATTTCGGAGTCGAAATGGCCGATGTTGCAGACAATGGCGCGATCTTTCATCGCCCGCATGTGGTCGATGGTGATGACGTCAACGTTGCCGGTTGCAGTGACAAAAATGTCAGCGCGCGGGGCGGCGTCTTCCATGGTGGTGACTTCATAGCCTTCCATTGCCGCCTGCAAGGCGCAAATCGGATCAACTTCGGAAACCATCACGCGGCAACCGGCATTGCGCAAGCTGGCGGCGGAACCCTTGCCCACGTCGCCGAAACCGGCAACCATGGCAACCTTGCCCGACATCATCACGTCTGTGCCGCGGCGGATGCCGTCAACCAGAGATTCGCGGCAACCATAGAGGTTGTCGAATTTGGACTTGGTAACAGAGTCATTGACGTTGATCGCAGGCCAGAGCAGCTTACCTTCTTTCGCCATAAGATACAGGCGATGAACGCCCGTGGTGGTTTCTTCGGTCACGCCCTTGATGGCGTTGCCGTTGCGGGCATACCAGCCCGGCTTTGCTTTCAGCTGCTTCTTGATTGCGGCATAAAGGACTTCTTCTTCTTCGTTGCCAGCGGTTTCAAGGAAAGCCACGTCGCCAGCTTCAGCGCGCATACCAAGGTGAATAAGCATGGTCGCGTCGCCGCCATCATCCAAAACCATGTTGGGTGTGCCGCCGTCGGCCCAATCAAAAATGCGGTGTGTATAGTCCCAGTAATCAACCAGGCTCTCACCCTTAATGGCGAAAACCGGGGTTCCGGTGGCAGCAATTGCCGCAGCAGCGTGATCTTGGGTTGAGTAAATATTGCAAGATGCCCAGCGCACGTCTGCGCCCAACGCCTTTAATGTCTCAATGAGCACGCCGGTCTGAATGGTCATGTGCAAGGAGCCGGCAATACGGGCGCCTTTCAAAATCTGCTGCGGGCCATATTCAGCGCGGGTGGACATCAAGCCCGGCATTTCTGTTTCGGCGATTTGCAATTCTTTGCGGCCCCAATCGGCCAGTTTCATATCGGCAACAGCGTAATCGTGCTTGCTCATGGGACACCCGTGTCTGGAGGAAAATTCTGGAATAAAATTTTATTGCGCGCTTGTTAGCAGAAAGCCCAACCAAGCGCAATAAACATATAAGCAAATCCTTATGTTAAAAAACGATTAGATGTGAACTATTTGCCATGTAGTCTTGACCTTTGGACGCGCACGCGCAAACTGCGCCCAACAGTGCGGCATCAATCAAAGGACTTCTCATGTCAGTGACACTCACCGGGCTGTTGGACATTTTGGATTTACAAGCCACCGGCGCTGATGGCTTTATCGGCCAATGCCATTCCACTGCATGGGGTCGCCTGTTTGGCGGGCAGGTGATTGCGCAGGCGCTGGTCGCTTGCGCCCGCACAGTTGAAAGCGCCCGCGCGCCGCATTCTGTACATGCTTACTTTATTTTAGCAGGCGATACCTCTGTGCCGATTGAATTTGAAGTGGAGCGCATCCGCGATGGCAAGAGCTTTGCCACCCGCCGCTGTGTTGCCAAGCAAAAGGGTCGGGCGATTTTTGCGCTATCCGCCTCATTTCAGGTGGAGGAAGGCGGCTTCGATCATGCTTTTCCGATGCCGGATGTGCCAAAGCCGGATCAGCTGCCCAGCTTGAAAGATATTTTGACTCAGTATGCCGCAGTCCTGCCAAAATCAGTGAGCGCATATTTTGCTCAGGATCGCGCTATTGAATTGCGTCCGGTTTCCTATGATCGGTATTTCGGCAAAAACCCGGCGACTGCGGGACAAAGCCTATGGGTCCGCGCCGATGGAAAATTGCCGGATGATCCGGCGATTCATCGCGCGGTCCTGGCCTACTTATCGGATATGACCTTGCTGGATACAGCGCTAATTGCCCATAACAGTTCGATTTTTCAGCCCGGATTGCAGATGGCGAGCCTTGACCACGCCTTGTGGTTTCACAGGCCTTTTAAAGCTGACGAGTGGCTGCTTTACACGCAGGATAGCCCCAATGCCTTTGGAGCGCGCGGGCTGACACGTGGCCTCATTTACGCGCTGGACGGCACCTTGGTTGCCTCAGTTGCTCAAGAAGGCCTGATCCGGCAAACTTCGGTCCCGGCTAAAAACGCTGCTCAATAATCAGGCAAACGCGTTTGCCTGAAATTAAGGCAGATTTTGTGCCTATATTTTACGCAATCGCGCCAAAAAAGGCAGACACCTGCTGCTTTGTGATTCATCAAGCGGGTTGGCCTGCTCATTTGCGGTGCATTTGCCGCAATTTAAACATTTTTTAACATTCCCCCGCAGTTGGCACACATCTTGAAAGGTGTGGCGCAAGCATGGCCGCTGATAGGGGGGTCGCGCGGCGTCACCTGCCGCTGTTGCGTTGGTGCGAAATGATAAAAAGGAGCCAATAATGAAAATAGTCATGGCTGTTATTAAGCCTTTCAAATTGGACGAGGTGCGAGATGCGCTTACCGCGATTGGTGTGCACGGTCTCACAGTCACCGAAGTCAAAGGTTATGGTCGCCAGAAAGGCCACACCGAAATTTACCGTGGCGCTGAATACGCCGTGAGCTTTCTGCCAAAGCTGAAAATCGAAGTCGCTGTTGACTCCTCGCTGGTTGCAAAAACCATTGAAGCGATCATTGGCGCTGCCCGCACCGGCCAAATCGGCGACGGCAAGATTTTCGTTACCCCGCTTGAGCAAGCCGTGCGCATCCGCACCGGCGAGCAAGATTCAGAAGCGCTCTGAGCCATTCTTTTGGAGTTTTCCCACATGCAACTTTCACGTTTTGTAAAACCAATGTTGGCGCTATCCGCGTTGGCATTGATGATGGGCGCAGCCCATGCGGAAGATGCGGCACCCGCCGCTGCCGCCGCTGTTGCGCTGGTGCCAAATAAGGGCGACACAGCTTGGCTGCTAATTTCCACCGCTTTGGTTTTGATGATGTCGATTCCCGGCTTGGCCTTGTTCTACGGCGGCTTGGTCCGCACCAAGAACATGCTTTCGGTGCTCAGCCAAGTGTTCATGATTGTCTCGCTGGTTGCGGTAATCTGGGTGCTTTATGGCTATTCGCTCACTTTCGGCGGTTCCGCTGATGGGTCATACATCTCTTTCATTGGCGATTTTGGTAAGGCGTTCCTCAAGGGCGTTGATGCCAACGCGGTTGCCGCCACCTTCTCGAACGGCGTTGTCGTTCCGGAATTGGCCTACATGGCCTTCCAGATGACCTTCGCTTGTATCACTCCGGCTCTGATCGTCGGTGCTTTTGCAGAGCGCATGAAGTTTTCGGCAGTGGTAATTTTCATGATCCTCTGGGTCACGTTCATCTACTTCCCGATTGCCCACTCGGTTTGGTATTGGGCCGGTCCGGACGCGATCGGCGATGCCGCTAAGGCACTTGCTGCTGCAACAACTGACGAAGCCAAGAAAACTGCTCAAGCCGCGCTTGATGCTGTGAACGGCAATGCCGGTTATCTCTACAAAATGGGCGCGCTGGATTTCGCCGGTGGCACAGTGGTTCATATCAACGCTGGTATTGCCGGTTTGGTCGGAGCTTTGTTCCTTGGCAAGCGCATTGGTTTTGGCAAAGAAGCCTTGTCGCCTCACTCCTTGACCATGACCATGATCGGCGCAAGCCTGCTCTGGGTTGGTTGGTTCGGCTTTAACGCTGGCTCGAATCTTGAAGCTAACGGCACTACAGCTCTTGCCTTTGTCAACACCTTCGTTGCCACGGCCGCTGCTGCTCTGTCCTGGTTGTTTCTGGAATGGGCTGTTAAGGGTAAGCCTTCCTTGCTCGGCATGGTCTCCGGCGCGGTTGCCGGTCTGGTTGCGGTAACACCTGCTTCCGGTTTTGCCGGCCCGATGGGTTCGGTTGTTCTGGGTCTGCTGGTGTCGCCAATCTGCTTCTTCTTTGTTTCGACAGTGAAGAGCAAGTTTGGTTACGACGATGCGCTTGACGTGTTCGGCGTTCACTGCGTCGGTGGTATCTTCGGTGCCATCATGACCGGTGTTCTGGTTGCGCCATATCTCGGCGGCACTGGTTTGGTTGACTATGCTGCCAAGCCGGGCACTGCTGTTGCTGCGGAGTACCTGATGTCTGCGCAGGTCTGGATCCAGATCAAGGCTGTGCTCTACACCTTGGCTTGGTCGGGTATCGGCTCTGCCATCCTCTACAAGCTGGTTGACCTGATTGTCGGCCTGCGTGTGGCTCCGGATGCTGAGCGTGAAGGCCTTGACATTACCGATCACGGCGAACGCGCCTACAACTACTGATAGTTCCTCGCGCTCCGGACTTTGGTTCGGGGCGCTCCTTCCTCCCCCAGAAAACTGGCGAAGCTTCGGCTTCGCCTTTTTTGTTTTTTGGGAGACGTGCGGGTGGCACCGATCATCATTAACGCCGCATTAACGCTGCCGCTCTAGCTTGATATTTGAAGAATTGCGCCTGATTCATAACGATCGGGAAATTAAGAGCTTTTTACATGCGCGCAGCAGCCATTCATTTAATGGATTATATTCCCGAACCGATCCGCGACTATCTACGGCGGCGTACGGCCGAGCTTACTGGCTTGGCATTGCTAGCATTTGTGGCCGCAAGCTTTGCCGCGCTCATCACATGGTCGGCGCAGGACCCGAGCCTCAATCACGCTGTGGCGGGTCCGACACACAATCTTTTGGGCCGCTCCGGTGCCTTCATTGCTGATTTGATGATGCAGCTTTTTGGTGTCACCAGCGCGGTGATGCTGACACCACTGTCGGTATGGGGCTGGCAACTGCTGACCCAACGCCGTTTAAGCCGCTCCAGATTGCGCTTGATGTTGTGGTGCGTCGGCGCAATCGCCGCGGCTGGTGTCATCGCCTATTTCCCTGTGACAGACCGTTGGCCGTTGCGCACCGGCCTTGGCGGTGTTTTGGGCGATGCGGTTTTGCGCTTGCCGCATGCGCTTGCCGGAACCTCCCGCCTGCTAAATCTGCTGTGCGGCGCTGCGCTCTGCCTCACCGCGTTGCTATCGCTGACCGCCAGCACCGGCTTTGGCCTCGCGCCGGAAGTTGAAGAGTTTGACATCGAGCCGCCCAAAAAATCTGCCGCCCGCCCGCGCGAGGTGGCTTATGATGCAGACGACGCCGAAGGCGAGCCCGGGCTTGGACTGGTTTCGCTGGGGGCGCTGTTTCACGGCGCATTGACCGTAAAAGCTTCAATTTCACGCTTTCTCGAGCGCCGCCGTCTCGCAAAATTACCGGCGGCACCAAAGCCACGCGCCCCTTGGAAGCAGGCTGATAAATCGTCCGCTTTTGAAGCCGACCATGAAGACGGCGACTTCGGTCGTCGCGAGCCACAATTTGGCCGCCCGGCTGCATCAGCGCCGCGGCACGACGCCGATCAATCGCCGCGCCTCAAACCCGCTGCGCATGTGCACATGCCTCCGGCGTCTGCGGCTGCATCCTTTGAGGATGATGATGTCCTCGAAGCTACGGCCCAGCCGCGCGTTGCTGCCGGCCCGGCACCTTTGAAACAAGGCAAGCGCATCATCAAAGAAGCGCAACCAAACTTCTTCGAGCGTCCTGCCTACGAACTTCCGCAGCTGGCGTTTCTAGCCGATGCCAAAAAGCAGCCGGTCACCAAAATATCGTCTGAAGCCCTGGAGCAAAACGCCCGCTTGCTGGAGGGTGTGCTTGAGGACTTCGGCGTCAAGGGCGACATTATCAATGTACGCCCCGGCCCTGTCGTAACCCTGTACGAGCTTGAGCCTGCGCCGGGAGTAAAATCCTCCCGCGTGATTGGCTTGGCCGATGACATCGCCCGTTCTATGTCGGCCATTTCGGCCCGCGTTGCGGTTGTCGCAGGGCGCAATGCCATTGGCATCGAACTGCCAAACCACAAACGCGAAATGGTGTTTCTGCGCGAAATGCTCGCCTGCGAGGATTTTGAAAAGTCCAAGCTCAAACTGCCGATTGCCTTGGGCAAAACCATCGGCGGCGAACCCGTGATTGTTGATCTGGCCACCATGCCGCATCTTTTGGTGGCGGGCACCACCGGCTCCGGTAAATCGGTGGGCATCAACACCATGATCCTGTCGCTGCTCTACCGCTTCAAGCCGGAGGAATGCCGCCTGATCATGGTCGATCCGAAAATGCTTGAACTTTCGGTTTACGACGGAATCCCGCATCTGCTCACTCCGGTGGTGACCGATGTGAAAAAGGCAGTGGTTGCGCTGAAATGGGCAGTTCGCGAGATGGAAGACCGCTATCGCAAGATGTCAAAGGTTGGCGTCCGCAACATTGGCGGCTTCAACGCCCGCCTTGCCGAGGCGCGCGAGAAGGGCGAGGTTATCATTCGCACAGTACAAACCGGCTTTAACAAGGAAACAGGCGAGGCGGTTTACGAGCAGGAAGAAATGAGCCTCGATGCGCTGCCCTACATTGTTGTGGTGGTCGATGAAATGGCTGACATGATGATTCAAGTTGGCAAAGAGGTGGAAGGCACCATCCAGCGCCTTGCCCAAATGGCGCGCGCCGCAGGTATTCACCTGATTATGGCAACACAGCGCCCTTCTGTGGATGTTGTAACCGGCACGATCAAAGCCAACTTCCCGACCCGTATTTCGTTTCAGGTTACCTCGAAAATCGACAGCCGCACCATTCTGGGTGAAATGGGCGGCGAGCAGCTTTTGGGGCAGGGCGACATGCTCTACATGGCTGGCGGCGGACGCATCAGCCGCGTCCACGGGCCATTTGTATCCGACCAGGAAGTTGAAAAGGTTGTTGCCCATCTCAAAACCCAAGGTGTGCCGGAATATATTGAAGGCGTTACCAAGGAAGAGGAAGGGGTCGATGACGACGCCAAGCCTTTGGGCGACCCCGGCTCCATGGATGCGGAAGAGGGCGGCGACATCTATGACCGCGCCGTCAACATTGTGCTACGCGACCGTAAATGCTCAACGTCTTATATTCAGCGCCGCTTATCAGTTGGATATAACAAGGCCGCCTCAATTGTTGAGCGCATGGAAAAAGAAGGCGTTGTCGGCGCCCCCAATCACGCCGGAAAACGCGAAATTCTGGTCGGCAATGGCGTGGATCGTGCACCCTTTGGTGATGATGACTAGGAAACACCTGTCTTGAGTTCATCGCAGTTGCGTCTCACATTCGCCACAAGCGAACGCCAAATCTACATTGGTTTAAACAGAGCTTTTCATTATGAATTTTAGGCATATGACCCTGATTGCACTCAGCAGCCTGGCTTTTGGCAGTCTCACTTTAATCAGCTCTGCGGGTGCGCAAACTGCGCCGCTGCAATTGCAGCCCAATCCGCCCAAGCCGGGCAAGGTGGCTCCCGCAGCTCCCGCGCTCGCGCCCCCCTCTACGGCAGGCAAAATGACATCCAGCGAAGCCGTCGCCAAGGCCAATGCGTTTTTCAATGGCCAATCGGCGTTTTCGGCGGAGTTCGTTCAGCTTTCAAGCTCCGGTCGCCGCACAGAGGGTGAGCTCTATGTGCAGAAGCCAGGCAAAATGCACTTTGAATACAATGCCCCCGCAGCGCTGCAAATTATTGCCGATGGCACTTCAGTCGCCATTCGCGATAAAAAATTGGCCACACAAGATCTGTACCTGATCTCCCAAACGCCGCTGAAGTTTTTGCTTTCCAACAAGCTGGACCTGACCAAGGACACCAAGGTCCTTGATGTCAAAAGTGACGACCAGCACGTGGCTATTTTGATTGAGGATAAGGCGACGCTTGGTGGCACCTCGCGCATACGGTTGATTTTTGATCCGGCTACTTTTGAGCTGAAACAATGGGTGGTCACAGATCCGCAAGGTGCCGACACGGTGGTGTCGCTCTTCAATGTTGATAGCGCCCCGAAGCTCGATCCGGAGCTGTTTGTCATCAACACCTATGTCGCAACGCCGAGTGGTAAACGCTGAGTTTGATCTGAACCTTAAGTTTTGGGCTCGATCAAGTCCCACTTATTGCCATACAGGTCTTCGAACACAGCTACGGTGCCGT
>JAYVYB010000063.1:0-14954 GCA_043784625.1 Methylovirgula sp.
GTTATTTTAGGCTAAAGTCTTAGCCCCAGCACTTCTTCAGGCCTTCTTCAGATGTAATCGACTTCACGCCGGCAACTGGATGATCGGTGATCAGCTCAACGCCGGTGTTGAAGAAATCAAGACCTTCAGAGTTCTTTGGCTTGGTGCCGTCCTTAGCGAAGGCTGCAATGGCTTCAACGCCCTTGGAAGCCATCAACAATGGGAACTGCATGGAAGTTGCGCCGATAACGCCTTCCTTAACCGACTTCACGCCTGGGCAGCCGCCGTCAACCGAAACAACAACAACGCCCTTTTCCTTGCCAGCCTTTTTCAAAGCCTGGAAGCCGCCTTCAGCAGCTGGTTCGTTGATGGTGTAAACCACGTTCATTGCCGGATCCTTCTGGAGAAGGTTCTCAACCGACTTCACGCCGCCTTCTGGGTTTGCACCCGAAGATTCGTGACCGATAACGCGCTTGTCCTTCTCGGAGCCCATAACCTTCAAATCTGGAACTTCGATGCCGAAGCCCTTCAAGAATCCGGTGTCACGAGCAACGTCAACCGAGATGTTGTCTTTGTTGATGTCGAGCATACCAATGTGCGCTGAAGCAGCCTTGTCGCCAAGGGTGGTCTTCGCCCACTGGCCGATCAAGATGCCAGCCTGGAAGTTGTCGGTTGCGAAGGTTGCGTCTGTTGCATCCTTGTCGCTGATTGGAGTGTCGAGCGCGATAACCAGAATGCCAGCCTTGCGGGCCTTCTTCAGCGCTGGAATGACGGTATCATTCGAAGCAGTGATCAAAATGCCCTTTGCGCCAGCGGCGATCAGGTTTTCAATGGCTTCGATCTGTGGACCAGCGTCGCCGTCTACCTTACCGGCATAAGCCTGGAACTTCAAGCCGCCAGACTTTGCGGCAGCTTCCGCACCCTCTTTCATCTTTACGAAGAAAGGGTTTGTGTTGTTCTTGGTGATGAGACCAACCAAGGTTTCAGCCGAGGCCGCACCGGCGCCCAAAACGGCGAGTGACAAAACGGCAGCAGCCGTTGCAGACAAAAAGCGGAATTTATGAGTCACGATTTCTCTCCCAGAGATTTAGTTCACATTTGGACGGATTTTTTAAATCCTGCCTTGAAGCAACAGAATATTGCATCTCCGGACGCTGCTTCTTGCAAAAATCCGGCAACAACCTTGTTACATGAGTTAGCAAACACCAAGATTTCGGGCATGTCAATTAATAAATCAATCGGATTTAATTATTGACAGAAAGGCTAAGGCACATGATCTTGGCGGGCAAATGTCCGGCGCAGATCGGGTGCAAAACAGGTAGGATCAGGTCGCAATGCAAAACAGGAAAGCTGGCGTTGCTCAGCCGGAGGGCTCCGATTCCCGTCAGGAAAATGCCAGCCGCGGCACAAACCAGACCGGCGTGCGCGCCTATAACGAACGGTTGATTTTGTCGTTAATCCGCCGCAACGTTTCACTGTCTAAAATCGAGATCACCAACCTCACCGGACTATCGGCGCAAACCATCTCCGGCATTGTCAACGTGCTGGAAGACAACGGTCTTTTACTGCGCGATGCGCCGCTGCGCGGCAAAGTCGGCCAGCCGACAATACCATTTCGGCTAAATCCGGACGGCGCTTTTTCCCTTGGGCTCAAAATCGGACGCCGGTCATGCGACTTGGTTCTGATCAACTTTTTGGGCGAAGTTCAGCTGCGCCGCAAACACACTTACGCCTACCCGACCCCGGAAGATGTGCTGCAATTTGTGCAATCAAACATCGATTGGATTGAAGTTAACCTGCCAGAAGCGCAAGTTGATCGCATTGCCGGGCTGGGCATCGCCTCACCGTTTGAATTGTGGAACTGGGAAACCGAAGCCGGTGCACCGCGCGATATTCTCGACCGCTGGCGCAGCGCCGACATTCAGACCGAAATTTCCAACATCTGCCGGTGGCCGGTAACCTTTTGCAACGATGCCAGCGCCGCCTGCGGCGCCGAGCTTATTTTTGGCAATGGTTGGAAACACCGCAGCTACGTATACTTTTTCATCGGCTCTTTCATTGGCGGCGGCATTGTGCTGGATGGCAACCTCTACCAAGGCCCAACCGGATACGCAGGCGCGATAGGCCCCTTGCCTATTACCATTCGCAATGCTTCCGGCGGCTTGAGCCACCAGCAAATCATCCGCCATGCTTCCACTTATGTTTTAGAAAACCGCTTGCGAGAGCATCATATAGAACCCTCGCCAATTTGGCTGACGCCGGAGCGCTGGGACAATTTTGGCGAAACTTTAGACCAGTGGGTATCAGAATCAGCGAAACACTTGGCCTTTGCCATTGTGTCGGCGGTGTCATTCATTGATTTTGATGCGGCAATTATCGACGGCGCGCTTCCCGAAGCCGTAAAACGCGACCTCGTCGCGCAGACAATTGCCAATTTGGCCGACTATGATCTGCAAGGAACCGCCAGCTTCAAAGTGTACGAGGGCAAGGTCGGGCCGCAAGCCAGAGCCATAGGAGCGGCAGCGCTGCCGTTTTTCGAACATTTCACCCGTGATCGCTCTGTTTTATTCAAGCCTGAAGTATGAAATCATTGCACATATTAAGTCACAAGTAGGTCGGAACCGCCCATGGCAATTTTTGAATTGACGAAGAATGAAATTTCAGGCTTGCGCGAAACAACTTTCAGCGAAATTGGAATTCGCGAGCGAGAGGACTTGCAGCGACTTTTAAGAGAAAAAATTGAAAAATTTCACCGGATACACTCATCATTTCAGAAGAGTTTTGCGACTGGAACGACTCAACTCGTCGAATCGACCTACTGGGAATAAATACTAATGCGGATCTGATCGTATTCGAATTAAAACGGTCAGAGGATGGCGGCCATATGGAACTGCAAGCGATACGATATGCTGCAATGGTGTCAACCATGACACTTGACCACGCTGTTGATACATATAAAAAATATTTGTCGGATAAGAAACAACCGGATGTTGATGCGCTTGCACAAATATTGGAATTTCTTGGTTGGCAAGAACCCGATGAGAGAGAATTCGCACAAAAAGTAAGAATTGTTCTTGTTTCAGCCGAATTCTCGAAGGAAGTAACCACTTCCGTAATGTGGTTGATTGATCAAGGCATTAACATTAGTTGTGTCCGCATCAAGCCCTATATTTTAAACTCAATGCCCCAACAGAAAACAGAAAACTCTGTATTTTTGGATGTTCAGCGCATAATTCCACTTCCCGAAGCAGATGCCTATCAAATAAAGTTGAAAAGAAAGCGAGCTGTGGAGCGAATTTCTACGAATGTGGACCGGGACTACACCAAATATGATATTTCATTCAAGGGCAGAGTTACTAAGGCATTGTCTAAACGGAATGCCATATACAGGATCGTGAAATATCTAACGGCGCAAAACGTAGACCCGGAGGACATAAAAACTAAGCTGTCTGAAACGCATCGCCAAAACCAAATTTGGCGCGTTGTCGACGGCACGCTAAATAGCAAAGAATATTGTGAAGCAGCAAAAAGTACTACAGATTCGTTCGATAGCACTCGATGGTTTACAGCGGACGATCAACTGATTCACGCCAACAGTCGCACCTATGCATTCTCCAACCAGTGGGGACGCACTTGCCATGAGTCCATGCAGGCGCTAATCGACGCTTACGGAACAATTTACGACATCGAATTCAAGCCATCCCATTCGACAGAAGATGCCGTTGAGCTTTGAAGTGTAAGCAAAATAAGCCCTAAATCATTAGGAATCCAATCACTGTGCTTGCAGAACACAAAAAGAACATATAGAGTTTGTTCATGATTTGATTTGGTTCTGTGCTGAATCACTGCTGGAGCAAGCGGGCCATGCTAACGAAAAAACAAAGCGATCTTCTGCGATTCATCAACGAACGCCTGAAAGAATCCGGTGTTCCGCCCTCGTTTGAAGAGATGAAAGAGGCTTTGGATTTGCGCTCCAAGTCCGGAATTCATCGTTTGATCATGGCGCTGGAAGAACGCGGGTTCATCCGCCGCCTGCCAAACCGGGCCCGCGCGCTCGAAATTCTCCGTATGCCCGAATCGTCGACGCCATCGTCGCGCGTGCAAAAGTTTTCTCCAAGCGTTATCGAGGGCAGCTTGGGGCGGCTGCGCCCCTCGTCCGCGCCATCCGCTCCGCGCGATATGGATGACGCTCAGCACGCTGTATCAATTCCGCTCATGGGCAGAATTGCAGCGGGCACACCGATCTCAGCCATTCAAACCAGAATGAACACGATTTCCGTGCCACCGGAGTTTTTGGGCAACGGCGAGCACTTCGCACTTGAAGTGCGCGGCGATTCGATGATTGAGGCTGGAATTTTGGATGGTGATACCGTCCTCATCCGGCGGCAGGAATCTGCCGAAACCGGCGATATCATCGTCGCCCTCATTGATGATGAGGAGGCAACCTTGAAGCGGCTGCGCCGTCGTGGCAACGCAATTGCGCTGGAAGCGGCAAATCCGGCCTATGAGACGCGTATTTTTGCGCAAGATCGTGTGCAGATTCAAGGCCGATTGATTAGTTTGATGCGCCGCTACTAGCCTCGAGCTTTCTCACAGGTCGGTGTCAGCGATACCGCTCTCGATTTGCTCCATCAAGGCATCATCGTCCGGCATTGCCGGGCGGGCGGGCGGCAGAGATCCTTGGTTAGCATTCAAGCTTTTCGAGGCTTCAGGACCGTTTGTGACAGCTTTTGACGGGCGTCGCGCCACAGATACGCTAGCGTAAACACGCGGCTTGGGTTGAATCGACCAAGGCCGGTCGGTGTGACTTTGCCGCTCCGACGTCAGAACATCATTTTGATACTGCAGCGTAACAGCGCCAAGCTCATTCAGGTGCTTGCGGTCAAAAATGTATTTGGCCGAACAAGACTCCGGCGCCTCAAAACTTGATACAATAATATCTGCTTTTGTGCAGTCTTCTTCAAACGAGGCCGGGGAGCTTACAATGGCGACGCCCCGCCCGTCCGGCAAATGCAGACCACAGCCAAACTTATCACAGTTCTGGCTGGTGGATTTTGCCTCTGCCACCGTGCGGCCGTCGGCGTCTGCGCTCAACCACTGAGCCGCACCGAAAACGCCCGGACGCTTACCGGCAATCTGCAATTTGCCGTCAGCACCCCGAAAGGCCAGATAATCCCCGGTGGGCGGCACTGCCAGATCAAACGACGCGCCGACATAAGCTCCGGTTAGGCCAAGCGCCACACATGGCACTGCCAAAAGCCGCAACAGCCAACTGCGCCAAAGCACCATGTTCAGTACGCCAAGCGTTAAAAATGGCAAAGCCCAAGGCGCAAAAGCGTGAACATGCAACGTTGAGCCCGGCGCGGAGGCAATGATGCGCGCCATCCAAAACACCAGTTTGATGCCCAGCCCGACATAGAGCCACACCGGCGCATCCAGCCCGAGCGGGTACAGCAATGTGCCGATCAGCGCGCCCGGCACAGCGAAAAATTCGATAATAACCAGAGTCAGCGGGTTTCCGATCAGCACATAGGGGCTAAGATCGTGAAAGTCCCCGGCCATAAACGATGCGGTGGCGCTGGTGGCACACAGCGTAGCCACCAGCAACTGTCCGATATGATGCCCGGTCTTGCTAAAATAAAATAAAATTTTGCTCCAACCCCAGCCCGCCGGCTTTGCCGCGCGCGGCACCGGCTTCAATTCCTCGTCGTCATATGGTCTGCGATATCGCGCCTCATGCACAGCAATCAGCGCCGCGACCGCTGCAAACGACAATTGAAAGCTGGCTCCCATAATCGCTTCGGGTTCCAACATGATCACCGCAACCGCCGCCAGCCCGAGATTGCGCATGGTAAGCGCGCCGCGATCAACCAAAATCGAACCAAGCAATATCAAGGTCATGAACAAGGCGCGCTCGGTTCCCACCCGCGAACCGGTCGCCATATCATAAAAAATTGCGCCAAAAATCGCCACCAAAGCTGATATTTTTTTGATCGGGTAGCGCAACGCCAGAGTGTCAAACAGCGATAACAACCGCCGCGTCACCCAAAAAATCATTCCGGCCACAAGGGTCATCTGCACGCCGGAGATGGTGATAATGTGAAATATTCCGGCCTCGCGGATAAGCTCCTGCGCATTTTCCGACAAAAGTGTGCGCTTTCCGGCCACCATCGCTGCGGCAACCGCCCCCTCGTCACCACCAATGATGGTATCCACCCTTTAAGCCAGAGTGTTGCGGGCGCGGTCGAGGCTCTGCATAAACCGGGCGTAAAGCGAAAGCGACGCCATTTGCGGCGCAAGCTCTATGGCTCCCAAAACCGACCCCACCGCCCCGATCCGGGAGAAATAGGCGGTGCGGGCAAAATCATATCCGCCCGGAATCGAAGCGTGGGCGGGCGGCAGCAAGCGCGCCTTGAGTATCACCGTATCTCCCGCCTGTAACGCGAACGGCTTTTTCTGGGAAAGCCGCACATAGCGCGGCGTGGTCTCCAACGGCAGCGGCGCGCCGTTACTGTCTTCAGCGGTTTGCACGTGCAGCAGGAAACGGGCGCCGATCCGCTTTTGATCCAGCTCTTCGATTTCCCCGCGAAGTTGCACGATGCGAATGCGGTCGAGAACCGGCGCGGCCACACGCCACGTGCGGAACTCGCCACAGATGAAACCAAACATGACGCTGGCAAACATCAAAAAAATGCTGAAACTCAAGCGCTGTTGGCGTAGGACATAGGCACCGCTGCAAAATCCACATAAAAGCAAGGCGGGAAGCCAGAAAACCGGCTCCGTGTCGGCGCTGAGATAGAGCAATACACCAATGCCAGCGCACACCGGCAGCCAGAGAAATAAACGCCGCTCTTCGCGTTCCTGCGCCCAGGCTACCGCAAAAGCCGACCACGGAAACGTAAGCACCCGCCGGGGAACGCGGCGCAAAACTGCGCTCTGCGCCCGCGCGCCGCCTCGCCTGCCCACTCCGCCGTGTTCCGCCACCCCTAAATGCCCCGCCCGCGCATGCCCCGCCCGCAAAGCCTCTGCCGCAAAACTTCACGCGGCAAGGCGGCTGGCTCTTTACATCATTAAGCACCATGTTACACGAAGCGACACACAATTGGAGTCCTGTTGTCGGCCGTTTCACTGACGGCTGATACCACCTTAACCAGAGAAAAATTTGCCATGTCCCGCCCAGTCATCACCCGCTTTGCGCCCTCCCCGACCGGATTTTTACACATCGGCGGCGGTCGCACGGCATTGTTCAATTGGCTCTACGCCAAGAAAACCGGCGGCAAAATGTTGCTTCGCATTGAAGATACCGATCGCGAGCGCTCAACCGATGCCGCCATCGATGCCATCATCGATGGGTTGAAATGGCTCGGGTTGAACTGGGACGGCGAAACAGTGTTTCAGTTTGCGCGCGCGCCGCGCCACAAAGAGGCTGCGGAAAGTCTCATTGCCTCCGGCCATGCTTATTATTGTTATGCCACACAACAAGAGCTTGAAGACATGCGCGAGCTGGCGCGGTCAGAAAAGCGCCCGCCACGTTATGATGGCCGCTGGCGCGACAAAACCGCCGCCGATGCTGCGCCGCTCATCGCCGCCGGGATCAAGCCTGTGGTTCGCCTTAAAGCGCCTATCGAGGGCGAAACTGTCGTCAATGATGAGGTGCAGGGCCGGGTGACATGGGCCAACAAAGACTTGGACGACCTTATCCTGCTGCGCTCGGATAGCACACCCACCTACATGCTGGCCGTGGTTGTCGATGATCATGATATGAACGTCACCCATGTTATTCGCGGTGACGATCACCTGACCAATGCCGCGCGGCAAACCCATATTTACAATGCCTTTGGCTGGGAAGTGCCGGTGTTTGCGCATTTGCCGCTGATTCTGGGGCCTGACGGGGCAAAACTATCCAAGCGACATGGGGCTTTGGGTGTGGACGCCTATCGCGCCATGGGATACTTGCCGCCGGCTTTGCGCAATTATCTGGTGCGCCTGGGCTGGAGCGCCGGAGATCAGGAATATTTCACTCAAGAAGAGCTGGTTGCCGCCTTTGACCTTTCCGGCATTGGCCGTTCGCCGTCGCGTTTTGACTATGCAAAGCTGGAAAACATGAACGGCCATTATATGCGCGCCACACCGGATGCGGACCTGCTGGCCGAAGTGGTGAAAACGCTGCCCTATCTTGAAGCGCACAAACATCTTGCCGCGAATTTCGACAAAGCTGCACAGGAAAAGCTGTTAGCGGCGATGCCCGGACTAAAGGAACGTGCAAAAAACCTCAATGAATTGGTGGATGGAGCGGGCTTCCTATTTGCGCAACGCCCGCTGATTTACGATGCCAAGGCCAAAGAGGCGTTGCAAAATGGCGGCGCGGCGGCAATTGCCGGGATGATACCTGATCTGACTGCGCTGCCGGAATGGAGCGCCGCAGCAACCGAGCAATGCGTCCGGCTGTTTACCGAAGCGCATGCTCTGAAACTGGGTCAGGCCGCGCAGCCTTTGCGGGCAGCGCTTACCGGGCGGCTGACCAGCCCGGGCATATTCGATGTGTTGGCGGTTCTGGGGCGTGAAGAGAGCCTCGCGCGGCTGCAAGACGCGACAAAGCTGGCTTAAACAATTCGTCGAAAGTTGGCTTGAAGCTTTGTCCAACATAGGCTAGCTTTTTCGCACTGCACAATTTTCCTCAGAGATCCCAAGATGGCTCTGTCGCTAACTTAAAGGCCGAATTCATGAGTGCTAAAACCTCTTCCCTGTCCGTTGGCGATAAATCGGTAGAACTTCCGGTGCGTGGCGGCACCATTGGGCCTGACGTTGTCGATATTGCCAAACTTTACGCCCAAACCGGCATGTTTACTTATGATCCGGGCTTCACCTCTACCGCCAGCTGCGAATCCAAGATCACATATATTGACGGTGATGAGGGTGTGTTGTTGTACCGCGGCTACCCGATTGAACAATTGGCCGAGCACGGAGATTTTCTGGAAACCTGCTATTTGCTGCTTTACGGTGAACTTCCAACCGCATCTCAGAAGGCAGATTTTGATTATCGCGTGCAGCGCCACACCATGGTGCATGAGCAGATGGCGCGCTTTTTCCAAGGTTTCCGCCGCGACGCCCATCCGATGTCGGTTATGGTTGCGTCCGTTGGCGCTCTATCGGCGTTTTATCACGATTCGACCGATATCTCAGACTCGCATCAGCGCATGGTTGCCTCGATGCGGATGATCGCGAAAATGCCGACTTTGGCCGCAATGGCGTTCAAATATACCATCGGTCAGCCTTTCGTTTATCCTAAAAACGATTTGGATTATTCGTCAAACTTCCTGAACATGTGCTTTGCGGTGCCATGCGAGGATTATAAGCCAAATCCGGTGCTTTCCCGCGCTCTCGACCGGATCTTTATTCTGCATGCCGACCATGAGCAGAATGCGTCTACCTCCACAGTGCGCCTTGCCGGCTCCTCGGGTGCCAATCCTTTTGCTTGCATCGCAGCGGGCATAGCCTGCCTCTGGGGCCCTGCCCACGGCGGCGCCAACGAAGCTGCTTTGAAGATGCTGGCTGAAATTGGTTCGGTAGATCGTATTCCGCACTTCATCGCGCGCGCGAAGGACAAGAACGACCCGTTCCGTTTGATGGGTTTTGGCCATCGCGTTTATAAAAACTACGACCC
The DNA here is from genome assembly GCA_043784625.1 of Methylovirgula sp. Taxonomy (GTDB): domain Bacteria; phylum Pseudomonadota; class Alphaproteobacteria; order Rhizobiales; family Beijerinckiaceae; genus JANXSV01. Next base: position 9,644 of record JAYVYB010000063.1, read on the forward strand.
GCGCGCCAAGATCATGCAAAAAACCACGCATGAGGTGTTGCGCGAGCTTGGCATCAAGGATGATCCGTTGCTCGATGTGGCGATGGAACTCGAGCGCATTGCGCTGAGCGACCCCTATTTCATTGAAAAGAAGCTCTATCCGAACATCGACTTTTATTCTGGCATTACCTTGAAGGCCATGGGCTTCCCAACGTCCATGTTCACTGTGTTGTTCGCTCTGGCGCGCACAGTGGGTTGGATTGCACAGTGGAAAGAAATGATCGAAGATCCGGGTCAGAAAATTGGCCGCCCGCGCCAGCTCTACACCGGAGCGCCGCGCCGCGATTACGACCCGATCAGCCGCCGCTAAACAAAAAAGAGAGCTTCACAGCTCTCTTTTTTTGTTCTCTTTGGCGATGAGCATAAGATTTCGAATGTAGATAATCACATTCGGCCCTTGGCCAAGAATGATAACCGGCTCTCGGCGGTAAATGCCATAGGCCAGCAGCAACAGCGAGCCAGCTATCGACAGATACCAGAAGCTTAGCGGTATCAAACTGCGACCCGCGCGCTCTGATGCCAGCCATTGCACGCCAAAACGCATAAAAAAGAAAACCTGGCCGACATAACCGACCACAGCCCAGCCATCGAAAGACTTGACGAAGACTTGGTCAAGCCAAGTGAGCAGATGCGAAAACAAATCAGGCGACATGGTTGGAGTCCCTTGCGCTCTCGCTGACTTGAGGCAGATTTTTGCGGCGCTTGATCAACCAGCGCACGCCCGCCAGATCAACGATGCCAACCCACAGCCGGTCAAAAAAACCGTAGTTGGAAACACCGGTGTGGCGTGGCCGGTCAATAACGTCAACATGCGCAATGGTGAAACCCTCGCGCTTGACTAAGGCTGGCATAAATCGATGCAACGCGTCAAAATATGGCAGAGCGAGGTATACGTCGCGCTTGAAACATTTGAGGCCGCAGCCGGTGTCACGCGTGCCGTCCTGCAAGATCGCGCCGCGAACCTTATTGGCAAAACGCGATTGAAACTTTTTAAACCCGGTATCTTTACGGCCGATGCGCTGGCCCTGCACCATGCCGCACATGTCGCCGCCAGCGTTCAAAGCTGCAAACATCTGCGGGATGAAGGCCGGATTGTTCTGACCGTCACCATCAAGCGTGCATACCACCTCAGCGCGCGCCGCGCGGACACCAGAGCGCACCGCCGCAGACTGACCGCAGCTTTTGGCGTGAGTCAGCACACGCAAATTGGCGACACTGCGCTGCAGGCCAACAAGCTCGGTTGCCGTTGAGTCGGAAGAGCCATCGTTGACATAAATAATTTCAAACGCACCCAACGTCGCGCAAGCGGTGACGATTTCGCTGATCAGTTCAGCGACATTGCCTTGCTCGTTTCGCACAGGCACAACAACAGAGAGAACGGGTTTTGGTAGCATTGCAGTCATGGGCGCTTATTGGCGCACATAAACGCCAATGTCCAGTCTCTTGCCATTGCCAAGATTAACTCCGCGCACGCGTTGTATCGGGTCACGCGGCAAATTGGCCGGTAGAGAACGTAAAAAATCCGGCTCATCACGCATCTCAACAAACGCGATCCGGCAGGCTGAATCGCCGAGAAAAGCAGCCGCTTCGCCGCCATCACCGAATTTCAAATTGGTGTCGGTCAAAAAAACCAAACTTGGCTCACGAAAAAACGTGCTGAAAGCTGCCAACTCTCCACATGTGGTTGCCTTGGCCGCCTCATCCTCTATCGCGGCCAAGCGCGGGGAAATTTGAGCGGCAAGGAAGGCGGGAGTGGTCAAAACCCCGCTATAAACCGCAACGCTCAGGCTGAAAGCGGCAAAGCATCCGAAAAATGTCGCCAGCTCGAAATTTCGACTCTTAAGGGCGCGTGCCGAAAAAATCGCAACCAAAGCACCTGCCCCGCACGCCAGCGCCGTCGCCAACCACGCGATGGTCCCGGTGGTTGCCTCAGTGTCAGCAGCCCAAGCGGGGATGAATGCGAAAAAATAATTTGCCCACAGCAACAGCGCGGCTCCGCCAATGACCACAGCGACCAGCGCCATCAGGATAGCCGCCGCAAGCGGGAGATATCCGCCACGCGACATTGCAAGCCCGGAAACATATTTGGCTGCCAAAATGGCCAGCGCCGGATAAAGCGGCAACACATAGTGCGGCAGCTTGGTTGGAACCAATTCAAACATAATCCACGATGGAATCACCCAGGCCAGCAGAAACAGCGCCGCAGGTGATTTGCGTGCCGCCCATATGGCAGGCGTCGCCAGCAGCACCAAAGGCGCTAGAGGCCAGGCTGTCACCCAAAACAAAGCAAAATAGGTCGACGGCGGCGCGCCATGAGACTCCTGCCCGCCCGCAACCTTACTCAACATATCACCGCCCACAGCATCACTGAAAAACGCGCCCTGCGTCTTGATGGCGATCAGCACAAACCAAGGCGCGGCGACGGCCAGAATGATGCCCAACCCCATTAAAGGCCGCAATGGCGCAAGCCAGCGCACCGAGCCTTCGCGGAGCCCTAAAACGCAAACAGCCAAAAGCGGCACAATCGGCGCGATCGGGCCCTTGATCAATATGCCCAGCGCCATCGCCCCCCAAAACATCAGAGCGTGCCGGAATTTGAGCGAACGGTTGAGATATAGCCGCGCCAGCACGCCCATCGCCAAAACAACGGTGGCGCAGAGCACAGCATCAGTCTTGGCCAGATGGGCCTCCACCCCAAGCAGAAGCGTTGAAGCCAGCAGAGCCCCGGCCAGAAGCGCACTGCGGCGCGGCACAAACGCCAGTGCTGCCCAGAACGTGGCCAAGACCGCACCAATGGCTCCGAAAAGGGACGGCAATCGATAGAGCCAGATTTGCTCACGCGCATCCGCGACGCCCAAGGCCTCGCCCGTGGCAACAAAGGCGGCCTGCAGCCAATAAATACCGACAGGCTTCTTGTTGCGCGCCTCTTCCTGAAACCGGATGGAAACGAAATCTCCCGTTTCCAGCATTTGTTTGGTGGCTTGGGCAAACCGCGGTTCGTCGCGATCCATCGGTTGTAGCGAGAAAAAGCCGGGTAAAAACACCGCGACAGAGATTGCTGCCAAAAATGCAAAGCACCGAAGGTTTGAAACGCCCAACCAATCAAGCAAAGCTTGCAAAAACGAGGAATTTTTGTTTTGCGTGTTCAATCGCAACCCCGATTGGCGACCTCGGCAGGGCTCGAACCTGCGACCTGCCGCTTAGAAGGCGGCTGCTCTATCCAGCTGAGCTACGAGGCCGAATACCGCAAACTAACCGAAACGCTCAGTGAGTCCAAGCGCCAACGCGATTGTGACGGAAATTATCGGTGTAAGACATGCCCTTGCGCGCCGGAACCTTTGGCTCATCAACACGATAGGCCAAACCATTGCTGTTCGCATAGGCGATTGCAGCCTCTTTGCTCTCAAACCACATCTTGACTTGCGAGTTCATGTCGGAAGACGATGTCCACCCCATCATGGGCTCGAGAGTGCGCGGCTTAGCCGGCTCGAACTCCAACAGCCAACGTTCTGTCTTTGCAGTTCCCGATTGTGTCGCTGTTCTGGTGGGGCAATAAATCCGTGCGCTCATGACTACAATCCGATTTTTGCCGGTTTTTGCCGGTTTCTGCATCGTAACTGGCAAATTGCCTGCTTGAGCGCTTGCCTGTCAAAAGCAAGCTGGTCGGGGTAGCTGGATTCGAACCAACGGCCTATAGTACCCAAAACTATCGCGCTACCAGACTGCGCCATACCCCGACTGTGAGGCTAACTAACACTGCATTTCCGCTTCGACAAGCGCCAAATCACCAAACCGGCAAAACTTTCTTGCAATGCTGCAGTCACATATTGCTTTGATATTCTAAATATCTGAATTGGTTAGATAAATAGACAGTTCAGATTTTGAAATATTTTCACTGCGGAAAAATCGACGCGATGATTTTGTCACCTTTTTTCAAACCCAATTTAGCCGACACGCCTGCGTTGATCTCCAAAACACTCAGGATCGGCCCGTTTGAGGGGATGATTGATTCAGAAAGCGGTTCGGCATTTTCAGCAATGCCGGTGATTGTGCCGTCTTTGCCGATAAAAACCATATCCAGCGGGATGTAGGTGTTTTTCATCCACATCATGATCGGCGCTTCGGATTTGAAGTCAAACAACATGCCGCGGTCTTCGGGCATATATTTGCGAAACATCAAACCCCGCTCAAGCTGTTCCGGTGTGCGCATAATCTCAACCGAGACTTTATGAACGCCGGAGGCGGAGCGAATTTCGATGGTTTCAAGGGCGCTTTCCTGTGCAGCCAGGCACAGCGGGGCAAACACCAAAAAAAGTGCAAAAAAAGATGCGAACAAACCCCGCAAATTAAAATCGTGGGACATGTCCGCCGCTCCTGAATGCTAAAATTAACGTGCCAAAGCTTTAAGCGCACCATAACCGGCGTAGAGGGCCTGCGAGCCAAGCTCTTCTTCGATACGGATGAGCTGATTATATTTCGCCAATCTGTCAGAACGCGCCAACGAGCCGGTTTTGATCTGGCCGCAATTGGTTGCAACTGCCAAATCGGCGATGGTCGAATCCTCTGTTTCACCGGAACGATGTGACATCACAGCGGTGTAACCGGCGCGCTGGGCCATATCCACAGCGTTGAGTGTCTCGGTCAGAGTGCCGATCTGGTTGACCTTGACCAGAATCGAATTGCCAACACCCTGCTTAATGCCGTCGGCAAGACGCTTGACGTTGGTCACAAACAGATCATCACCCACCAGCTGAATCTTTTTGCCGCACAAATCGGTGAGCATTTTCCAGCCCGCCCAGTCATCTTCCGACATGCCGTCCTCAATCGACGCAATCGGGTAGTCATTGGCCAGCTTGGCGAGATATTCCGCCTGTTGCTGAATGGTCCGCACTTTGCCCTCACCCTCATAATGGTAGGCACCGTTTTTAAAAAACTCGGTGGAAGCGCAATCGAGGCCGAGATACATGTCTTTGCCCGGCTTGAACCCGGCGGTTTCAATGGCCTTCATACAAAAGTCCAACGCCGCCTCTGCCGAAGGCAGGTTTGGCGCAAAGCCACCCTCGTCACCGACGTTGGTGTTGTGTCCGGCTTTTTTCAGGGCGCTTTTCAGAACATGAAACACTTCCGAGCCCCAACGCACAGCTTCCGTCAAAGAGGGCGCACCAACGGGCAGCACCATGAATTCCTGAAAATCAATCGGGTTGTCGGCATGCATGCCGCCGTTGACAATGTTCATCATCGGAACAGGGAGCATACGCGCTTGAGTGCCGCC
>JAYVYB010000064.1:0-19639 GCA_043784625.1 Methylovirgula sp.
CCCTAACGTCATACTTGCAAATCCCGGGGTTCATCCTTGCAAATCATGGAGTTCAAACTTGCCAATCTGCCGCAAAAAGAGTTCGATGATGCGAGGGCTCCGGCGCGGGCTTGGCCGTTACCGCGGTTTTCGAGCCTAATTTCATTGACACCTCATGTCCAAATGCTATCAACCGTGCATGTTTTTGCCTGCTTATTTTAAGGATAACAGGTGCGGGTCTCACGCAAGGATAAAACGCTCATGGCAGTTCCAGTTTCTCACAACGATATGGCCAACGCTATTCGCGCCCTTTCGATGGATGCGGTGGCCAAGGCCAAATCCGGACATGCAGGGTTGCCATTGGGCGCGGCGGATATTGCCACCGTTTTATATCGCGACGTGTTGAACTTCGACCCCGCCCATCCGCATTGGTTTAACCGCGACCGTTTCGTGCTATCGGGCGGCCATGGCTCGATGTTGCTCTATTCGATCTTCTATCTCACCGGCACCAAAGGCATGACGCTGGAGGAGATCAAGAATTTCCGCCAGCTGAATTCGCTCACTCCCGGCCACCCCGAATACCACCACACCCAGGGCATCGAAACCACCACCGGCCCGCTGGGTCAGGGGCTGGCAACGGCGGTCGGCATGGCGCTGGGCGAGCGGATGATGAACGCGCAATTCGGCGAACTCTGCAACCATTACACCTATGTGCTGTGCGGCGACGGGGACTTGATGGAAGGCGTCAGCCAAGAGGCGATTGCCATTGCCGGACATCTGGGCTTGAATAAAATGATCGTTATTTACGATCATAACAGCATCACCATTGACGGGCCGCTGGGCGTAGCCGACTCTGTCGATCAGGTTGCGCGCTTCAAGGCCTGCGGCTGGAATTCATTCGCCATTGACGGCCATGACCCGAAAGCCATTTTAAAGGCGATCAAGCGCGCCCAGAAGTCCGATAAGCCCACCATGATCTCGGCCAAAACCGTGATCGGCTTTGGCGAACCAACCAACGCCGGCACGGCCAAAGCCCATGGCGAAATCACCGATGCTGAAGTGGCGGGAACCCGCGCCAAACTGGGTTGGACCCATCCGGCCTTTGAAATTCCGGCTGACATTCTGGCCAAGTGGCGCACCGCAGGCAACAAGGGCAAGCGCGCCCATAAAGCCTGGAAGCAGGTTCTGAACGAATCCCCCCTCAAGGAAGAGTTCTCCCGCCGCATCGCCGGGGTGCTGCCTGCCAATCTGGCCGCGGTTGTGGCCGAGGCCAAAAAGAAGCTTGCTTCCGACCCGACCGAAATGGCCACCCGTAAAGCGGGTGAGGCTGCGTTGAAGCTGCTGGCACCGCTGGTTCCGGAACTTGTTACCGGCTCGGCAGATTTGACCGGTTCCAACAACACCAAGGTCGAGGCCACCAAAGAAATCAATACCGGCAATTTCAATGGCCGTTATGTCCATTGGGGTGTGCGCGAATTTGGCATGGCGGCGGCCTGTAACGGCTTGTCGCTGCATGGCGGCATTGTCGCCTCCGGCGCAACCTTCATGGTGTTCACCGATTATGCCCGCCCGGCCATCCGGCTGAGCGCGTTGATGGGCACGCATGTTATCCACGCCATGACCCATGATTCGATTGGCTTGGGCGAGGACGGCCCCACCCATCAGCCTGTGGAGCACCTCGCCTCTTTGCGCGCCATTCCTAACCTGCTGGTGTTCCGCCCGGCCGACCAAACCGAGACGCTGGAATCGTGGGAAGTGGCCTTGCGCCACAAAAAATCCCCGAGCATTCTGGCACTGTCGCGGCAAAACCTCCCACAGGCGCGCACCACCTTCAGCGAAGAAAATCTTGTCGCCAAGGGTGCCTATGAGTTGCGCCCCGCCACCGGCAAAGCGCAGGTTTCGATTTTCGCGACCGGCTCTGAAGTTGGGATTGCCTTAACGGCACGAGATGCGTTGCAGGCCAAGGGCATCGGTACCCGTATTGTTTCGGTGCCGTGCATGGACCTGTTCGAGCAACAGTCTGAGAGCTACCGTAAGGATGTTATCGGCTCGGCTCCGGTCAAGGTTGGCATTGAAGCGGCCATCCGTCAGGGCTGGGACTGGATTATTGGTGAGCGCGGCCTCTTCATCGGCATGACCGGTTTTGGTGCCTCGGCCCCAGCCAAAGACCTGTTCAAACATTTCGGCATAACCGCAGAGGCAGTGGTAACCGCTGTTGAAAAACGACTCCAAGCCTAACGCGATTATCAAGCTTAACTTCGTCATCAGGAGAATATTATGACTGTAAAAGTTGCCATTAACGGATTTGGCCGCATCGGCCGCAACGTGTTGCGCGCCATCATCGAGTCCGGTCGCAAGGACATCGAAGTTGTTGCCATCAACGACCTTGGCCCGGTGGAGACCAATGCCCATTTGCTGCGTTTTGACTCGGTTCATGGCCGCTTTCCGCACACCGTAAAGGTGCACGGCGACACCATCGACGTTGGCTTTGGCCCGATCAAGGTTACAGCCGTGCGCGATCCGGCACAGTTGCCGCATAAAGACATGGGCGTTGATATCGCGCTTGAGTGCACCGGCATTTTCACCGCGCGGGACAAAGCTGCGGCGCATTTAGCCGCCGGTGCCAAGCGCGTATTGGTGTCTGCGCCTGCTGACGGAGCGGACTTTACCGTTGTTTACGGCGTTAACCATCACCTGCTCACCAAAGATCATGTGGTAGTCTCCAACGGGTCCTGCACCACAAACTGCCTGGCTCCGGTGGCAAAAGTGTTGAACGATCTGGTTGGCATCGAGCGCGGCTTCATGACCACGGTTCACTCCTACACCGGCGACCAGCCAACCCTGGACACCATGCACAAGGACCTTTATCGCGGCCGCGCAGCGGCTTTGTCGATGATCCCGACCTCCACAGGTGCCGCCAAGGCCATCGGTCTGGTGTTGCCGGAACTCAAGGGCAAGCTGGATGGCGGCGCGATCCGCGTTCCAACCCCCAATGTCTCGGTGGTCGATCTGAAGTTTTTGGCCAAGCGCGCCACGTCGGTGAAGGAAATCAACGATGCCATCCGCGCAGCCGCCACTGACGGCCCGCTGAAGGACATTTTGGGCTACACCGATCATCACAATGTGTCGATCGACTTCAATCACGACCCGCATTCGTCGATTTTCCATACCGACCAAACCAAGGTGATGGACGGGACATTCGTGTCGATTCTGAGCTGGTATGACAACGAATGGGGTTTCTCCAACCGCATGGCCGATACGGCTGTCGCGATGGGCAAAATGCTTTAACCCATGACACTCTAACTCATGACACAAACTCCAAACACAGCGGGGGGGAGCGGCGTGGCAAGCGCCGCCCCTGAAGTTGTGGGTGTGGCCGCCGCGCCTTTCGCTTCGGCCAATGTCGCCTCACTTGGCATTTTGGGCGCGCTCAGCCTCTCGCACGGGCTGAATGACCTTATACAGTCTTTGTTGCCTGCCATCTATCCGCTGCTCAAAGACGCCTATGCGCTAGATTTCCGCCAGATCGGCTATATCACCCTCGCCTTTCAGGGCACCGCGTCGATATTGCAGCCGATGGTCGGGCTTTATACTGATAAATACCCCAAGCCGTTTTCGCTCACAATTGGCATGGGCTGCACGCTGATCGGTTTGCTGCTGCTCTCCATGGCAAGCTCCTATCCGATGATCTTGTTTTCAGCCGCTCTGGTCGGGCTTGGCTCATCGATTTTCCACCCCGAGTCGTCGCGTATGGCGCGGCTTGCCTCGGGCGGACGTCACGGCTTTGCGCAAAGCTTGTTTCAGGTGGGCGGCAATTGCGGCTCAGCCATCGGGCCGTTGCTGGCCGCGTTCATTGTGGTGCCCAATGGCCAAAAGAGCATCGCCTGGTTTGCCATTGTCGCGCTTGTCGGCATGGCGGTCTTGTTCAATGTGGGGCGCTGGTATGCACAAAAGCTGTTGCTAAAGCAGACAGCGGGCCACAAGGCCTCCGGCACAGTGTCTTTGCCGCGCTTAGTGGTGTTCCGCTCCATCGCCATTCTCATTGCGCTGATGTTTTCCAAATTTGTCTATTTGGCCTCGATCAGCACCTATCTGACGTTTTATCTGATCTCGAAATTTCAGGTGTCGGTGTCCGCCGCGCAGCTGTTTCTGTTTTTGTTTCTGTTTGCCACGGCGGCGGGAACATTCCTCGGCGGGCCGCTCGGCGATAAAATCGGGCGCAAGCCGGTGATGCTTGGTTCGATTTTGGGCGTTTTGCCCTTCACCCTGCTGTTGCCGCACGCCAATTTGTTTTGGACGGCGGCGCTTACCATCCCGATAGGGCTGGTATTGGCCTCGGCGTTCTCGGCCATTGTGGTTTATGCGCAAGATCTGGTGCCGGGGCGCACTGGCGTCATTGCCGGGCTGTTTTTTGGTTTTGCCTTTGGCATGGGCGGTGTCGGCGCTGCCGTCCTCGGTGTCATCGCCGATAAGACCAGTGTTGACTATGCTTTCCAGCTTTGTGCCTATTTGCCTGCCATCGGCCTGCTGGCGCTGTTTTTGCCAAATATCAAGCGAACTCACATCTAAACCAGAAGGTTTCCCATGTCCGATTTTAACACGCTCGATTCTGCAAATCTTTCCGGCAAACGCGTGCTGGTACGCGTGGATTTGAACGTGCCGATGGAGCATGGCAAAGTCTCGGACGCCACCCGCATCGAACGGATTTTGCCCACCCTGCGCGAAATCTCAAGCAAGGGCGGCAAGGTGATTTTGCTGGCGCATTTTGGCAGGCCGAAAAATGGCCCGGACGCCGAGAATTCGCTGGCACCGGTGGCCGCTGCATTGGCGCAACACCTGGGCGCGCCAGTGGCTTTTGCGGCCGATAGCATCGGCCCAGTGGCGGCAAGCGCCATCGCCAAAATGCACAATGGCGATGTGTTGCTGCTGGAAAACACCCGCTTTTATAAAGCCGAAGAGAAAAACGATCCCGCCCATGCCGCCGAACTGGCCAAGCTCGGCGATATCTTTGTCAATGATGCGTTTTCAGCGGCGCACCGCGCCCATGCCTCCACCGAGGGCCTTGCAAAACTCCTGCCGGCCTTTGCCGGGCGCACTATGCAGCAGGAACTTGATGCCCTGACCAAGGCGCTCGAAAAGCCCGAACGTCCGGTGATGGCCGTGGTCGGCGGCGCAAAAGTCTCCTCCAAGCTTGAATTGCTGGGAAACCTCGTCAAAAAAGTTGACGTTTTGGTGATCGCGGGCGGCATGGCCAATACATTCTTGTTTGCCATGGGCAAGGATGTCGGCAAATCCCTATGCGAGAAAGACCTCGCCGACACCGCCCTCAACATTTTGAAGGCGGCGAAAGCGGCCAAATGTGAGATCGTGCTGCCGGTGGATGCAACCGTGGCCAAGGAGTTCAAAGCCAACGCGCCAAGCCGCCATGTGGATGTGGATCACGTTGCTGCCGATGAAATGATGCTGGATATCGGGCCAATATCCGAGAGCCTGCTGGTGGAAAAGCTCAAGTCCATCAAAACTCTGGTTTGGAACGGCCCGTTTGGCGCCTTTGAGCTGACCCCGTTTGACCATGGCACCAACGCCATTGCCCGGGCCGCAGCGGATTTGACCAAGCAAGGCAAGTTGCTGTCTGTCGCAGGCGGTGGTGATACGGTTTCCGCGCTCAATCAAGCCGGAGCGGCGGAGGATTTCACCTATATTTCGACGGCGGGCGGGGCATTTTTAGAGTGGCTGGAAGGCAAAGTATTGCCGGGCGTTGAGGCCTTGCGCCGCAAGTGACGGCTGCGGCAAGTAACCGGCTGGAGCAAGCAAGGTTCCTGAACATAGCCCGCGTCCGGACTGTCGGCCCAAAGTAGCACCACAACAGCAGTGCAAAATTAAACCTTTGCCATTAAAAGCAATTAACGAATGTTATTAAGCAGTCCGTATGAGGAGAATTTGATGAACAAGGATTTGTTGGTAAAAACCGCGCATGCGATGGTGGCAAACGGCAAGGGGCTGTTGGCGGCAGATGAGGGCACCAGCTCCATCAAGAAGCGTTTTGATGCGATCAATGTCGAAAACACCGAAACCAACCGCCGCGACTACCGCGAGTTTATGTTCCGCGCGTCAGAGCCGATGCAGCGCGACATTTCCGGCGTTATCCTGTTTGACGAAACCATCCGCCAAAACGCCGCCGACGGTACGCCGCTGGTCAAGCTGATTGAAGCGGCTGGCGCCATTCCCGGCATCAAGGTTGATACCTCTCCGGTTGCCATGCCCGGCTTCCCCGGCGAGGTGGTCACCTCCGGCCTTGACGGGCTGGAAGGCCGGCTGGCCGATTATTTCAAACTGGGTGCGCGCTTTGCCAAGTGGCGGGCGGTTATTGACATTGGCAGCGGCATCCCGACCAGCGCCAATATTCACGCCAACGCCCAGCTTCTGGCCCGTTATGCCGCCCTTTGCCAGCGGGCGGGCATCGTGCCGATGATTGAGCCCGAGGTGCTGATGGATGGCGATCATTCGATTGAGCGCTGTTATGACGTGACACAACATGTGCTCAAAACTGTGTACACAGAACTTTATCATGCGCGCGTGTTTCTCGAAGGCACCATCCTCAAGCCAAACATGGCCATCCCCGGCAAAAAACACGCACATCAGGCCAGCCCGGAACAGGTGGCGGAACAAACCATCCGCCTGTTCAACAATTGTGTTCCGGTGGCGGTGCCCGGCATCATGTTCCTGTCCGGCGGGCAGGCCGATGTGGAGGCAACCGCGAATTTGAACGCCATAAATGCCAAGCCTCTGCCATGGAAGGTGAGTTTCTCCTATGGCCGCGCCTTGCAATCTGCCGCGCAAAAGGCATGGAGCGGCAATCCGGCCAATGTGAAAGCGGCGCAAGCGGCGTTTAACCACCGCGCCAAAATGAACCGTCTGGCTGCACTGGGCCAATGGAGCATGGCGGCAGAAAAGGCATAAATTTCGTTATCTGCGTCTTTTTGCGAGGGCGGCCCTTTTGCCGCCCTTTTTATTGGATGTAACATCACCGATAGGGCGGCTCGCATGCGTAGAATTCATCTTTATCTTTACACACCGAAATTGGTTGATGCGGCGGACTTTGCCCCCAAGCTGGCGTTGGCGCTCGCGGCCACCAAAGTGGCTTGCGTCTTGGTGCGCGCTGGCGAGGGCGGCGACATCAAGAAAATTGTCAAAGAGCTGGCTCCGGTCATCCAAGGCGCGGGTGCGGCCTTGATGGTGGATAATGATGCCCAGCTTGTGGCGCGGGTCGGGGCCGATGGCGTTCAGATCAGCGGCGCGGGTGATGCGCTGCGCGGCGCTGTGGAAACCCTCCGCCCGAAAAGCATTGTAGGCGCTTGCAACCTCAAAACCAAAGATGAGTGTATGACAGCGGGTGAGCTGGACATTGATTTTCTTATGTTCGGCGAGCCGAGCAAAGACGGCTTTGTGCAAAACATTAGCAAAACAGTTGAGCGGGTGAATTGGTGGGCCGAGATTTTCAACGTGCCCTGCATCGGCTATGCCCCTCGTGAAGAGGATATCGCGCCGCTGACCGCTGCGGGCGCGGACTTTATCGCGTTAGGAGATTGGCTCTGGACGCATGAAGACGTTGCGGCCAAACTCAAAGCAATTGCGCAAACCATTCGCGACTCCACGCCGGTTGAGTGAGGCAGGACCTGATGAAAAGCCGTGGTCTTTTTTTGTTATGCTGCGCCGCGCTGAGTTCGGTGCCTGCGGCAGCATTGGCTGCCGGACCATCAAAAAAAGAGCCTGTGCCCAAAGCGCAACCCCAACCGGCTGCACCCGTTTTGCCCGCGCCGCCTTTAGCTGCTCCCCCTGCCGCCGCTGCGCCGGTACAGCCTGCAACTGTCGCGCCCAATGTAGCCGTCACCGATCCAGCCCTGAAGCCCGATCTGGCCTTTGGTGCCTATCAAATGGGCAAATATCTTGCCGCATTTCAGGAAGCAACCAAGCGTATTGAAGCGGACTCAAACGATGCTCCGGCCATGGTGCTGATTGGCGAACTTTATCTTGAAGGTCTTGGCCTCAAGCGCAATGAGGCTGAAGCTTTCCGCTGGTTTGCCTTGGCGGCACAACGCGGCGATAAAAATGCCCAGTTCGCCCTGGCTTTGCAAAAGCTGGAAGGCAAGGGCACCGATAAGGATAAGGCAGGCGCAAAAATTTTGCTTGAGCAAGCCGCCGCGCAAAATCACCCCGGTGCCTTCTACAATCTTGGTGTACTGGCGATTGAGGGGGATGGACTCACCAAAGATTTTGTCACCGCCGCCGGGCTGTTCCGTAAAGCTGCGGATTTGGGCGATCTGGATGCGCTCTACTCGCTTGGCCTTTTATTGCGCGAGGGGCAGGGCGTTGAAAAAAACCCGGCCGAAGCGGCAGCTTTGTTGCTGAAGGCTGCGCAGGAAAAACACGTTAATTCAATGGTGGAAATTGGCGTCATGCTGTTCAACGGCATTGGCGTGCAAAAGGATGAAACCGCAGCGGCAAACTGGTTTTTGAAAGCCGCTGTTGGCGGCAACCCCATTGCGCAAAACCGCGTGGCGCGATTGTATGCGTCCGGGCGTGGCGTGACCCAGGATAAGGTCAAGGCTTCGTTCTGGCATGTGATCGCGCGGGCGCGCGGCTTGCCGGATGAATGGCTCGATGGTGTGCTGAACGGCCTCACTGCGGAAGAAAAAATCAAGGTTCAGGCCGATGTGGAACGCTATTTGGGCACATGAGCCTATAAAACCCCAGCTTAAACTTGACCAATTCGCTTTGCTCCTGCACATGAAGCGCTTAACTTTGCCACGCCAACGCGCGGCCACCGCTGTTTGAAATAACTGAAGAGACCAGAATGATCCGCTCCGCCCTGATGACTGTGATGACCGCTGCCGCCATTAAAACCGGGCGCGCCTTGAAGCGTGACTTCGGCGAAATTGAGAATCTGCAAGTGTCGATGAAAGGCCCGGGCGATTTTGTTACCGCCGCTGACCGCCGCGCTGAAAAAACTCTGTTCGAAGAACTCTCTAAAGCCCGCCCCGACTATGGCTTTATGATGGAAGAATCCGGCACGGTGGAAGGCGCGGACAAATCGCATCGCTGGATTATTGATCCGCTCGATGGCACCACCAATTTTCTGCATGGAATTCCGCATTTTGCCATGTCCATCGCCCTTGAGCGTGAAGGACATCTCGTGGCTGGCCTCATCTACAATCCCGCGACGGAAGATATGTATGTGGCGGAAAAGGGACAGGGCGCGTTCCACAACAATCGCCGCTTGCGAGTCTCGGCGCGGCGCGAAATGGCCGATGCGCTGATCGGTGGCGGGCTGCCGCACATCGGCAAGGCCAAGGAGCACGGTAAGTTCAAGGCCGAGCTGGCAAACATCATGGCCCACGCCTCGGGCGTTCGCTCCTATGGCGCCTCGGCGCTTGATCTGGCCTATGTTGCCGCAGGGCGCTTTGACGGGTTGTGGCAGCGTAATTTGCAGGCATGGGACGTGGCGGCTGGCGCGGTTATGGTGCGCGAAGCTGGCGGCTATGTCTCCGACGCTGATCGCGCCGACTTGTCTCTGGAGCCGGTCAGCATTTGCGCCGGTAACGAATATCTGCATACCCAGCTTCTGGCGCTGATCAAGAAGTCCTGATTTATCCGGGGCGCGATTCTGCAATCAAACCGCTTGGCAGAGTGTCAGGCGGCCATTAGTCTGACATGATCACGCGACATGCTCGCGCGGTTGTACTCAAATCAGGGTTGGCAGATGGCCGCAGCAGACCTCGACCCCTACCGCTTGTCTTCCCCGCGCATATTTTTGGTGCGTATGGCGGTGTTTATTATTCTCGCCGCCTTCATCGCCCTGATTCTGTACAAGCAGATTGCTCAAGCCTTTTTGGCCAATCCCGGGCTTAACGGTCTGATATTTGGCGTGCTCCTTATCGGAATTTTGCTGTCGCTACAGCAGGTCTGGCGGCTGTTTGCCGAAATCCGCTGGGTCAATGGCCTAAACCGCGCCGCGGCTAGCGTTGAGGTACAGCGCCCGCCGGTGTTGCTCGCCCCGATGGCAACTCTGTTAGGCGATAAGGCAGGCGTCAAATCCATCTCGACCCACACTTTGCGCGCCATTCTCGATTCCATCGGTTCGCGCCTCGACGAAAGCCGTGAAATTGCCCGCTACCTCACCGGGTTGCTGGTGTTTCTGGGCCTGCTCGGCACTTTTTGGGGCCTGATCGCCACGGTCGGCTCCATCGGCAACGTCATTCAGTCGATGAGCGGCTCGGGCGATACCGGCATTCTGTTCGATTCGTTGAAAACCGGCCTGAAAGAGCCGCTGGCAGGCATGGGCATCTCGTTTTCATCGTCGTTGTTCGGGCTCGCCGGTTCGCTGGTGTTGGGTTTTCTGGATTTGCAGGCGGGGCAGGCGCAAAACCGCTTTTATAACGAGCTGGAAGACCGCCTGTCGGCGACGGCGGTGGATGCCAGCGAGGCCGCGCCGCGCTTTGTCGGCCTGCCGCCAGAGCTGCGTCAAGCCCTCGAACGCCTCGGAGCGGAGCCTGCCGCCCCCGCCCGCCCTAATGCCGCCATGGGCCAATTGGCCGAAGGTGTGCAGGGGCTGGTACAACACATGCGCACCGAGCAGCAGATGATCCGCGATTGGGTGGAGGCGCAAGCCAACCAGCAGGCGGAAATGAAAGCCGTGCTCAACAAGCTTATCGCCCATCTTGAGAAGCCCTGATGGCCCGCACCCGCCGCCGCGAAAGCGGAATTAATTACTGGCCCGGCTTTGTCGATGCATTATCGACCATGCTGCTGACAATCATCTTTCTGCTCTCGGTGTTTATGCTGGCGCAGTTTTTCCTGTCACGCGAGGTCACCGGCAAAGATCAACAATTGGCCAAGCTCAACAAACAGATCGACGAACTCACCCAGCTTTTGGCGCTGGAAAAAGTCTTGAA
Organism: Methylovirgula sp.; assembly: GCA_043784625.1. GTDB lineage: Bacteria > Pseudomonadota > Alphaproteobacteria > Rhizobiales > Beijerinckiaceae > JANXSV01. The sequence continues at coordinate 10,932 of JAYVYB010000064.1, forward strand.
AAGTGATGCGCAGGCCAGCGCGGCGTCGCTTTCCGCCACTTTGGACAAAAGCGCATCGGACAAGGCGCGGCTTCAGGCTTTGATCGATTCCGGCGCGTCTGACAGTTCCGGTTTGGCCGGGAAGGTCGCCGCCACCGAACAGGCATTGTCGGCTGAAAAGCAGCTGTCCGCCCGCGCAGCCGCGCAGGTGGATATTTTAAATCAGCAGATCGCCGCTTTGCGCAAACAACTTGCCGCCATTGAGGAGGCGTTGAATGCCTCCGAGGCGCGCGATAAGCAGAGCCAATCCAGAATCGCCGATCTCGGCTCGCGCCTTAATGTGGCGCTTGCGCAAAAGGTGCAGGAGTTGGCGCGCTATCGCTCGGACTTTTTCGGACGTCTGCGCGAGATTTTAGGAGATAGACCCGGCATTCGCGTGGTGGGTGATCGCTTTGTGTTCGAATCCGAGGTGCTCTACGAATCCGGTCAGGCCGGCATCAAGGATGCAGGCAAAGCCGAGCTCGACAAATTGGCATTGGCCATCACCGATCTTGAAAAAGAAATCCCGCCCGAAATTCCATGGATTTTGCGCATTGACGGCCACACCGATAAAAAGCCGCTCGCTGGAACAGGCCTGTTTAAATCCAACTGGGACCTGTCATCGGCGCGCGCCATATCTGTGGTGCAATATTTGGCCAGCAAAGGTGTTTCGCCGCAGCGCTTGGCCGCCGCCGGATTTGGCGAGTTTCAGCCGCTCGATACGGGGGACAGCGACGAGGCTTTGCGCAAAAATCGCCGGATTGAACTCAAACTCACGGAGCGCTAAACGTGCTGCTGAGAGTGGTTCCAGCGCATGATTTGCCCCGCCTCACTGATTTGTGGGTGGAAAGTTGGGCCAGTCTCGAACTCGACATTGATTTTGAGGCGCGGCGGGCTTGGCTGCCGGAGCATCTACAAAGTCTGGTGGCGGGCGGCGCGGCTTTGATTGGCGTTTACGCGCCCGAGCTGGCAGGATTTGTAACCATCAATCCGGCCACCGGCTGGCTCGACCAGATTTGCGTCGCGCCTCAGCATTTTGGTAGCGGCGCGGCGTTGGCTCTGATGAACGAAGCCAAGCGCCTTGCACACCACCGCGTTGAGTTAGACGTGGTTGAAGCCAATCCGCGCGCCATCCGGTTTTATCAGCGTGAGGGTTTCAAAACCATCGGCTTCGGAGTTAGCCCGCGCTCCGGCCTGAAAACACGCCTGATGCGCTGGGAGCGGCAGTTGGTTGGTTAGGCCCTTAGCGCGGCGGCACCACTTTCAAATTGCAAGCGCGCCAACCGGGCATAAAGTCCGTCTTTGGCCACCAGCTCCGCATGGGTGCCGGTTTCAACAATCTTGCCGTCCTCCATCACCACAATGCGGTCGGCGGAAAGAATGGTGGCCAAACGGTGCGCAATGACAATGGTGGTGCGGTTTTTCATCAGCTTTTCCAGAGCGCCTTGCACCAGAATTTCATTTTCCGCATCGAGCGCTGACGTCGCCTCATCCAGCAGCAGCACGGGGGCATCGCGCAAAATTGCCCGGGCGATTGCCAGCCGCTGGCGCTGTCCGCCTGAAAGCGTCACGCCGCGCTCGCCGATAATGGTGCTATAGCCCATCGGCAAAGCGGTGATAAACTCATCAGCGGCGGCCTGTTCGGCGGCGGAGCGCACCTGCGCCAAGGTGGCGTCGGGTTGGCCATAACGAATATTATCTTGGACCGACGCTCCGAAAATCACCGGATCTTGCGGCACAAGCGCCAGGCTTGAACGCAAATCTTCCAGCGTCACCGCGGATATGGGCACACCGTCCAGTGTAATTTCACCGCTGTTCGGGTCATAAAACCGCATCAGCAATTGAAACAATGTTGATTTACCGGCTCCCGAAGGGCCGACCACTGCCAAGGTCTCGCCCGGCTTGACGCTCAGGTTGAAGCCCTGCAAGATCAGCGCTTGATCGCGCGCAGGATAGGCAAAACTGACGTTTTCAAAGCGAATTTCACCACGCTGCGGTTTTGGCAGGCTTAACGGCGCGCTCGGGTCGGCGATTTTCGGGTTGGTTGATAAAATGTCGGAGAGGCGGCTGGCCGCCCCCGCTGCTTGCGAAACTTCGCTCCAAACCTGACTAAGCTCACCAAGCGCGCCCGCAGCAAACAGCGCATAAAGCATGAATTCAACCAATGCACCGCCGGTCATAGTGCCGTTCAGCACATCATGCGCGCCAAGCCAAAGCACCGAAACCACCGAGCCGAATATCAGGAACATCGCCACAGCGGTAAGCATGGCGCGCGCGCGCGTGGTGTTGCGGGCAGCAAAAAACGCCTCATTCACCGCCGCGCCAAAGCGCTGGGCTGTGCTTTTCTGGGCGTTAAACGCCTGCATGGTTTTTACCGCGCCAATGCTTTCAGACGCAAAAGCGCTGGCGTCTGCCAGCCGGTCCTGTGCGGCGCGCGATCTTGCCCGCACCTGTCGGCCGGAGGCCACCAGCGGCAACACAATAAGTGGAATGGCGATCAGCACATAGCTCGACAGCTTCGGGCTGGTATAGACCATCATGCCGATGGCACCCAGCCCCATGAAAAAATTGCGCAAGGCGATGGACGCGGACGCGCCAAAAGCGTCTTTCAGCTGCGTGGTGTCAGCGGTTAAGCGCGACACCAGTTCGCCCACTTTGGCGCTGTCAAAAAAGCTGGCATCCAACGCAGCCAAGTGCTTGAAAAATGCATCCCGCACATCGGCAATTACCCGCTCACCCAGCGTAATCACCAGATAATAGCGCATCGAAGAGGCCAGCGCCAAAACGCCGGCAACGCCGATCAGGCTCAGAAAATAACGGTTGATGTGCTCCGCGTTCGAATTGGAGAAGCCATTGTCCATCACACCGCGCACCGCCGTGGGAAATGTCAGCGTGGCCGCTGAGGCAACAATCAGCGCCGCCAATGCGCCAAGCATCCGGCCCTTATACCTTAAGGCAAAGGGCAGCATCGGCAGCAGCGCTTTGAGCTGCGGGCGGGCAGCGGCAGGAGAACCGGCAGGTGCGCCGGAGGGCAGGCCGCGCGTGGCGGTGGCGGCGTTTGGCAGGTCGGCATTCGATGCGGTGGTTTCAGTCATGCTATGCATATAATCGTATGGGCTGCTGCTTGCATCCTTTGGTTTGAAGATAAGTGCCAACAATCGCAAATTTGTCGACGCTATCTTGTGTCTGGGGCAAAACTGGTTTAAGGAGGCGCACTTCCCATCTATTGTGTTTGGCAACTTGCACAGATGGCTGCAAATTTGTCTCGGCGCGCGGCTGAGCGCGTTAAGGAATTGAACATGAAACAGAACACGCATCCAAACTATCACCTCATTAAAGTGGTGATGACCGACAAGACCGAATATGTCACCCGCTCCACCTATGGCGCTGAAGGCGACACATTGAACCTCGACATCGACCCGAACACTCATCCGGCTTGGACCGGCGGTTCGGCACAGTTGATGGATCGTGGCGGCCGCTTGTCGCGCTTCACAACCCGCTTTGGCGGCATCGCTGCTGCGGTCAAGAAGTAAGCTGCTTCGCAGTAATAAAAAAGGCTCCCCTGCGGGAGCCTTTTTTTGGGCCGAACGCTAGCCCGGCGGTGAAATCTGCAACGTCACATCTCGCTAGGCGTTGAATTTCTGCATGATGTCATGGCGGTCAAACGGCTTGAGAATATAGCCATCCGCTCCGGCATGCATAATTTTAGCAATCTGCCCGACATCATTTTCCATCAGAATAAAAATCACTCTTGGCCCGGCTCCGCCCGCCAGCGCGCGCAATTCCTTCACAAACGCAATCGCGGTCTGATTTGGCAGCAGCGCGTCAATCAAGACCCCGTCCGGCAAGTTTTCGCGGCAAACATTGATGCCCGAAATGGCGCTGTCCACCTCACGCACATCGAATTGCAGACCTTCGCAAATCCGCCGGGTGATTTTGCGGATCACCGGTGCATCATCAATAATTAATATACGGCGCATGTTGAAAAACTTTCAGAGCCTCGTGCAACAAACAGGCTTAAGACGCCAATGCCAAATCTTCGGCCAATGGCAGCGCTTCCAGCACAACTTTGTCATTTTCAGTGCGGGCGGAAACCTGCATTCCGGCAGCTTTGGCCACCAGTGCGGCGTAATAGGGCTGAATGGAATGAGCATCCACAGGGCCGTCCGGTGCGCCGCTCAGCATTTGTGCCACACCGTGCGCCAGCCGCAAGTTTGGTCCCGCAGCTTCGATGCGCGCGGAAGTCTCGTTGCCGGTGCCTGTCACGGTGACGGTGAGAAGCCCGCCGCGCGGAATCGCCTTGGAGGCGATCAAGCACATATTGAGCAGCAGCTTCACTTTGTTTTTGGGCATATAAGCCCGCGCCACGTTCCACTCAATTTTGGTGCGATCATCCACCAGCAGGCCGTTTGCAACATTCTGCGCATCGCCGGAGTCAATATCGGCACCGGCAGAACCGGCAGCGCCGAAGGCCAGACGGCAAAATTGCAATTGGGCGGAGGCTTTGGCCGAACTTTTCTTCACCAGATCCAGCGCCATAGCGCGCATTTCCGGATCTTTTTCGTCTTCCAGCATTTCAAGACCGTTGGCGATAGCGCCCACAGGGCTGATCACATCGTGGCAAACGCGTGAACACAGCAGGGCGGCAAGGTCGAGTGGATCAAGAGAAATCTGTGTCATGGCAATGGTCCGTTTCAGCTTTGCGAAAGAATCGCAGCATAATCATAAAATTCGAATCAGATGTTAAGACAAAAGTGTTACTTGTTTCTGAGATTAATATAGGCAATCACTATAAAAATAGGCCGCAGTGGCAGCTCTTCGCCATTGAATCGGCTTATTTTAAGCCTTAACCGCTGCGCATCATGACTTCAACACCGCAAACCCTGATTTTAACGGCAGCAAAACGCGATCACATCGCGGCACTTTGCGCAATTCTGGCGATTGAAGCCGGAAAATTGATCATGGAAGTGCGGCGCATTGGCCCTTGCTCGCGCGCCAAATTGGACAACAGTCCGGTTTGCGAAGCCGACGACAGAGCGGAAGGATCGATTATCGCCGGTTTGCGCGCGGCTTTTCCGGATGTCACCATCATTGCCGAAGAATCCTATGCCGCCGGTGATCGTCCACAGAATGTTTCGAGATTTTTTCTGATCGACGCGCTCGATGGCACCGCGGCCTTTTTGGCTGGCGAGGACGGCTTCACCGTCAATATTGCTCTTGTCGATAAGGGCTTGCCGATTGTCGGCGTGGTATATGCCCCCGCCACAGGTCAGCTTTGGCTAGCGGGCAAAACGGCTTTCGGGTGTCAGGTGGCAGATTGCAACATGCCGCCGCGTGAATCGTGGAAACCGCTGCACACCCGGGCAACTCCAAGCGTCGGCCCCACGGCGCTGGTATCCATGCGCTATCTCGAACAGCGATCAGTGGCGTTTGTCGAAAAGCTGGAGGTTTCAAACCGTCAGCAAAGCAGTTCATCGATCAAGTTCTGTCAGATCGCGGCCGGAGAAGCAGACCTTTATCCGCGCTTCGGGCCGACCATGATCTGGGATTCAGCCGCCGGTCATGCCATTTTGAAGAGCGCGGGCGGAGACATTCTCGACGAAAACGGCGCTTTGCTCACCTATAATCTGCCGCGCCCCACCATGTTTAATCCCGGCTTTGTCGCCTTCGGCGATCAGGCCTTGGTGCCGCGCTTGCGCGAAGCGCTTAACTCAAGCGCCTCTTAAAGACTTATTAACCATATGATCGGCAAAGTTAGCCATGGCTATACTGCCATCAAGTGAACATGTTTGCGCGGCACTCTGCGCGCTCAAACATCACGTTTGATACATCAGGAGATTGTTATGGCTGATCTTTCGCGGCGCTCACTTTTGGGGCTTACTTGCGCGGCAGCGTCCATTGTCATCGGGCAGGGCCTGGTGCCCGCCATCGCCGCCAGTGTCGACTCACCGCAAAAATTTTCCACCAATGAGCTGGTGAACGACGGTCACAGGTTTTTCGGCTCCGTCTCCAAAGGCCTCGCCTCTGCCATTGAGGCCGCAACCAAGCGCTGGGGCCAGCCCAATGCTTATATTCTGGGGCAGGAGGCCTCGGGCGCTTTTGTCGGCGGTCTGCGCTATGGCGAAGGCAAAATGTACACCCGCAATGCCGGTGATCAGCCAATCTATTGGCAGGGCCCATCAATTGGCTTTGATGCCGGCGGCGATGGCGACCGCACCATGATGCTGGTCTACAATCTACCAAGTGTCAGCTCAATCCATCGCCGCTATGGTGGCGTCGACGGTTCTGCCTATTTCATCGGCGGCTTTGGTTTTACAGCGCTGACAGCCGATGGCATTATTATTGTGCCGATCCGCTCTGGCGTTGGCCTACGGCTTGGCGCAAACTTGGGCTATCTGAAGTTTACGCCTTCTTCAACCTGGAATCCGTTCTAAACGGATTTCAGGCGATCCGGGCATATCATGCTAACTGGCATATCATGCCGAACTGTCGGGCGATTCGTGAACCTAGTGCACGCTCACGGTTTCAAGATCATTTTCCCATGCATTGGCAATGGCCGAATCACGTGAATCTGTCAGCAGGATAGGCGAGCCATCCGCCGACAGCAGCGCGAAAAACTGCACATCCGGTTCCAGCTTCGGGGCATGGGGAAACAGTCGCGAAATCTCGTCCGCGCGCATGGATTTGACATAAGCCACGAGCCCGTCGCCCAAATGGGTGAACTCTTCCAACGACAGGGGCGAAAAATCGAGAGGCTTAAACGAGGTGGTGTTCATAATTTATCCTGACTTTTAAAGTCTAGCATGGTCTGGCGGGCAGAAGGCGGCTCGCGCTCAATCATGCACATTTATTTTGATGGCCTGCACCACGCGCTCCGCTTCCGGGCGGATTAGATCCACCGAGAGCAGTCCGTTTTGCAAATCAGCGCCCAGCACCTTCATGCCGTCGGCCAATAAAAACGCCCGCTGGAATTGCCGTGCCGCGATGCCGCGATGCAAATAATGGCGGTCTTTTTCATCAATCTGCCGGCCACGAATGAGCAGCTGATTTTCCTCAACCAACACTTCCAGTTGGTCGCGGCGAAATCCGGCCACAGCCAAGGTGATGCGCAAACAATCCTGCTGCGCGCTCTCGCACGCAACAATGCGCTCGATGTTGTAGGGCGGGTAGCCGTCCGAGGTGGCTTTGGTCACGCGGTCAAGTGCGCGCTCAATGTCATCAAATCCAAGCAGAAACGGCGAATTTAGGGTCGCAATGCGGGTCATATTTCGAAGTCCTGTCTGGCACTTCAAGCAATGCGGGCCTTATAAAAAGCACCCGCTTCGCTCTTGCATTTGAGATGGCCACGCCTGCTGTGGTTTTCAAGAGGCGTGGCCAAAATTCAGCAGCCTAAAGCCCCTCAAACAATGCCGTGGAGAGATAACGCTCGGCAAAGGACGGAATTATAATAACGATATTTTTGCCTTCCATTTCGGGGCGCAGGCCAATTTCGATGGCCGCCGCTACGGCTGCTCCCGAAGATATGCCGCATGGCACGCCTTCAACGCGCGCCAGAAGCCGCGCCGTATCAAACGATGTCTGATTGCCGACAGTGATCACCTCATCAATCAGGGACCGGTCCAGAATGCCGGGCACAAAGCCCGCGCCGATGCCCTGAATCTTGTGTGGCCCGGCAGTTCCGCCCGATAAAACCGGGGAATCTTCCGGCTCGACAGCCACAATACGCAAGGATGGGCGGCGCGGCTTCAACACTTGCGCCACGCCAGTGATGGTGCCGCCGGTGCCGACACCGGCCACAAACACATCAACCTCGCCGTTGGTATCGTTCCAGATTTCCTCAGCCGTGGTGCGGCGGTGAATTTCCGGATTGGCGGCATTTTCAAATTGCTGCGGAATGATCGCGCCGGGAGTGGCAGCAACAATCTCGTTGGCTTTGGCGATCGCGCCTTTCATGCCCAAAGGCGCAGGCGTCAGCACCAGTTCCGCGCCCAGCAGCGCCAGCATTTTGCGGCGTTCGATCGACATTGATTCCGGCATGACCAACACCAGCCGGTAGCCGCGCGCGGCGGCAACAAACGCCAGCCCGATGCCGGTATTGCCGGAGGTTGGTTCCACCAAAGTGCTCTGGCCGGGCTTGATGCGCCCCTGCGCCTCCAAAGTATCAATCATATTGACGCCGATGCGGTCTTTGACGCTGGAGGTCGGGTTGAAAAATTCAAGCTTTGCCAGCAGGTTGGCCTTTACACCCTTGAGTTTGGCGATGCGGTCCAGCCGGACAATTGGCGTATCGCCGATTGTATCGGTAATAGACCCATAGATGCGGCCGCGACCCGGCTTATGACTTGTGCTCATTGAAGTGTCCTCCTGCAACGCATATTGGCACCGCATGTGGTTTGCGCCAATAGGGAATTAATTGGCCAAAGTTAGGTCAATATACAAATTTTGTCGATATATAAATTATATCACAAATTTATATTGTAAAATCAGCACCAACCGGCTTTTTGTCTGCCGCGCTCAGGGCCTCGGCGCGCAAGCACAGGTCGGCAATGGTCAACAGGTTTAGCTTGGCCATAAAGTCGGCGGCCGCTTCCAAAATCGCCGCGGCAATCACGGTTTCAATCACCTGAGGCGTTCGCGCTTCAAAATCATCATTCGACACCGCCCGCACAATGTCTCCGGCGCTGATACGC
>JAYVYB010000065.1:0-10492 GCA_043784625.1 Methylovirgula sp.
CCCTACATCGGGCACCTTGGCCTTGGCGGCGTGGGCGACACAAAGGGCATGCTGGAAAGCCTGATGCGCGACCGCGACATCAAATGGGTGACCAATGCCAAGGTTGATAAATTCACCCCGGAGGGCGTTGAAGCGACAGAACTCAACGAAGATGGGACTGTGAAAAAAACCCATAAGCTGGCGTCAAAATTCACGATGTTCCTGCCGGCGTTTCGCGGTGTGGATTGTTTGCGCGGGGAAGACGGCAAGTGGATAGACGGCATGACCAATCCGCGCGGCTTTGTGCTTGTAGACAAATATCAGCGCAATCCGAAGTATCAGAACGTGTTTGCTGTGGGCGTGTGTATTGCAATTCCGCCCTTTGAGCCGACACCCGTGCCGGTCGGCGTGCCGAAAACCGGCTACGCTATTGAATCGATGGTGGCCGCCGCTTCGCACAATATTGCAGACTGCGTTGCGGGAAAGCCGCCCTCACATGAGGCGACGATGAACGCGGTTTGTCTGGCCGATTTCGTCGACAACGGTATTGCCTTTGTCGCCCTGCCGCAGATTTCCCCGCGCAATGTCAACTGGGCAGGCAAGGGCTATTGGGTGCACCTCGCAAAAATAGCCTTTGAAAAATACTTCATGCGCAAAATCCGCATCGGCTCCAGCGAGCCGGGCTATGAGCGCATGCTGATGAAGTTGGCGGGCGTGCAAAGATTGCAGGACAAGACCTGATTATGATACCAAGCAGTGTCGGGCAGAGGCGCGGCACTGCGTGGTCAAAGTGGGAACTGGCGCGGTCAAACTGGCAATCGACATCGATGAACTTAAACGAACTCATACCCCGGGCAGTTGAAGCCGAGACCTTTCTCAAGGCGCTGGGCAATCGACAGCGGTTGATGATCTTGTGCGAATTGCACAAGCACGAGCTTCCGGTTTCGGCCATTCACGCCGTATTGGGTTTAAGCCAATCCGCGCTGTCCCAGCATCTGGCGCGCTTGCGCAAAGACAAATTGGTTCAGACGCGGCGCGAGTCGCAGACTATTTATTATTCTCTGGCGGGCGATAACGTCGCTAAAACCATCGCGTTTCTTTACGACATGTATTGCGGCCCTGACGCCACACCAAAAAACACCAAAGCCACCTGACAGCGGTCAGGCGCTTTAAACGGACGCCGCGAGCGATGGGCCTGTTTGCCGGTAGGCCGGCTTGGTCTAGCCGCCTGTGGCACGCGAAAGGTAAGGCTGATATAAGAGCGCTTTCCAAGGGGCACTGAGGCGCGCAATGGACCAAAATGCCGAAACAATCGAGCAGTCCGAACACCGCTTCCGTTCGATTGTGTCCATGGCTGCCGACGCTATTATCTGTATTGATGCCAGCCAGCGCATCACAATGTTCAACCACGGTGCCGAACACATATTCGGATATTCCCGCGATGAAATCATCGGCGAACGACTGGACAGGCTTATCCCGGCACGGTTCCGCGGCCAGCATCGCCATCTCGTCAACGGTTTCAAGGACGGCGAAACCAGCGCCCGGCTGATGGGCGAGCGGGAGGCCATCTTCGCGTTGCGCCGCAACGGCGAGGAATTTCCCGCCGAGGCCACCATCAGCAAGACAGAAATGGGCGGCATATCCATGCTAACCGTGATCTTGCGCGATGCCACGGAACGCAGAGACGCCGAAGCCCTGCTGGAAGCGCGGGTGGCCGAGCGGACACAAGCGCTGGAAACCGAAATGCGGCAGCACGAGCAGGCACAGGCCAAGCTGGTTCGCGCCCAACGCATGGAGGCCTTTGGGCAGCTTACCGGCGGGGTGGCGCATGATTTCAACAATCTCCTGACCGTCATCGCCGGAAACCTCGAATTGCTTGCGGAAACAGAGCTTGACGAGCGGCAGCAGAAGCTGCTGCAGCGTAGTCTAAACGCCTCCGGCTTGGGAGCGCGCCTTACACAGCGCCTGCTGACGTTTGCCCGCCGCAGCCGTCTTGCGCCCTCGCATCTTGATCTCAACGCCGAAGTCACCGGGGTGATTGAACTGCTGCGCCGCACGCTGGGCGAAATGGTAGATATTTCGACAGAACTCGCCCCCGGTTTGTGGACCATCCGCGCTGATGCCAGCGAGGTGGAAAGCGCCATCGTCAACCTGTCAATTAACGCGCGTGATGCAATGCCCGGCGGCGGACGCCTCTCCATTAGAACGTCAAATGTCTCGATTGACGACGCAGCCGCCAATAGCAAGCTCTACGAGGATCTTTCGCCCGGAAACTTCGTCTGCCTGTCGGTTTCCGATACCGGAACGGGCATGGCACCGGACGTGTTGCAGCGGGCGTTTGAACCGTTTTTTACCACTAAGGAGCCCGGGCGCGGCACCGGCCTTGGCCTTGCCACCATCTACGGCTTTGCCAAGCAGTCCAGCGGCCACCTGACCATTTACAGCGAGTTGGGAATTGGCACCACCGTCAGCCTTTATTTGCCGAAAGCGGACGTGGGCAAGGATTCGCCAGCCGAACCTGCGGTTGCTGCACTGGATCAGCAGGGGCAAGGCCGGTTGATCCTGCTGGTCGAGGACAATCTGGACGTTCGCGAAGTCACGTTCGAGCGGCTCCAGCGTCTCGGATTTGGTGTTGTGGCCTGCGACTCCGGCCCCGCTGCCATCAAAGCGCTGGGTGAGGGTCATGCGATCGATCTGGTGTTTTCCGACATTATCATGGCTGGCGGCATGTCCGGGTATGACCTGTCAGCCTGGTTGGCCAAAAACCGGCCGGACCTGCCGGTTTTACTGGCCTCCGGCTTTGCCGAGCAGATTGCCGGGACCGGGCTTGATGGCCGCAAGGAAATCAAAATTTTGCGCAAGCCCTATTCGACGGCGGAATTGCTGCGGGAAATCCAGATTTGCCTCTCTACAAGCCGTTAACGCAAGCCCCAAACCGGCTGCACTCTTGCCGCCATCACGCCAGCCGCACGTCCGCGGCAAATACATAGCCGGTGCCGCGCACGGTCTTGATCAGCTTTGGATTTTCGGGATCAATTTCGATTTTCCGGCGCAGACGCGAGATCAATGCGTCAATCGAGCGGTCCATCGGCGTCCAGTCATGCCCCTTCAGCAGATCCATGATCACATCGCGGGACAAAACCCGGTGCGGGCGACGAGCAAAGGCTTCGAGCAGGTTGAACTCGGCAGTTGTAAGGTCCCGCGTGGCATGTGGGGCCGATTGCAGTTCACGGCGTCCAAGGTCTAGCACCCAGTCCCCAAATACCAGCCGATCCGGCAAACCTGCCACAGCTTTGGGGGCGGGCGCACTGGCACGGCGCAGAACTGCGCGGACGCGGGCCACTACTTCGCGCGGGTGGAAGGGCTTGGCTATATAGTCATCGGCACCAATTTCGAGGCCAACCACCCGGTCAATCATGTCGCCCTTGCCGGTTATCATTACAATCGGACAGGCGTAAACTGCCTTGATCCCGGCGGCCAACACCAGTCCGTTTTCGCCGCCGAGGAGCAGGTCCAGCGTCACCAGATCAATCCCGCCTAAGGCCAGACGGGCATTCATGCTGGCGCTGTCATGTGCTTCACTGACGCTAAAGCCGTCCCGCTCCAGACAATCACGCAGGAGTTCACGGATGTCCGCGTCGTCATCGACAACGAGGATGTGCGGCGCAGATGTGGAGGACTGAGACATGCAGCCTGCTCATACCACGGCAAGGCGCTGTTACAAACAGTTACAATTCAGCACCAAATGTCACAGCCTTATCGAACCCATGTCAGGGAAACACTGTTCAGTGGCCGCAGAAAAGGGGCCGACATGTCGAACCAAATGCTTCTCAAACCGCAAGAACACCGTGAATCTGAGCCTTCCAGGCCTTGGATGGTTCCGCTGCCTGCCAACACGCGCAGTTACGGCAAGCACGAAACAGTATATCGGGCTGGCGATGCGGCAGGGCATATCTATGAAATACTCAAGGGGTCACTTTTCATCTGCAAAATTCTGGATGATGGCCGCCGCCAGATTGTCGATCTCGTTCGCGCCGGTGATTTCTGCGGCTTTTCGGACACGGAGGAGCACAGTTGCTATTGTGAAGCACTGGAACCGGTGATGCTGGTTGCCCACGAACGCGCCGCTATGATGGCCTCCCCCGCCTTGCAGCGGCAGCTGTTCATGCAAATGGACCGCCGCGTTAACGCCCTTTACCAGCATGCGGTTGCCCTTGGCCGCCAAACCGCCAGCGAGCGCGTTGCTTCGCTGATCATGAAGATGTTTTTTGAGCGTTGCCCTAAAAGCTGCCCGGACGTCGATTTCAATAGAAAAGCGGCAACTATCCGTATGCCGATGACCCGCGGCGAAATTGCCGATTACCTCGGTCTGACGCTCGAAACCGTGTGCCGAACATTGACGGAATTGGACCGCACCGGCCTGATTAAGGTCGGCCAGACGCGGGGCGAGATCCAGATCAGCAATGTGTGCCGCCTGTGCCTTGCGGCGAAGACCGATATTTGCGCCAGATAGAGGCGATATTGAGATGTTGAACGCGATGCCTCTGCTGTGACATAGACCTCAGCCAATATCGCCAGGTAAGTCGTCATCGGCCAGCGGACGCAGCGCGGCGCCATCCAGATCGTTGTACTGCCCATGCGACAGCGCCCAGACAAAGGCGAACAGGCCAGACAAACCCAGCATTAGCGCGACAGGAAGAAGGTAGAGCAGAACAGTCATGCTAGTGACAGCAGAACGGAATGGCGGGATTCATTTCCGCCTCATCCGCTTCCTGTAGGGCTACAACGTCATCTATCCGGCCAAAACGGGCGCGCAGGGCATTGACGGTCACAAGGATCGATGAGAGCGACATTGCCAATGCCGCGATCAGCGGTGTCACCAACCCGGCAACAGCCAACGGAACGGCAATGGCGTTGTAGGCAACCGACAGAACGAGGTTCTGCTGCATCAACATGCCAGCCTTGTTGGCCTGCACACACGCCACCAGCACCGGCCCGAGCCGCTCGCCCATGAACAAGAGATCGGCCTGCGCCTGCGTCAGGTCCACCGCCGAGACGGGCGACATAGAGACATTGGCACTGGCAAGCGCCGGAGCGTCATTCAATCCATCCCCCACCATGAGCACCTTGTGGCCAGCGGCGCGCAGAGCGGCAATCGCTGCGGTTTTGCCCGCCGGATTTACGCCGGCCTGATAGTCCTCGATGCCCAGCGTGCGTGCAATGCCTGCAACTGCCGACTGCCGATCGCCCGAAAGAATATGCAGTTTCAGCCCGCGCGCGCGCAATGCCGTCACCGTTGCAAGCGCATCGGGGCGCAAACTCTGGCGCACGTTCAGCACCACCCGCTGCCCGCCCGCGCAAAAGGCGATGATTGACGTTTCCGCTTCAGGTTCGGCAAATTCGCCGGATGTGAATCCGCAAAACGCGGGACTGCCAAGCCGCAAAACCTGACCGTCGACAATAGCGCTCACCCCCTGCCCCGCGATCTCCTGCGCACCGTGCAATGGTGTCCGCACAATTGCCTGCCGTGCAAGCGCCTGCGCCAGCGGATGGTGACTGGAAAGCGCGAGCTGCGCCGCAAGCTGCATCAGGACGGGCGAAATATCGGCAGCATTGGCTAACACCGGCTCGGGCAGGGTTAGCGTGCCGGTTTTGTCAAACACGACTGTATCAATTCCTGCCAGTCGCTCCAACGCATCGCCATTATTGATGAGAATACCGTTTTTGAACAAGGTTCCAGCGGCAGCGACCTGCACAGCCGGCACGGCCAGCGCCAAGGCGCACGGACAAGTGATGATAAGCACGGAAATCGCCGCGACAATGGCATCATGCGCACTGGCCCCGGCCAGCATCCAGCCTATGAACGTCAGTGCCGCCGCCGTATGTACCACCGGTGCATACATTTGTGCCGCCCGGTCCGCCAGCTTGACATATCTGGAGCGCGAGACCGATGCAGCCCCCAACAGCCGCTCCACTTCGTCGATCAGCGTCATCGTTCCAGCTGCCACCACGCGCGCCGTCATCACGCCGGACAGGTTAAGGCTGCCCGCAAACACCAGATCATTTTCGCCGACAGTGCGGGCCATTGTTTCGCCGGTGATCATGCTTTCATCGACGGAGGATTTGCCGGTAAGCAGGCAGACATCTGCGGGCACACGGTCACCCTGCCGCAGCAGCACATGGTCGCCGGGCACCAGCGCAGAGGCTGGCACCGTGACCAGCTCGCCGTTGTCCCCTATCCGGCGGGCAGTTTCGCCCTTAAGCGCCGCCAGATTACCAGCAGCCGCGCGCGCCCGGCGGCGCATCAAATGGTCCATCGTACGCCCGGCCAGCAGGAAAAAAAGCAGCATAACCGCGCTGTCGAAATAAGCATGGCGAGCGTGGTTGGCTGTCTCCACGAGGGACATCCCGAGCGCCAGGATTACCCCCAGCGAAATCGGGACGTCCATATTGACCGAGCGCACCCGCAGTGCCTGCCACGCGTTGGAAAAAAAAGGCCGCCCCGCATAGGCGGCGGCCGGAATGGCGATGATGGCCGAGACCCAATGGAAGAGATCGCGCGTTTCCGGGTTGATGTCCCCGGCATTGCCGGACCAGACAGAGACCGACAGGAGCATGATGTTCATGGCGGCAAACCCGGCCACAGCGAGGCAGCGCAGCAGAAAAGCTGTTGTACGTCCCTCCTGCTCCTCTGCTTGGTGCGGGCGGAAGGGCAAGGCGCGGTAGCCGAGGCGGTCTAGCGCTGCAAACAATTGGGCCGGTTCCAGCGCGCCTTCGCGCCATTTCGCTGTTAAGCGCCTGTCAGTAAAATTTAGCCGCGCTTGGATAAGTCCCGGCAAAGCCTTCAAGCCGCTTTCAATGCGCGTTATGCAGGCCGCGCAATGCACGCCTTCCACTGCAAGCCGCATGGAGGCCGTGCCATCTGCATCGTGGGTCAAGTAAGACGAATAATCGGAGCGATCAGCCATCCGCGCCGCCCTTCAGCGCCAGCCTGTTGCGGGACAGGAACAGCCGCTCGCCGCCCCTTTCGAACGCAATCACCAGATACCATTGCCCGGCAATGGCGCGGGTGGCGCCCGCGTAGGTGCCATTGCCTGTTTCGGTGACTGCAACGGCCTGATCGAGCCGCGAAGTTGCCGCATGATTGAGGGTGATGACCGGCTTGAGGCCGTCCACCGCCTGCCCTTCTTTGTCATGCACGGCAAAACTGAAAGTGGTCATGCCACCCGCTGCCGGTGTAACCGCGACATCGACTTTCCAACCGAGGGCATTTTGAGCAGAGGCTTTGATGATACCACGCTGGAAAGCCAGACCGGTTTCGTAGCTGTTTTGCGAATCCAGTCCGCTGAAAGTTGATAGCGCGAAATAGACCAGAAACGAGTTGGCAATGACCATAGCTCCAAAAAAACCGAGCAGCCAAACCAGCACTTTTGCGCCGGTGAGGGTGCCCGCCGGAGCTTTAAGAACGGGGCGAAGCTTGGGCGATGCGGCGTTGCTCATGTCGAATATTCCTATGGTGCCTTGAACGTATCGCGGGCAACGGCGCTGGTGGCGCCGCCTACCTGTGTCACACGCAGGCCAATATCGGTTGAAGCAGGCAAATCACCCGGACGTACTGTTACCAGCGCACGCGCTTCAGCGGTCTGGTCTGGACCAACTTCGATAATGCTTCCCTGATCTGTCTCAGACAGTCCTGCCAGCGTGACCACGGCCCCCGGCAATCCTTCCACCGAAACAGCAAAGCGCCTGGTATCCCGGCCCTTGTTGACCATCCGCAAACTGTAGGCATTGCGGATGCTGCCGTCCGCCATCTTGACGAAAACCGGATTGCGATCGTGAATTGCAGTGACGGACAGCTCTTTGCGCATCGCCAATGTACCGAGCATAAGGCCGCCAACGCCAAGAATCGCCAGCCCATAAACAATAGTGCGCGGGCGCAAGATACGAAAAACTTCCGGCAAGTGCTGCTGGCGGTTATCGATATTGATCTGCGTATCATAAGCAATCAGCATCGTCGGCTTTCCAAGCTTGACCATCATGGAGTCGCAAGCATCAATGCACAGTCCGCACTGGATGCATTCCAGCTGCGCGCCATCACGAATATCGATACCGGTGGGGCAGACCGCGACACATTGATAGCAATCAACACAGTCGCCGGCTTTTTCGCCCGCTGCTACCAAGGCGTGTGATTTTTTCACCGATCCGCGCGGCTCGCCGCGATCTACCCGGTAGGTTACGTTGAGGGCGTATTCATCCGTCAGCGCGGCCTGGATGCGCGGCCACGGGCACATATAGACACAAACCTGCTCGCGCATGTGCCCGGCAAAAATATAGGTGGTGGCCGTGAGAACGCCGATGCATATCCATGCAATTGGCGGGGCCTGCAGGGTTGCCAATTGGTAAACCAGCGTTGGCGCATCGCTGAAATACAAGACCCACGCGCCACCAGTCCACCAAGCAATCATCAGCCAGATGAAATGCTTGGCACCAGAGCGGGCAATACGCTCCGCCGTCCAGCCCGCAGCTTCCATCTTGGCATGGGCGCGCTGGTCACCTTCTGTCCAGCGCTCGACCAGATAGAAGAGATCGGTCCACACCGTTTGCGGGCAAAGATAGCCGCACCAGATGCGCCCGGCCACCGCATTCATCAAGAACAGTGCCAGCGCAGCCAGTACCAGCAAGCCGGTAATATAATAGAATTCCTGCGGCCAGATTTCGATGAAGAAGAAATAGAACCGGTTGTGCTGCAAGTCGATCAACACAGCCTGCCCCGGTGCGCCCGGGCCACGGTCCCACCGGATGAAGGGCGTAATATAATAGACGGCCAGCGTAACGATCAGCAGCGCCCATTTGATTTGACGGAAAAAGCCGGCAACCGCCTTGGGGTAGATTTTACGGCGCGCGACATAGAGCGGCCCGTCATCGTCATCCTGCGGAACACCTAAGCCGGGTATTAGCTCCTGTACATTTGCCATCTAACCTGCCTTATTTGTATCCTGCCTTATTTACGTCCGCCGCCAAGCGAATAGACATAAACGGCCAGAGCTTTCACGGTTGCCGGATCAAGGCGTTTGCCCCAGGCTGGCATAACGCCGCCGCGTCCGTTCGTAACAGTCTGGACGATATCCGCCTTCGCCGAGCCATAAAGCCAGATGGGGTCGGTCAGGTTGGGCGCGCCCATTTCAGGATTGCCCTTGCCCTCTTTGCCATGGCACGCGGCGCAGTTTTCAGCGAATACTTTGGCGCCTGCGACAAGGTCAGAGCCCTTTTCTGCCGGAAGTTTTGAAAGCGAGCGCACATAATCGGCCACATTGGAAATTTCTGCCGGTTTCAGCGTGCCGTCTTTGCCGAAGGACGGCATCAATGAAATGCGGGTCTGGTCATCATCCACTGCGCGAATGCCATGTTGAAGCGTCAGCACGATGTCGTCCAGCTTGCCGCCCCACAGCCAGTCGTCATCGTTCAAGTTGGGGAAGCCCTTGCTCCCGCCCGCACCGGCCCCGTGGCACGGCGCGCAATTATTGCTGAACGCCGCCTTGCCTTGCGCAAGCGTAAAGGTCAGCAATTCCGGCGTTTTCGACAGGTCTTCAAACGAAGCTGCCGCCAGCTTTGCATTGTTGCCGGCTTTGGCATCATTGGCCGCCTTCACATCCGCAATCACATCTGCGCGGGAGGAATAGCCGATTATCCCAGTCGTATTGGACGAAATCAGCGGCCAAGCGGGGTAGATAACCCAATAGCCCACAGACCAGACGATGGTGGCATACAGCGTCAGCAGCCACCAGCGCGGCAACGGCGTATTCAGCTCCTTGATGCCGTCCCATTCGTGTCCTGTGGTGGTCTGGCCGGAATGAGCGTCTAGTTCTCCGTGGCCTGTCCCAGTATTTTTTTCAGCCATGGTTAGTCATCCTCAGTCAAAGGCAACATTGCAGCATGTTCAAAAGTCTTGCGGCGGGATGGCCACAAGGCCCAGGCAAACGTGCCCGCGATCAGGGCGGCAAAATACAGCAGACCCCACGTCTGCGAGAAAACGGCCACCGCTTCATATGTCTGGTCCATTTATGCTCTCTCCTAGCGCAGTGAGGCTTTGTCGTCGTAGCGCTTGAAATCAACCTGCGTGCCCAACATTTGCAGATATGCAATCAGCGCATCGGCCTCGGTCAGACGGGTGGGATCACCGCCAAAATTGCGCGACACGGCCCGGGGGTAGCGTGCAGCCAGCGCAGCGGCTTCGGGCGCATCATCCTTGGCCTGCGTGCGCATGTCCGCCACCGCATTGCTGATCATGTCTGGCGTATAAGGCACGCCGAAAATGGCCTGGACCTTGAGATTGTCCTGGACGTGGCGGGTATCAATCTCGGTGGTCGCCAACCAGCTGTAAGCGGGCATGATCGAGGAGGGAACCACAGAGCGCGGATTGTTCAGATGTTGCCGGTGCCAGTCATCCGAATATTTCTGGCCAACACGGGCAAGGTCCGGACCGTTGCGCTTGGATCCCCACTGGAAGGGGTGG
>JAYVYB010000066.1:0-9323 GCA_043784625.1 Methylovirgula sp.
CACAGACTGTTCTGGGGTAAAGCCCGTCCTAATGGCACTGAGCATTTTCATCCGATTGCCTGGCACGGGCTGGATGTTGCCGCAGTTTTTCTTGAATTGCTGAAACTGTGGCCGGATGAAGCTGCGGCGGTAAGAGCCTGTTTTTTAGGGCCGTGGGTGCAAACGCAAAAGGCCCTCGCGGTTTTGGTTGCCAGCCATGACATTGGCAAATTTGCGCCGGCATTTCAGTTTAAAGTACCTGAATATGCGCCGTCATGCTTAGGGCCGGGTGTTGAAGGCCTGTCAATCGACCACGGAGCGGCGGGGCGTGGGTATTTATCTGGTGATAAATGGCTAAAACAAAATGCTTTTTCTTTGCTCAAAAATCTTGATTCTTTCGATCATGACGCCGTGTTTCAGCCTGTCTTTGGCCATCACGGACGTCCTGTTGGTGATGTGTCGATGCAACCACACATTGTCGGGCGCAATGATGGCCCGTCTGCCGATGCGGCGCGCCTGTTTTTCGACGAATGTTTCAAGCTGTTCGGTGAACCCGCTTTCCCTCCGCTTTTGCGCGGCGCAGATGCCGCGCTATCTTGGCGACTGGCTGGATTGGTGGCGCTTGCCGATTGGATCGGCTCGGATATTGCGTATTTTCCCTATTGTTCAGCCACACTTGCATTTGACGAGTATTGGCGTGATCACGCCCTGCCAAAAGCCGTGCGTGCCGTGGCAGCCTGCCCGTTAAAAGCCACGCCGGTCTCGGCCGAGAATGCGGTATGTGCGGTAGTGCAGGGCGCATATACGCCAACAGGAGGACAAGTTTGGGCAGCAAATGTGCCGCTTGATATGGGCGCAGGTCTGTTTTTCATCGAAGATGTGATGGGGGCAGGCAAAACCGAAGCTGCGCTGATTCTGGCGCATCGCCTTATGCAGGCGCGCCGAGCCAGCGGGCTCTATGTGGCTTTGCCGACAATGGCGACAGCCAACGCACTTTTCCGGCGGATGGCATTGATTTACCGGAGGCTGTTTGTGGCGGAATGTCTCCCCAGTTTGATTTTGGCACATGGCGCGCGGGATTTGGATTCACAGTTCAGGTCAATTTTGTTTTCGCCGAGCCTGATGCAGGATGGAACAAAAAACGAGCCTTATAGTTCTGACCCTGATGATGAAACCGCGAGTGCGGCCTGTGCGCAATGGCTGGCGGATGACCGGCGCAAGACATTTTTTGCCGATGTCGGCGTTGGCACCGTCGATCAGGCACTTTTGGCGCTGTTGCCGGTCAAGCATTGTGCCGTGCGGCAACTCGGATTGCGTCGCCGCGTGTTGATCATTGATGAAGCGCATTGTTACGATCCCTATATGCAGCGCGAAATTGAAGCACTGGTTGATCATCAGGCGCGAATGGGAGCGCCCGTAATTGTGCTGTCGGCGACCTTGCCGCTGAATATCAAGCGCCGCCTCGCCAACGCTTGGACAAATGGTGCTTCCAAAGCGTCACTGCCAACCGCGCAGCGCCGAGTTGTTGCGCCAATGGAAAGCGAGGCCTATCCGTTGGCAACAGCAGTGCGGTTGGAGGGAATTGACGAACAACCGCTGGCTGCCCGGGTCGATCTTGTCCGCACATTCGCCATTTCACGAATTGGGTCGGTTGAGGATGCTATAAAAATGGCGGGCAAGGCTGCGCGGCGCGGGGCGGCAGTGGCGCGCCTGTGTAACACCGTCGATGAAGCGATTGCAGCTTTCCGAATTCTGAAATCGCAAGGTTTTAGTGTCGAGCTTTTTCATGCGCGGTTTGCCATGCAGGATCGTATCGCCATCGAAAAAAACGCCCTTGACAGATTTGGCAAATCCTCCACACCGGACATCCGCAACGGTCATATTCTGGTGGCAACGCAGGTGATAGAACAATCCCTCGACGTCGATTTTGATCTGCTGATTAGTGATTTGGCACCTGTCGATTTGTTGTTGCAACGCGCCGGGCGGGTTTGGCGTCATGCGCGCCTTGAGCGTGGCTGGGAAGCGCCCACTCTGGCGATTGTTTCGGATGAGGCGCGGGCTGATGCGGGCGCGGACTGGGTGGCGAAGCTTTTTCCAAAAGGTCAATGGGTTTACCGCGATCACGCCCGCCTGTGGCGCAGCGCGCGGGAATTGTTCAAACGCGGCTCTGTGCAGATTCCGCATGATATGCGCAGCTTGATCGAAACGGTTTATGCGGCTGAAAGCGAGGACATTCCTGAAGCACTTCGCGCCTCACTTGACAAATCAGAAGGACAAAAGCTGTCAGACCGCAGTATTGCCGGGCAAAATGTTCTCGATCTCTCAAAGGGTTATGCGCCACAATATGGCGCATGGAGCAGCGAAATCAAAACCCCGACCCGCTTAAGTGAGGAGCGCAGCCTTTTACGCTTGGCGCGAATTGAGCACGGCAAGCTTGTGCCCTATGCGAATGACACCGATCCGCGCCGCGCCTGGGCGTTGTCTGAAGTCAGCGTCAGCAAGGCGCGCTTCAAAACACGCGGAGTCTTGGCGAAAAACATTGAGGAACAGGCGCAAGCGCTGGATCTGCAATGGGAACGCGACATGCTACGCGCCATTTGTGTGCCTTTGGAAGATATGGGCGACGGCGAATGGAGGCATGCGGATAGGCTGATTTATAGCCGGGAATTCGGGGTCGGGTTTAAGGTTTGAGTGGATTTGAAATTGTTGAATTTGCATTGTATGAAAACACAATATGTTTCCCACACAAGTGGGTATGAACCGGCATTATCTGTTTCGTCCGCGTTGAGGAGTTCCCCACATAAGTGGGGATTTTATTTTCCTTTAGGAAACGGTGGAATGCCAAGCAATCATGCATTTGAAATATTTATGATAAGGCATTATCTGTATTATCAGTAGTAATCGTCGGTTGACACGATTTATTGGTCATGTAACGACTAAGGCCAGATGAACGAATTGTCGCTCATCTGGCCTTAGTCTACTTTTTTACGCAGCGCGTTCTGAGGCGAAGTTGCGTGAAGGCTTTATTCGGAAAGGACGGCGTGCCATGCGTGTAATGCACATAATAATAGCCTAACTCTCCCGATCGGGAGAGCATAGCCGAGTCAAGGCTGATTTTTCAAGGACTTCTCTCTCCATTTTGGATTTTTCCAGTGTCATTTTCCCTGCTCACCGAAAAATGGTTGCCGCTGAAGCGTAAGTCCGGCGCGCGGGAATGGGTCTCTCCTGCTGATATTACTGATCGGCTTGAAGTCGATGCCTTTATCAGTCCCGATTGGGGGCGGGCGGATTTTGATGCCGCCACCTATGAATTTCTGATTGGAGCTTTCGCCACCGCTTATAATCCTGCCGACGAGCGGGATTGGCGCGACCTGTGGCGAAATCCTCCCGCTCCGGCGCAATTGGCCGAAGTTTTGGCACCAATGGAGCCGGCTTTTCAGCTTTTAGGCGATGGCCTGCGCTTCATGCAGGAGCTTGGCGGGATTGAAGGGGAGGCGGGCTCAGTTTCCGGCTTGTTTATCGAGGCGCCGGGTGCCAATGCTGAAAAGAACAATACGGATTTGTTTCAAAAGCGCGGAGGGTTGCAGGGCTTGAGCCTGCCTGCGGCGGCCATGGCGCTATTTACTTTACAGTCTTTCGCTCCGGCAGGCGGCGCGGGGCATCGCACGTCTTTGCGCGGCGGCGGGCCATTGACGACATTGGTTTTGCCGGAGGGCGCACAAGATACGCTGTTTGCGCGGGTGTGGCTGAATCTGCCCTCTGGCTATGAACCCTTGCCAGAGCCTTTGGATGGCACGGTTTTCCCCTGGCTTGCCCCGACCAAAACGTCTGAGACGGGTAAATTGCCGCTCGATTTTGCCGACATGCACCCTTTGGTGGCGTTTTGGTGGATGCCGCGCCGTATTGTCTTTGAGCCCCAACCGCTGGCGGTAAGGTGCGGCGTCACCGGCGAGGAGAGCAAATCCGGCGTTACGCAATATCGCACCAAGCCTCGGGGCATGAACGGGGTTGGTGTTCAGCATCCGCTCTCGCCGATGTATCGCGGCAAGGCGAGTGATTTGGAATGGCTGTTTGTGCATCCGCAGCCCGGCGGCTTGACCTATAATTTGTGGGTTGATCTGGCTTTCGCCGGTTCAGCCACGGCGTTGAAACGTCCGGCGGCAATGGTTTCGCATATTTTGGCACGTCGCCAGCAAGGCCCTGCACATTTATGGGCTGCCGGTTACGATATGGATAACATGAAAGCCCGCGGTTTTTGCGAGACCAGTTTTCCTGTTTTTGTGGTGCCCGATGACGCTGCTGCAATGCTTGAAGCTGGCGCGCGGGGGCTAGCGGGCGGAGCAACCAACATGCTGTTTTCGCTGAAATCGGCGGTGCGGCAAGCGCTTAACATTGACAGCGCTGATGCCGCACAGGTCTCCAATCTGTCCCGCGCCTTTTATGAAGAGACTGAAGCCGCCTTTTTTGCAGGCGTCAAACATTACGCTGATGCTTTTGCCAAGGATTCTCAAGACGATAAAATCCAAATCCCGACGGCAAAGCAGTTTCTCGATCACGCCCAGGCTGCCGCGCTGCGGTTGTTTGATCTGGCGGCACCTTTGTCAGTTCTTGGTATTCGTGAAAGCGAAGTAAAGCGGCTGATACAGTCGCGGCAAAGTCTGGTTTTGACGCTGAAAGGCTATGGCAAGGTCGGCAAGGCTTTGTTTGATGCTTTGGGCCTGCCTCTGCCGGAAACCACCAAAGCCACGGCTGTCAAAGCGCCGAAGAATTCCAAGAAACAGCAGGATTAAAGCCATGGAAATGCAGGAACATCTGCCCGAAATCACGGCAGAACCCTTTGATCGATACAAGGCCGCACTTTCATGGTGGAAGTCTCTGCAACCTGAGCCGACCCAAAAAGGAGATCGCGCAGCACTTTCGCGGTTGCGCCGTGCCACGCCGCTTGATGCAATGGCGCAGGAAGCGACATTGCTTCTGTATCGCCGCCTTGATTATCATAATCCCGTCCGCCTGCATCGTGTTGCGACATTGGCCTGCATTCTGGCGCATGTGAGAGAGCACACTGGCGCAATTAAATTTGCCAATGCAATCGGACGGACAAGCCTAGCCGATGCCGATAGTGCACTGCTCAAACCGCTCAGGTTTGACCGTTTGAAAAGCGCGCAGTCCGAGGATGAAATCGCCCGCAACTTTCGACGCGCAGTGGCCATGCTGAATGGCAAAGCCAATGTTTATGATCTTGCCAGGCTGATCCTGAATTTTGACAAAGACGAGGTCAAGCGCAGTCTGATTTTCAATTACTATGGTGCGGGCATTGCCGCGCCCAATTCTCGCTCCTCTTCTGTTTAAGGCTTTATCATGACTCAATCAGTATTTGCCCCCTTTGTTCAGCTGCACCTTCTTACTTTCTATCCGCCGTCAAACTTGAACCGCGATGATCAGGGCCGACCGAAAACCGCTATTGTTGGCGGCTTTGAGCGCCAGCGTGTGTCGTCTCAGGCGCTGAAACGGGCGTGGCGTACTTCTGATGTGTTTAAAACCGCACTTGATGGGCATTTGGCGGCGCGCACTCAGCGCATTGGTGAAGTGATCTACGATCATTTGATCAATGCAGGGGCAACTGCAGCCAAAGCGCTTGAAATCGCCAGCGAAATCGCCGGGGTGTTTGGCTTGGTTAAAGTCGGCGTAAAAACTGAACAGCTCGCTTTCGTTTCCCCGCAGGAACGTGAGCAGGCACTCAAAATTGCCGATGCGCGATTGGCAGGCACTGCGGACAAGGTGCTGCCTGAACAAATTTTGCTCGCCCATGATACTGCTGCCGATATTGCGATGTTTGGCCGGATGCTGGCATCAAATGCAGGTTTTAACCGCGAGGCGGCCGTTGCTGTGTCTCATGCTATCACCACGCACAGCGTGACCATCGAGGATGATTATTATACTGCGGTGGATGATCTGAAAAAGCCGGAAGAGGACGCGGGCGCCGGTTTCATTGGCGAGGCTGCGTTTGGTTCCGGGGTATTCTATCTTTACATCGTCATTGACCGGCGGCTTCTGGTCGAGAATCTGGGCGGCGACGTTAACTTGGCTCGTAAAACCATTGCAGCGCTGGTTGAAGCTGCTGCGACCATTGGCCCGAGGGGCAAAGTTGCCAGCTATGCAAGCTTTGCCCGCACATCCTTCATGTTGGCAGAGCGTGGATTTGCTGCTCCACGCACTCTGGCCTCGGCCTTTGTGCGACCGGTTGATCATATTTCACCTAAACCTAATGATCTGTTGCAAACGTCAATTACAGCCTTGCAGGAGACGCAGAATAATTTTTCCAAAGCCTATCCCGAAGATGTGCTCAATAGCGCCTTTATGGATATCGGCAAAGCAACCGGAACCCTGCCGGACATGCTGCGCTTTTGTGTGGATGGCTTAAAATGACAGAATTGCTCATTTTCACACTTGCTGCGCCTTTGGCCAGCTTTGGCGATATTGCACCGGGGGAGCGGCGATTGTCGGCGTCGCGCCCGGGTCATTCAGCTCTTGTCGGCATGATTGCTGCCGCTCTTGGCTTGAAGCGGGACGATCCGCGCCAGCGCCCGCTGGCAAGTGATCTGCATTTTGCCGTCCGCATTGATCAGCGCGGCTCATCCATGACCGATTATCACACGACGCAAACGGCAGCTGCCAAAAAGGGGAGGCGCTTTGCCACCCGTGCGCAGGAGCTGGATGTCGATGATCCGGTAACCATTCTGTCCCAACGCGAATATCGGACAGACTCAGCCTTCACCGTCGCGGTTTTGGCGCAAACCGCGCTACCGTTTTCTCTGAAGGAGATCGCAGCGGCATTGCGGCAGCCGCATTTCATCTTGAGTGCAGGCCGCAAGGCCTGTCCGCTGGCGCTGCCTCCTTCGCCACGTATTTTCGATGCCGACTCGCTTTTAGCGGCATTCGCCAATTACGACCAAGCTGAAAATTCCCGTGATAACGGTGATCTCACCAAATATCGTGGTATGCTTGGTATGCTCACCAATGCCGCTTCTGCGACCTATGTGGTGGCTTACACATCGGCTTTTGCACAGCTTCTGCCCTCAAATCCGGCTCAAAGGCGGGAGCTGCGGCGCGACTTTCCGGTGGATCGCTCCCGTTGGCAATTTGCGCAAAGGGAAGAATGTCTGATTGACATTACCCCGGCCTCAGTAGGGGCAACATCATGAGTGCGCGCTATCTCAGCCGCGTTATGCTGCGGCGAACCCCGGCAATTGATGCTTTGGCCGAGCAACTTTTGCCCGAAGAGAGCGGCCCGCGCAGCCACGCGTCACATCGCCTCGTCTGGTCGCTTTTTGCCGGTAATCCTTCAAAAAAACGTGATTTTCTATTTCGGGAACTCGCTCCAGGCAAGGGCTATACCTCCGGGTGCGCCGGATTTCTTGTCTTGTCAGCAGGGCAACCCGGGCTTGATCATCCGTTATTGGAGGTTGAAACCAAGCCGTTTGCGCCGCATCTGATAGCCGGGCAATTGCTTGGATTCAGCTTACGAGCTAACCCTGTGCGGCAAACCGGCGCGAATCCGAAATTTGGCATTACTAAGACCACCCGCCACGATGTCGTGATGAATGCCTTAAACGCCTTGCCGCAGGAGCAGCGCGCCAAAGCGCGGCCTGAAATCATCCATCGCGAAGGCCGCTTTTGGCTGGAGGCGCAGGCTTTGCGCGGTGGATTCGCGCTATTGCCGTTCGATGACGATGATGTAAGCGCTTTGAGAATTGATGGCTATGATCAATTGCGGTTTCCGCGTCTGGGCAAACGCGGCTCAATCTCCGTGCTCGAATTTGACGGGCTGTTGCGTGTGACCGACCCGGAACTGTTTCTATCAAAACTCAGCGCAGGGTTTGGCCGCGCCCGGGCTTTTGGCTGCGGACTGATGCTTATCCGGCGGGCAACTTCGTGAGTGAAACGCCAAAAGATGCTTCTAAACCTCAAACTTTTTCCGGGCTAGCACCGCCCAAGCCGATCCCGCTGAAAGATCGCTCGACCATCATTTTTGTCGAGCGCGCGCAAGTGGATGTTTTGGACGGCGCATTCGTGGCCGTCGACAGCAATGGCACTCGGACACATATTCCAATCGGCGGATTTGCCTGTTTGATGTTGGAACCGGGAACACGCATTTCCCACGCGGCTGTTGCGCTGGCAGCGCGCGCCGGAACATTGCTTGTCTGGGTCGGGGAGGCCGGTGTGCGGCTTTATTCCTCCGGCCAACCAGGCGGTGCCCGGGCCGATAAGTTGCTGTTTCAGGCCAAACTGGCGTTGGATGAGGACACCCGACTGGCAGTTGTCCGGCGGATGTTTGAAATCCGGTTTGACGAACCCGCTCCGGCCCGCCGCTCAATAGAGCAATTGCGCGGGATAGAGGGCGCGCGTGTGCGGGCCATGTATGAAAATTTGGCGAAGCGTCATGACGTCCCATGGAAACGCCGTGCATATAATGTAACCGATTGGGACGTGTCCGACCTGCCAAACCGCTGCCTGTCTTCGGCAACGGCTTGTTTGCATGGTCTGACCGAGGCGGCTGTGCTGGCGGCGGGCTATGCGCCGGCCATCGGCTTTCTTCACACAGGTCGACCACTATCCTTTGTATATGATATTGCCGACCTCTACAAATTCGAAACGGTTGTACCTGCCGCATTTGAAATTGCCGGGAGGGCGGCCAAGGGCCGTCTGGACGGGCCGGTTGAGTCTGCTGTGCGTCGCGCTTGCCGTGATGCTTTTCGTAAAACCGGGCTACTAGAGCGGATTATTCCTCAAATTGAAGAGGTTTTAACGGCTGCCGGCGTTAACACTCCGCCCGAGCCGGTAGAGGCACAACACGCGGTTCTAAGTATTGGCACGGGAGCGGGCGATGCTGGTCATCGTGGTTGAAAATGCTCCGCCGCGTTTGCGCGGGCGCTTGGCAGTCTGGCTGCTGGAGCTGCGCGCCGGAGTTTATATCGGCACTTATAGCCGCCGTGTCAGAGAGCGGATTTGGGACGAAGTTCTCAAAAGTATTGAGGATGGCAACGCGGTAATTGCATGGGCGCAGCCCAATGATGCGGGATATGCTTTTGATACGTGCGGCAAAACCCGGCGCGTTCCCGTAGATTTTGACGGCTTCTCTCTCGTGTCGTTTTTGGCCCAAATCAACGCCAAAAAATAGGCCTGAAGAATTCGAAAATTCAGTTTCAAATCCCGTTAAAAATCGGTGCGCTGTTTGACAAGTAAATAGCTGTATGAGATCAACACCTTGTAAAAGGTGTGTTCCCCACATGCGTGGGGATGAACCGATTGTCTGGCTTTCAGAGGCTCAAATGATCGTGTGTTCC
>JAYVYB010000067.1:0-12118 GCA_043784625.1 Methylovirgula sp.
AAGCCAATTGAGGGCTTGGCATGATCAGCCGCCGCCGATTTTTGCTGCGAGCGGGCGGCATCGCAGCGCTGGGTGCGGTTGGCTCAAGCGCCTATGCCGTGGGTGTAGAGCCCTCGTTGCTGGACGTAACCACCTATAAATTTACTCCGGCGCGCTGGCCGGCGGGCCAAAAGCTGCGGATATGCGTTATTGCGGATATCCACGCCTGCGAACCTTGGATGTCTGCGAAACACATTCGCGACATGGCGCTGATGGCCAACGAGCTCAAGCCGGATATCACACTTTTGCTGGGCGACTACTATGCCGGGCATGACTATATCTCGCGCGCGGTGCCTGCGCCGGAATGGGGCGAGGCGCTGTCAGTTTTAAAAGCGCCGCTGGGCGTTTATGCTATTTTGGGCAATCACGACTTGTGGCACGGCTTGCAGCCCTCTCTGCCCTCCGACGATGGTCAAGCCGCAATCAGTGCGCTCAAAGCTGCCGGAATCAAATTGTTGTTTAATGATGCGATCCGCCTGGCCAAAGACAATAAGCCATTTTGGCTGTTAGGCCTCGGCGACCAGCTGGCCATGCGTTTGGGGCGCGGGCGTTTCCGTGGATTGGACGATTTGTCGGGCACGTTGGCCATGGTTAAGGACAATGCGCCGGTAATATTGATGGCGCATGAGCCGTTTATTTTCAGCCGTGTACCCGAGAGAGTTGATCTAACCTTGTGCGGCCATACGCATGGCGGCCAGATCAACTTGCCCATTATCGGCGCGGGGCTCGATTACGGGCGCAAATTCAAGCATGTGTATGGCTATATCAATGAGAACAACCGGGAAATGATCATTTCCGGCGGGTTGGGCACAAGCTTCCTGCCGATCCGCGTCGGCAGGCCGCCAGAGATACTGGACATTCACCTAGGTTAGGTATGGCCGGTACGATTTACGACTTCTAATAGCAAAAAAGCGCGGACTTCTCAGTCCACGCTCGCGTTATATTATAAAAACCAGTAGTTTTATTGACTATTTGACAACGACTTTTGTGCCGATTTTGACTCTGTTGTAGAGGTCGATCGCGTCGATGTTGCGCATACGAATGCAGCCCGACGATACTGAACGACCGATTTCTTCAGGCTCGTTGGTTCCATGAATACGATACATTGAATCGCGGCCGTCTTGGTACAGATACATCCCACGCGCGCCAAGCGGATTATCCGGACCGCCCGGCAAACCGCCAGCAGCGGCGGTTGGCTTCAGATGCGGCCAACGCTCAAGCATGTCTGCCGGTGGCATCCAATGTGGCCATTCGGCCATACGGCCTATGTAGGCATTGCCTGTCCAACCGGCGGCTTCGTTGCCGGTAGCAACACCGTAGCGGATGGCTTTTTTGTTTGGCAGCGAGAAATACAGAAAATGCGCTTTAGAATCGATTGTGATGGTTCCGGGCGCTTCGCCGGTGACGTCATCAATTTCATATCGCTCAAACTCACGGTCAACGGGAGCCGTTTCTGCCTTGGCGAGCAATTTTGCGTCATTTGCCGAAATTTTTGGCTCCGGTACAGGCTTATAATTGCAGCCCGCCAACAAGGCAGTGGTGAGGGCAACCAAAGCCCAGTTCCTGAAGTTCATAGTGCGAATCCTAATTATGTATATTTTTAAAGTCATCAGTTATGGTTACTGTCTAATTAACGCCAGCAAAAAACACTGTGTGCTGCAACACAAGTTCGTGTCTGTGGGATTTGTGCCACAAAGGATGCTGGTTTTTTAAATGTAAGGGTCGGTGAATGGCAACGCTTTTGATTACACATCCTGCAAGTCTTTTGCATGATGTGGGCCCGCATCATCCTGAGCGCCCAGACAGGATACGCGCTATTGAGCATGCATTGGAGGCCGAGCGATTCCAATTGCTGTTGCGCGCGACAGCACCCAAGGCGACCGTGGAGCAAATTACCCGCGTTCATCCCAAAGACTATTACGAAGCACTGGAAGAGGCCTCGCCCAAAACCGGGTTAACCCAGCTTGATGCTGACACGGCAATGATGGAACACACGTGGAGTGCGGTCTTACATTCCGTGGGCGGCGCGGTTATGGCGGTGGATGAGGTGTTACGGGGTCAAGTGCGAAACGCGTTTGTGGCGACGCGCCCGCCCGGACACCACGCAGAAATTTCGACGCCGATGGGATTTTGCTTTTTGAACTCTGCAGCCATCGCAGCGCGCCATGCGCAAGCCGTGTACGGACTTGAGCGTGTGGCAATCATGGATTTTGACGTGCATCATGGCAACGGCACTCAGGCCATTTTCTGGGACGATGCCAGTGTGATGTACACTTCGACCCACCAGATGCCACATTATCCGGGCACTGGAGCGGTGGAGGAGCGTGGCGCGCATGACACGATCGTCAACGCGCCCCTGCGCGCAGGTGATGGCGGAAAGGAATTTCGCGCGGCAATGGACACCATCATTCTGCCGGGACTGCGCGCGTTTGCGCCGCAACTGCTGATTATTTCGGCGGGTTTTGACGCACACAGGCTGGATCCACTTGGCGAAATCAACCTTGAAGCGGAGGACTTTGCCTGGGCAACGCGAGAACTGATGAAGATTGCCGATGTGAGCGCCCAAAGCCGCGTGGTTTCGGTTTTAGAGGGTGGCTACAGCTTGGAAGGTTTGTCTCAGAGCGTTGCCGCGCATGTAACTGCGCTTATGGGAGCTTAGCCGCGCTAATTGCCGCCAGCGTTGCAAGCGCATCGCAATGGGCGCGGACGTCGTGCGCGCGGATAATGTCGGCTCCATTTTGTACGCCGATGACCGCAGCAGCCAGCGAGGCGGCCAGACGATCCGCTGGGACAGGCTGTTTCGTCACCAGCCCTAAAGTGGATTTGCGCGACACACCAAGCAGAATCGGCAATTCAAAGACCTTCAGCGCTGAAAGCGAGCGAACCAATTGAAGGTTTTGCTCCGGTGTTTTACCAAAGCCAAAACCGGGATCAAGGACAATATTTTCTCTCACAACGCCGCTTTCAATCGCGATTTCAATAGATCGGCGCAAAAAGGCGATAACATCGAGGATAATATCGCTATCGGGTTCGATTACTTTGCGGTTGTGCATAAGGACAACCGGGCACTTGGCGTGGGCCGCGACGCTCGCCATTTGCAAATCGCGCTGGAAACCCCACACGTCATTGACGATGTTCGCGCCTTCCCCCAGCGCCGCGCGGGCAACTTCCGATTTCATGGTATCGACCGAGATCAGCGCCCTATGACGCTTGGCCAGCGCTGCGATGAGCGGCAGAATTCGGCGTTTTTCTTCTTCTGAATCTACCGGCGCAGCGTTTGGACGCGTAGACTCGCCGCCAATATCCAAAATGTCCGCGCCCTCTTCCAACAACTTTTCGGCATGAGCCAGCGCATTTTCGAAAGCTGTGAATTTGCCACCGTCAGAAAAGCTATCGGGTGTGACGTTGATGACGCCCATGATCAACGGGCGCTTGGACGGCAGGTGCATGGCTCAACTCAAAGATTCGATGGACGCGATTTCGATACCGAAGCCGGACAAGCCGACATATTTGCTCTTGGAGGATGTGAGCAAGCGGATAGAGGTTAGGCCAAGTTCGCGCAATATCTGAGCGCCGAGGCCAACTTCGCGCCATTGCTGGGTGCGTTGAGCGTCACTGTCCTGAGCGTGGGGCAGGTTAAGCGGCACTCCCGCTGTACCGTCACGCAAATAGACTAGAACGCCCTGCCCTTCTTTTTTGAAGCGCTCAAGAGTTTTTTCGATGGTTTTCGACGTCCCGAATACATCGCCGATTATATCGGCGCGGTGCAGCCGCGTTGGCACATTTGTTCCCTCGCCGATGCGTCCATAAACAAATGCAAAATGTTGAACCGGATCAAAACGGGTGGAGAAAGCATAGCCGGTTAACTCACCGATCGACGTTTGCACCGGAAAAGTGGAGACGCGCTCGACCAGCTTTTCACGCGCCTGACGATAGGCGATGAGGTCTGCCACTGAAATTTTGGCCAAGTTGTGTTTGGCTGCAAAATCAGAGATTTGCGGGCCACGCATGACCGTGCCGTCATCGTTTACGAGTTCGCAAATTACGCCCACTGCGGGGACGCCTGCCAGCTTGCACAAATCCACCGCTGCCTCTGTGTGGCCGGAGCGCATCAATACGCCGCCATCTTTGGCAATCAGGGGAAATATATGCCCGGGGCGGACAAAGTCCGCTGCACCCATGTTGCCGTTGGCGAGAGCGCGGACGGTGTTGGTGCGTTGCTCCGCCGAGATTCCGGTGGTCAGGCCGTGGCGAACATCAACGGTGACGGTAAAGGCGGTGCCAAGGGGCGCATCATTGCTGGCAACCATAGGCGAAAGATGCAGCCGCCGCGCTTCATCCGAGGTGAGCGGGGTGCAGACAATTCCGCAGCAATTGCGGATGATGAAAGCCATTTTTTCCGGCGTGCACAGCGACGCCGCCATCACCAAATCGCCTTCGTTTTCACGGTCATCATCATCGGTGACAATGACGAGTTCGCCGCGCGCAATGGCTTCGACCGCTTGGGAGACTATATTCATGGGGAGCGTTCTCTTGGTGGGGTTTGATCGGGAAATTGGAAAATTGGCCGGCGCGAATGTTATCGCCTCCAGCGCACGGCCGAGGCTTTCCAGTGTACGAGAATTAGGCGAATTATGGTTTTTAAGAGCGCGACCATAGGTATGGTTGTCGATGCCCGCGACGCGGCAAAGCTCGCTTTTGCTGATGCCGCGCGCGGCGCGCTCAAGTTCAATTTCGGCCAAGGACTTCATATAGCAATCTGTTTCACGTCAGCGCAGTGGAGTATTACACTAAAATGCGCATCTAGGGGAAAGATAGGCGCATATATGCGCATATTCAACCGCGAGAAAATGTTTTTTAATGAGCATAAATATTCATTATGCCAATCTATAGGGCGCGTCGGATAAGCAAAAAGCCTTAGCCGCACTGCCCGCGATGGCGCAAAAATGCGTCTACCAACACACAAGCCACCATTGCCTCGCCCACCGGCACAGCGCGGATGCCAACGCAGGGGTCGTGACGTCCCTTGGTCATAACGTTTACATCGTGGCCGGAACTGTCAATCGACCGCTTTTCAGTGAGAATTGACGAGGTTGGTTTTACCGCAAAGCGGGCGACAACCGGCTGGCCCGTGGAAATACCGCCCAAAACGCCGCCCGCATGATTTGAGAGGAACACGGGGCCGAGATTTGAACTACGCATTTCATCGGCGTTTTGCTCGCCGGTGAGCATCGCCGCTTCAAAACCATCTCCAATTTCAACCCCTTTTACGGCATTGATGCTCATCAAGGCGCTGGCGAGCTCGGAATCAAGTTTGCCATAAATGGGCGCGCCCCAGCCTGCCGGTACGCCTTCCGCAACAATTTCAATGACCGCGCCGATGCTGGAACCGGACTTGCGGATGCCATCGAGGTAGCCTTCGTAAAACTTGGCGGCTTCAGCATCCGGACAGAAAAACGGATTGTTATCAACTTCGCTCCAGTCCCAGTTGGCGCGATTGATCTTGTGCGGGCCGATCTGCACCAGAGCGCCACGGATCAGCACATTGGGGATAATCTTGCGCGCAACAGCCCCGGCGGCGACGCGTGACGCAGTTTCACGCGCAGAGGAGCGACCGCCACCGCGATAATCGCGGATGCCGTATTTGGCATCATAGGTGAAATCGGCATGGCCGGGGCGATAGGACTGGGCAATCGCTCCGTAATCCTTTGAGCGTTGATCGACATTTTCGATTTGCAGTGCGATGGGCGTGCCCGTTGTTACTTGACGACCGTGAGCGTCGGTGAACACGCCGGACAAAATCCGAACCTGATCCGGTTCCTGCCGCTGGGTTGTGAACCGCGACTGACCGGGTTTGCGCTTATTCAGGAAGGCCTGCACGTCCTCAGCCGTGAGCGGCAGCAGCGGCGGGCAGCCATCAACGACCGCGCCAATGGCTATGCCGTGGCTTTCGCCAAACGTGGTGACGCGGAAGAGATGCCCGAATGTATTGTGCGACATAACGCTGCCCTTAGAAGATGAAACTGTGTTCTAATGGGCAAGCTTCAAAGACACAACTCCTGTTAGCGCCGTTGCGGCTGTGCCGGTGCGCCGCACCATGCGGTGTTCGAAGGCAAACCTTCGCCCTTCATAACCACTGTACGCGGGCCAAGGCGCGCCCATTTGCCGACATTGGTGTCATAAAGCACGGTGGAGCCAGAACCGATGGTGACGCCATCCTGCACCTTAACACGCCCGATCTTCATCACGCGGTCTTCATACAAATGGGTTTGCAAGGCAGAGCCGTAATTGATCGACACAAATGAACCCACCTCGACGCAATCAAACTCGGTGAAATCCATGGCGCGCAGCCAAACGCCCTCGCCAAATTTGACACCGAACAAACGCAGCACCCAAGGGAGGAACGGCGTGCCGAGCAAATGTTCGAGCAGCACCTGACTGGCAAGCCCCGCGTAGATCACCGCGACCGCCTCGGTGCGCATGGCCCACCAAGACCACATCGGCTGCACCGTCGGCTGGTATTTGCCCATGGTGATCCATTTTAGAGCAATAACGAAGGCGGTGAGCAGAACGGCTATGGCGCAGGACAGCAGAATGGATGTCCAAGCCAAGGTGAACCAGTGGTGCTGACGGATTGCGCCTTCAATAAAACTAATACCCCACGTACCGGCCACGATTGTGAGCGTGGTGGGCAACGAAATGGACATTGTTTCAAAAAACAATCGCGCAGCCTTTTTCCAGAAAGGCGCTTCGTAGGTCCACGTGTCGGCACCACCATCAAAGCGCTGTCGCACCGGAAATTTGATGGGCGGGAGGCCAAACCAAGTGTCGTTAGGGCTTAGCTCCTCGTTTGACGGAGGGCGGGATTTGATGCCGATGAGCACGCCGTCAGGGATATCCGAGCCGGGCGGCAAGACGCCGCTGTTGCCCAGGAACACACGCGAACCGGTGCGGACTTTTTTAAGATGGATCCAGCCGCGCCGCACTTCTTCATCGGCGACGGTAACTTCGTCGGCCACAAAGCACTTGTCGCCGATTTCGACCAAATCAAATCGACCGGACAGCGACGCGGAAATTTCCGAGTCTTTGCCGATTTTGGCACCCATCAGGCGATACCATGTACGCATATACAGTGTGGCATAGAGCGAGCTGAGCGTGTCCAGCGTAAGTTCCGTTGCGAAGGAAACCACCCATTTGCGCACATAAAACCACGAATGAACCGAATAGACGCCTTCTTTGGTCTTAAATGGCATAACAACCCAGCGCAGCACCACGATGAACATGACTGTGAACAGTACCATGGCAATCGAGGCCGGCCACGCATAAAGCGGAATGGACAGCATGTAGAGGGTGGAGTCCGTAATGTTTACCGCCTCGTCGACCCTGTCAAAAAAGTAAAAGGCCGGGAAAATCGGCAGCAGGTTCAGCGGTGGCAGAACCAGCAAACCGACGGTGTAAATAAAGGTTTGCAATGACCGCTTGAGCGGGCTGACGGTGGAAGCGGCGGGCAGGTCTTCGGGCGATATTGAGCTGATTTTCTTGGCGGGAGCGCCATCCCAAATTTCCCATGCCGGAATCGTGGTTCCTGCCTGAATGGCAGAAAGGTCGCGCAACTCCGAACCCTCTTCCATTACGCAGTTGTTTTCAATAACCGTCGCAGAGCCGACAGCACAATCCGCGCCGATGGTAATCGGCCCGATGATGAACTCGTTGCCCTCCACTCTTACGGTGGCCAGATTGGCTTCGGACCCGATGCTGGCACCGGCTCCGATGGTCAGCATATCAATCGCGCCCGTGCTGATATTGCCAATGATGGCGTCTTCACCCACTTTGGCGCCCATGGCGATCAAATAGAGGCGCATCAAGGATGTGCCTTGGAACCAGTTGTTATGCACCAGCGCGCTTAGGCGCTCGACAAGCCACCAGCGAAAATAATAACTGCCCCACAGCGGATAACGGCCGGCCTTGGTGCGGCCAAGAATGAGCCATTTTACACCGATCGAGACAAAAACGGTAACGACATTGATCAGCGTGTAGACGCCGAGCAGCGAAATAATTTCTTCAAAGATGCTGGCTTCGGGGCTGGTCAGAAGCATGTAGCTGATAAAGACGCCGAGCCATTGGGCTGTCATCAACGTCAAAATGAATGGCATCACCGCAGCTTGCGCAAGTCCGCACCAGAAGCGCCGCATCAATGGCGGTGGTTCGAAGCTCAAATCTTGCGCGGGACCGGCCAAAGCTGACTTCAGGTCCAGTTCCAAGCCGATCTTACGCAAAGACCGGTGCGTGTACATATCCTGCAAGGTGAGTGTCGCGAGGGCTGGATTATGGCGGACAAGTGAGACAAATCGCGCCGCCAGCAGCGAATGTCCGCCAAGATCGGTAAAAAAATCCGCGTCGAAAGGGATGGCTTGTGGCGGCAATACTTGCCGCATTGCGTCCAGCAAAGCGCCTTCCGTCGAGGTCGATGGCTCCTCTTGCACTTCCGTGCTGACAACTTGGGTGAGTGGCAGAGCCTGGAGCGCTTTACGGTCGGTTTTTCCCGAGGAGAGGCGCGGCAAAGCCTCAATAAATTCATAACGCGACGGCACCATATAGGCGGGAAGCTTGTCACGAAGATGATGGCGTATGTCTTTTAGTTCCGGCTTTTCCGCTCCGGCTAAAACGATGAAAGCGACCAGATCATCCATGCCCGAATCTTGGCGCACAACGACGGCCGCGTGTGAAATGCCGGGTTCATCGGTGAGCTTGTGCTCGATTTCGCCAAGCTCGATACGAAAGCCTCGGACTTTGACTTGGTCATCGATGCGGCCACGAAACCCGATATTGCCGCGCTCATCCAGCACAACTGCGTCGCCCGAGCGATAGAGCACGGGGTCGTGAAGTTTTGAGGCAAAAGGGTTGGCGATAAATTTTTCTGCCGTGAGTTCATCGCGGTTTAGGTAGCCGATGGCAACGCCCGGCCCGCCAATGAGCAGCTCACCCTCGACATTTACATCAACAATATTGAGCGCCTCGTCCACCACATAACAGCTGTAATTCGGCAGAGGTTTGCCAATGGTCACTGCTTCGCCGATGCGCACCTCGGCGACCGTGGCCACTACGGTTGCCTCGGTCGGGCCGTAGGAGTTAAATATTGTGCGGCTGGTTTTGCACCAGCGCTGCGCCACCGAAGGCGGGCAAGCCTCGCCGCCCAGAATGATGATGCGTAAAGTTTCAATATCGCGCGGCATCATAGCCAGCAGCGTGGGCACGGTATCAAGCACCGTTACACCATTTGCCTCCATCACATCGGGAAGTTTATCCGCCTCTCCCATAATGTCCGGCGTTGCCACAAAAAGGGTGGCACCCACCAGGTAGGGCAGCCAGATTTCTTCCATTGAAAGGTCGAAAGCAACCGAGGCCCCTTGAAACACAACATCTTCTCCGGTCATGCCGTAAACGACATTGGCGGAGCGCAGATAATGGCAGATGTTCTTGTTTGATATGACTATGCCTTTGGGCACACCCGTCGAGCCGGAGGTATAAATCATGTAGGCTGGCGTGTTGGACGTTGCGCCGTTGGCGCGCGCGTCAACAACAACTGAGGCTGGCGTTTTGAACAGCTCAAGCGGTGTAAATATTTCGCAGGCAATTTTACCCACGACTTTATCCTCGTTCTCCTCGGATGTGACCAGGGCTTTGGCGTTAGCGTCCCGCAGACAGATGGCGATACGATCCACCGGGGCGTCGCCGTCAAAGGGCAGCCACGCTGCGCCGGTTTTGGCAATTGCGATCTGCGCAATGAGCAAGTCCGGTCCGCGGGGCATCCACAATCCAACGACGTCGTTGGCTTTTACGCCCGCTATGACCAAGCCGCGCGCGATCTGCGCGGCTTCTGCGTCAAGCTCGGCATAAGTCCACGACCGCCCCGGCCCGATTAAGGCGATTTTATCTCCGGAGTGACGGACGGTTGCAGCGAAGATCTCGGCTAAAATCTCATCCTCAATAAGATCAGCGCGCACCGGCCCATGCGAAACCGCTCCAACAGGCATGGGTTTGTGCTGGTTCCGGTTCAAATCATTGTCAATGAGGTTCATGCGGTGATCAAACTGTCTTTGGTTAAGTCGAATATACCTCGGAAATTATCAGGTGCCCGCAGCAAAATCGAAAAGAATCATTATCACCTCGTCTAAGCAGAGAATGATGAAATAATTTTGTCACGCTCATGAGCGTTCATGTCTGAACAACACCTGAATAGCGGTTTATTTAAATCCAAGAGCATTTTCCAGCCTGAAAAACCAATACACGTCCTTGCCAGACATCGACATTGGGAGCGAGCGCCGTATCCACCGAACCGATGAGCGCCATGAGCACCCGCGCAACGCCACCATGCGACACCACGATGCAATCACCTTCAAGCGTTTTTAACCACGGACGCAACCGCTCCGCCACATAAGCATAGGACTCGCCATTTGGCGGGGCAAAACCCCATTTGTCAGCCACGCGTTCTTGCGCCATCAACGGGTATCGCGCCTGCACTTGCGGCCAGGTGAGACCTTCCCACTGGCCAAAAGTAATCTCTTTCAGCCGGTCATCAAGGTCATAAGGTTGCGCCGGCAAGCCGAGTTGAGCGCGGACGATTTCCATCGTCTGGCGCGTTCTGTAAAGCGGCGAAGCCGCAAAACTGAAGTTTTCGGCAATCGCGGCACTGTCCACGCCGATAACATTGCGCAGGGTCTTCCCGGCTGCGGCGGCCTGCGCGTGGCCAACATCGTTGAGCGCGACGTCTTGCTGGCCCTGCATCCGGCCTTCGGCATTCCAACTGGTCTCACCATGCCGGATGAAATAAATACGGTCGAAATTCAACAACTGCATGGTTTGATCTTTTGGGGCTTGATCTTTTGCTTGTCGGACTTTTAGTCTTTTGCCAAGCCGATATCAGGGGCTGACGGGTTTTTCATACCGACAATGTGGTAGCCCGAATCCACATGCAAAATTTCTCCGGTCACGCCGCGCGACATCGGGGAGAGCAAGTAAACTGCGCTCTCACCGACTTCTTCGGTGGTGACAGTGCGGCGCAGGGGCGCATTATATTCGTTCCAACGCAAGATGTAGCGAAAATCACCAATGCCGGAAGCAGCCAAGGTTTTGATGGGTCCTGCCGAAATCGCATTGACGCGGATGTTCTTTTCACCAAGATCGGCGGCCAAATACCGCACACTTGCTTCCAGAGCCGCTTTGGCGACGCCCATGACGTTGTAATGCGGCATCCATTTTTCAGCGCCGTAATACGTCAAAGTGAGCATCGAGCCGCCGCTGTTCATCATTTTTTCGGCGCGCTGAGCCACTGCCGTGAACGAATAGCACGAAATTTCGAGAGACTTGTTAAAGTTTGCCGCAGTCGTATCAACATAACGACCGGTCAATTCGTCTTTGTCCGCGAAAGCAATACAATGAACGATAAAATCGATAGAACCCCAGATTTTCGCCGCCTCCGCAAACACTGCATCCATTGAGGCAGCATCGGTGACATCGCAATGTCCCAGGACATGAGCTCCAAGGTCTTTCGCCAATGGCCGCACACGTTTTTCCAGCGCGTCACCCTGATAGGTGAAAGCCAGCTCAGCTCCAGCGTCGTGGCAAGATTTGGCTATGCCCCACGCTATGGAGCGATTGTTAGCGACCCCGAGGATAATGCCCCTCTTACCTTTCAACAGGCCGGAGATCGAGTACTGCGCATCAGCAGAGGTGGGATTCGAGGGGGGTACGCTCATCGTGCTTATCCTTACGTGGTTTGCTTCTTTAGCCTATTGGCGACCTAAAAGGAAAGGGGGTGTGCCCGAGTTATGGGCAACGAAAAAAATAACGGAACAACTCGCCAAAACTTACAAGTGTAGGCTTCTCAAATGTCATGAATTGCGGCAAGATTGCGACGTTAAGTTTTTGTTAACCGTTTGCGGAGTTTGCGTGTGAGTGTCCGGACAGCATGGAAATTTGAAGATGCCTTGCCGTGTTTGAGACGCTTTGCGAGCGCTGTTGTGTGTGGTGGCGTAGACCCTGTTATTTCGGACAAACTCGCCAGAACTGCCATCAAGAG
>JAYVYB010000068.1:0-16944 GCA_043784625.1 Methylovirgula sp.
CGTGGTAGCCGGGCACCAGCGGCACGCCGGCTTTTTCCATGAGTTGCTTGGCAGCCGCCTTCAGCCCCCATCGCCCGGATCGCTGACGGCGGCGGGCCGATGAACACCAGCCCGGCGTCGGCGCAGGCCTGGGCGAAGTCTTCGTTCTCGCTCAGGAAACCGTAGCCCGGATGGACCGCCTGCGCACCAGTCGCCTTGGCGGCTTCGATGATCCGGTCGGCCCGCAGATAACTGTCCCTGGGCGCCGAGCCGCCGATGTGCACGGCCTCGTCGCAGGCCAGCACATGCTTGGCGTTCACGTCGGCATCGGAGTAGACGGCAACGGTGCGAATGCCCAACTTGCGCGCGGTGGCAGCCACGCGGCAGGCGATTTCACCGCGGTTGGCGATCAGTATCTTCTTGAACATTGAATCCTCATTGAATCCTCATACCGGCGGGCGAGCCGTCCGGAACGAAACCAGTTCACAACATGCCGTCAGGCACAGGAGATTTATCAAAATTCAGCCCGCGTCGAGCCATGACGGCTTACGCTTGTTCAGAAAGCTCTGCACGCCCTCGCGGCCTTCGTCGCTGGCGCGAATGTCGGCAATGCGGCGCGCGGTCTCGATGCGCAGCTCGGGGGTGATGGGCAAGCCGGCCACGTCCTGCACCAGTTGCTTGCAGGCGCGGGTGGCCCTGGGGCCGTTGGCGACCAGCGCGGCGACGATCTCGTCAACCTTGGCATCCAGCGCGTCGGCGGCGCAGACCTCATGCACGAAGCCCATCGCAGCGGCCTGCGCAGCGCTGAAACGCTCGGCAGTGACGAAGTAGCGGCGCGACGCCTGCTCGCCCATCGCCCGAACCACATACGGGCTGATCGTGCCGGGCAGCAGCCCGAGCCTGGCTTCGCTGAGGCAGAAGGTCACGCCCTCAGCGGCGACCAGCACATCGCACACGGCCGCCAAGCCGACCCCGCCGGCATAGCAGTCGCCGTGGATGCGTCCGACCACCGGCACGGGGCAGCTCCAGATCGCCCAGAGCATGTCGGCCAGCGCCTGCGCGTCGGCGCGGTTCTGCTCCCAGCTGAAGTCGGCCATCGCGCGCATCCAGCTCAGGTCGGCGCCGGCACAAAACGCCTTGCCGTGGCCGCCGAGCACGATGGCGCGCAGGTCGTCGTCGGCCGCGAAGGCGGTGAACGCCGCGCCGAGTTCGGCAATCACGCCTTCGTTGAACGCGTTGCGCACCTCGGGCCGGTTGAGCCAGACGCGGGCCACGGGGCCGTCGCGCTCGATCTGCAATGTGGATGTCATGGCGAATCCCTTATTTCGAATTTATTGGCTCAATACCGTTGCTCAATAGCGCTTGGCGACTTCATCGAGCATCACTTCGGTCGCGCCGCCGCCGATCGCCAGGATGCGCGCATCGCGCCACAGCCGCTCGATCGCAACCTCTTCCGCAGCGCGGCCGGGGTACAGGGCGATGATCGTGACCTGGGTGTCGGTGACGTCCGGAAAAGCCTCGACCGACAGGTTCTGGCCGCCCCGACTACACCTCTGAAGCCACGCAGTTTATCGAGCAGCTCAAAGCCGACAAACCGACGCTGGAGGCCGAGCAACGGGCCGGCCGAGCGCTGCTGTGGGACAAAAACCTGAACCGCGCCGACCAGGCCGATTACCTCGACGGCAAGGTCCCGCAGCAGGGCTATGTGTATGGCACCACCGGCCACCCCAACAGCCAGTAGTTGATGGTCAAATCGGCCTCTAGCCCATATAAAAGCCACAGATCAAAACGCGTACACTGTTTCGCAAGACCGCGCCAACGGCCATGAAGTATATTATGGCGACGCCTCAAGCTTGCTTTTCTTGCGGACCTGCGGCCTTGAAGACGCCAACGCCATTATCATCACCATCGGCGTTAAATCTGTGGTCGATGAAATTGTCCGCAAAGTGCGCCTCGTCCGCCCCGACATCAAGATCATTGCCCGCGCTCAAGATGCTGACCACGCCCGCCATCTCTATGAGGTTGGCGTGAGCGAGGCCGTGCCCGAAACCATTGAGGCGAGCTTGCAAATTTCAGAGGCGGCGTTGCTCGGCGTGGGTATTGCCGCCGGCTATGTCATCGCCTCGATCCATGAACAAACGCGACGTTTTCCGCGCCGAATTACAACAGGCGGCCAAAGCTGCCGGTATTGAGGAAACACGGGCGGTGAGAGCGAAGCAGACGCGATAAACGCATTAAAAAAGGGCCCCTAACGGAGCCCTTTTCAAAGTTCAAGGCGAGCCTTAAGCCGCCTTCTGCGCCTTTGGCTTGATCAAACCACGATCAACCAGCACTTCGGCAATCTGTACCGCATTCAGCGCCGCGCCCTTGCGCAAATTGTCCGACACGCACCAGAATGCCAAGCCGTTTTCAACCGTATTGTCCTCGCGGATGCGCGAAATGAAGGTGGCGTCTTCACCCGCCGCTTCATGCGGCGTCGAGTAGCCGCCATTTTCGCGCTTGTCGATAATCAGGATGCCCGGCGACTCGCGCAGGATTTCACGAGCCTGATCTGCTGTGATCGGCTTGTCAAATTCGACATTGACCGACTCCGAATGGCCGATAAACACCGGAACGCGCACACAGGTGGCGGTAAGCTTGATTTTAGGATCAAGAATTTTCTTGGTCTCCGCCATCATCTTCCACTCTTCTTTGGTGAAGCCGTCTTCCATGAACACATCGATGTGCGGAATCACATTGAAGGCGATGCGCTTGGGAAACTTCTTCGAGGCCGGAACATCAGAGATAAACACCGCCTTGGTCTGGGTGAACAGCTCGTCCATGCCCTCTTTGCCCGCGCCGGACACCGACTGATAGGTCGAGACCACCACACGCTTGATGTGGGCAAAGTCATGCAGCGGCTTCAGCGCCACCACCAATTGTGCTGTTGAGCAATTCGGGTTGGCAATGATGTTCTTCTTTTTGAAGCCGACAATGGCGTCGGCATTCACCTCAGGCACGATCAGCGGAACGTCCTGATCATAGCGCCAAGCCGAGGAATTATCGATAACGACACACCCCTGCGCCGCGATCTTGGGAGACCAGACCTTGGAAACATCGCCGCCTGCCGACATCAAACAAATATCAACGCCGGAAAAATCAAAATTTTCCAACACCTTGCACTTCAGAATTTTGTCACCAAACGACACTTCCGTGCCATTGGAGCGGCTGGACGCCAGCGCAATAACTTCCGAAACCGGAAAGCCGCGCTCGGCCAAAATATTGAGCATTTCACGCCCGACATTGCCTGTCGCGCCTGCAATAGCCACCCGAAAACCTGCTGCCTGTGCCATTTTTAAAAATCCTGTAATTTGAAGAAATCCCCCTGACCACTGTTTTGGTGCGCCGACGCTAGCGGGGGTTAGGGCGATAAATCAAGGCACCCAAGCGTTAGCGCACGACCGGTTTGGTCGTGGATGTTTTGGTCGTTTTTTGGGACACCAAGATCATCGAAAGCTTCGCTGGATTGTGACTGCGCTCTCAAGACACCTATTGCATCAGAAAGTCAAGGCAGGCTCTAGGCTGCTGCCCCCAGGCGCGTTCAATACGCGTGCCCGTCCTTGCGCATAAACACCCATTTGCCGTCCGGCCCCAGCTTGGCGGCAAGGTCATCAACCGGATAGGTGCCTTCATCGCCGGGGGTGCGATCGCCCATTTCGAGATAGGTTGCGTCGGCGTCGGAGCGGTTCACCAGCTGGTGTGCCACGCCCATCGCTGCAAATCCGGCGCACATGCCGGGAGACAGCGAAACCTCGCCTTGATCTGTCACCAGCGTCGGCGTGCCACTGAGCACATAAATAAATTCGTCTTGTTTGGAATGGCGATGCAACAGCGCCGACTCTCCGCCCGGCGCCAGAGTGGTGAGATTGACGCCAAAATTTTTCAACCCGAACTGATC
Source organism: Methylovirgula sp. (assembly GCA_043784625.1). Taxonomy (GTDB): domain Bacteria; phylum Pseudomonadota; class Alphaproteobacteria; order Rhizobiales; family Beijerinckiaceae; genus JANXSV01. The sequence goes on from JAYVYB010000068.1 coordinate 3,917, forward strand.
GCCGAGCACCCGCTTTTCGCGTTTGCCCATCCGGCTAAAAAACGGCTCGGGATAGCTGGATTTGGTCTTTCGCAATGGTGACTGCGCAGCCACCACGGCAATCGGCTTTTTTTCGTCGCTCATTTTAACAGCCCCAACAAAAAAGGCGTCGCCCTGAAGCAACACCTTTTCAATCTAGCCAGAAATTCTGGAATTTAAAACTTACATATGGCCGCCATTGGCCGCAAATTTCGCCATCACCTGCTGGTGCATCCACATGTTCATCGAAGCGCTGTCATTGACGTTGCCATGATAGTTCAGCTCTTGCGCCAACAATTTGCGCGCTGGCAGGCTGCTGTCCATGCCAAGTACTTTCATCAGGTCAACAATCGAATTGCGCCAGTCGAGCTCCTGCGGAATTTTTTCATTCATCGCATCGAGGACAGCAGCATAGTCCACCGGTGCGGCGGCAGGTGCGGCTGCCTTAGGCGTTGGAGCCGCCGCAGAGGCCGAAGCGGGAGCAGGCGACGCCGCTGCTGCATGGGCCGGACCAAAAACCTTACCCATCAAATCGCCCAAAATGCTCATATCCGTCTCCTGAAAAATGTCGGGCGGAAGTTGCCCCATTGCTGCCTTATAGCAGCGCCAGCGCCAAGAGATAGGCAAATCTGATAGCCATAACTGCCAGTCGTCTTACTCGGTGGCTTAGAGCCTCGGAAGTCCCGCTAACCTTTCGTTCACTGTGAATATAAATCCAACCGGCTTGGTAACCAATCGGTGAAGAATTTTGCGCATATTCGCCTCAGTTTGGTTGAGTCGTTTGTGAGTTTAGTAAATGCGTTATGATCCGCTGGTCGAGCGTCGCTCGTCGATTGTTCCCGCCCTTGTGCTCGGTGCTATGGCGATTGGGGGCGTTTTATCGCTCACCACCATGCTCTCTGCTCATCCAAATGTTGACACAACGCCGATAGCAAAAATTGCCCCCACGGCGCGCTGGACCGATCGCCCGATCACCGAGGCCGGATTCGTGCTGGAAGTGGCGGAATTCACCAAGGCCCCGCCGGAATATTTGGCCGAAATTCAGCCAACAACCGGAAACCTGCGCGACACGCTGATATTGGGAGACGACCGCCGCTTCATCCGGCTCACCATTCAGCGCCAAAGCGCCGCCGCGCCGCAGCAAGCCTCCGTAAAACCCGCCGATTTTTATGTTGAAATGGTACGCCGCAGCGCCGATGCCGGGCTCGCCATCGCGCGCGCCGGTCAGCCGCAAATGGTCGAATCGCGTTTCGGCAAGCTGGAAATCGCTGATTTGAGCCTGACTGGCTCACAAGGCGCGCTCACCTGCGCCGGTGTGCGCATGGCCGGACACGCGCCGCAATTTGCCGTCTCCGGCATGATGTGCGGCATGACCCTGCCTTTGAACCTGGAAAAAATCGCCTGTCTCACCGACCGTTTGGAATTGAAAGATGGCGAAGACGCCGATTTGATCGATATTTTTACCAACGCCGATCAGGTCAGCGCTTGCAAAACCCCGCGCATCAAACAAATAAAAATGCCGGTGGCCGAGGCTGCGCCAATAGCTGTTGCCCCGCTTGCCAAGATCAAGAAAAAGAAAAAGGCCTAGGGTCAAGACCCTAAAGCGCTTCGCGTCTGGATCAACTTGGTGAGCCGAGCCTTCTCCCGTTGGGAGAAGGTCGGGATCAGAGCATTTTGAACTCAGACTTTGCCGAGTTCCGCTAAGATCGCATCGCCCATTTCCACTGTTCCGGTCACATGGCTGGCGCTGCCGCGAATATCGGCAGTGCGCAAGCCCGATGCCAGCACATTGGCAATGGCGGTTTCAATCCGGTCTGCCTCGGTGCCCAGCCCGAACGAATAGCGCAGGCACATCGCGAATGAACCGATCATCGCGATCGGGTTGGCCATGCCCTTACCGGCAATGTCCGGGGCGGAACCGTGCACAGGCTCATACAATGCTTTGCGCTGGCCCTTTGCGTCCGCCTCACCAAGCGAGGCCGAGGGCAACATCCCCAGCGAACCTGTCAACATCGCGGCAATGTCGGACAGAATGTCGCCAAACAAATTGTCCGTGACAATCACGTCAAACTGCTTGGGCACGCGCACCAGCTGCATCGCCAGGCTGTCTGCCAAAGCGTGTTCCAGCATAACATCGGCATAATCGCGCTTGTGCAGAGCGGTGATGACTTCATTCCATAGCACGCCAGACTTCATCACATTGCGCTTTTCACCGGATGTCACCTTGTTGCCGCGCTTGCGGGCCAGCTCGAAAGCCACCCGGCCAATGCGTTCGATTTCATAGGTATCGTACACCTGTGTATCGATGCCGCGTTTTTGTCCGTTGCCCAAATCGATAATCTGCTTCGGCTCGCCGAAATACACGCCGCCCGTAAGCTCGCGCACAATCATGATATCGAGGCCTTCAACCAGCTCCTGCTTCAGACTGGAGGCTTCCGCCAACGCCGGATAGCAGATGGCCGGACGCAAATTGGCAAACAGTTTGAGATCTTTGCGCAGCCGCAACAGGCCCGCCTCGGGGCGCACATCATAAGGCACCGCATCCCACTTCGGGCCGCCCACCGCGCCAAACAACACTGCATCAGCCGCTTGCGCCAGCGCCATATCACTCTCGGAAATGGCCGCGCCATGCGCATCATAGGCGCAACCGCCCACCAGACCGGTTTCGGTTTCAAACCTGACAAGCCCCGCTTTGCCGAACCAATCCGCCACACGCACAACCTCGCGCATAACTTCCGGACCAATGCCATCACCTGGCAACAAAAACAGCTTGTAAGATTTCATGTCTTTTTCCTCGAACGACATAGCAGGATTTGGAAATGGGCTTAATGCCCGCCGCACAAAAGTGCAATGAGGATTGTGCAGCACCGACGAAAGGCCGCTAAACCACCTTCAGCCCCAAGCCAGACAACAGCGCCGCAGCCTGTTGCTTGGAGATGATCGCACCTCTGAATTTACTGGCATCCGCTATACGCAATGCACCCAAATCGGCACCGCGCAAGTCTGCCGACTCAAACCGCGCGCCGGTCACATTGGCCTCGCGCAAAGAGCAACATTGCAAAACCGCTTCACGAAAATCGACTCCTGCCAAATCCGCACCCTGAAAGTCAACGCCGTCGAGTTTTTCGCGCCGGAACGAGAGGCCGCGTAAATTCGCGCTGACCAGCAAACAACGCGCGAACGCAACGCCCAAGGCCCGCGCCCCGTCAAGTTGCACACCTGTTAACTTGCAGTCCGAAAACCTCGCGGCAGACAGGGATGCCCCGGCAAAGCGCGCATTATTGAAGTCACACGCCAAAAACCGTGTCTCGGCAAGGTCGGAAAACGAGAAGTTTGCCCCGGCACCACGGCAACGTTCAAAAATGCAACCGTGAAAATCCAGCCGGGTGAGGTCGGCTTGAGCCAACGACCATTCCACAAAGCGCACCGGCCCGCCAGCAAGCGCCGCAATCACATCTTCGCGGCTGGCCTTGGCGTCCGGCGCGCTCACATCACGCAAGATCATGTCACGCAAGTCACTTGCCCCGCAGCGCTTCCAGCACAGACAGCATCGCCTGCCCGTTGGGGTTCAACCCATGTTTTTTTTGAAAATCGGCAATCGCCTCGCGCGACTTTGTACCAATCGCGCCGTCCGGCTCGCCGACATTGTAGCCATTCTTGTTGAGCAACGCCTGCACTTCCCGGCGCTGCGCCCGCGATAGCGGCTCGTCCTCAATTGGCCAACCATGCACAAAACCGCCGCCGCCCTTCATCCGGTCCCCCAGATGCGCAATCGCCAAAGCATAAGATTCTGAGGCATTATAGGCATAAATCGCATCGAAATTCTTGGTCACCAAAAACGCCGGTCCCTCACGCCCCGCAGGCAGTAGCAAGCCTGCTGAGCCGGACGGAAAGCCTTTGCCGCTCACAGCGGTGAAGCCCGCCGCGGCCCAATCGGAAAAGCTGCGCTTATTCCCGCGCCCCGATCCGCCCGCATAGCCCTTTGGCAAGTTCACTTCCATGCCCCATGGCAGGCCGCTCTGCCAGCCGGACTTTGCCAGATAGTTCGCTGTGGAGGCCACCGCATCCGGAACCGAATCCACAATATCGCGCGCGCCGTCGCCGTCGCCATCCACTGCCATGCGCAGAAACGTCGATGGCATAAACTGCGTTTGCCCGAATGCCCCCGCCCAAGACCCGTTCAAATGCTCCGGCGCAATGTCTCCATGTTCCAAAATTTGCAGCACAGACACAAATTCGGTGCGGAAATAGGCCTGTCGCCGCCCGTAGCACGAAAGTGTACCCAAGCTTTGCACCAGCGAGCGCTTGCCCATGCTCTGGCCAAAGTTCGATTCAACGCCCCAAACTCCGGCAATCACAAATTTATCGACACCAAACCGGCTCTGCGCACTTTCCAGCGCCGCAGCGTGTTTGCTCATTGCTGCTTTGCCATCCGCCACCCGCTCGTCATCAACCAATGCCGCGAGATAGTCCCACACCGGCGTCTTGAACTCCGGCTGAAAATCGAGATATTCCAGAACTTTCATATCGGGCTGCAAATTTGCCGTGGCGGCATCGAAAGTGCTGCCGCTGACGCCCTTGGCGCTGGCCGCGCCGCGCAAACCATTCAGGCAGGAATGAAACTCGTCAGCCGCAGCCGGAGCGGCAAGCAGCAAGAGCGCAATGGAGGGCGCGAGAACAATAGCGCGGGCGAGGCGAGAAGCAGATTTTTTCATGGACTAACTTTGCCGTGCTTATGGTTAACAGAACATGAAAAAACGATTCACGTGAAACATTACAAGCCTGGCGTTGGTTTCACGTGAATCATTTGCTTCCGGTTTGTCCCCGTCCGGCCGGGCCACTCAGGCTCATTTGAACAAATCTGCGTTCGGCGCTATGCTCGCGAAGTTAGATCTGTCGTGCCTTGGCCCCGGAGATCCACATGAACGTTATTTTGGATTGGCTCCTCGCCAACGAAAAGCGTGCCGTCATCACCTTGATCGGCGGCGCTTTCAGCGCGGCGATTGCTGGCGGCTGGACTGTCTATCAAGCCTCCGCCTCACGGGCTGATAATGTCCGCAGCGCCGAGATTTCACGCCGCATCGAGGCGCAAAAGCCGTTTTTAGAAAAGCAGCTTGGTCTTTATTTCGAAGCAGCCAAGATCACCGGAAAACTGGTGACCCTGACGCCGGACGATACCGAGTGGGCCGCCAGCCGCCAACGCTTTTGGGAGCTATATTGGAGCGAACTATCTCTGGTTGAAGACAATGCTGTCGAAAGCAGCATGGTAGAATTCGGCAATAATCTCAAAGCCTATGAAACCAGCGCCAAGCAGCCCACTGACAAAGCCAACCTGCAAAGCGCGCTGCATTCTGCTACGTTCCATCTGGCCCATGCACTGCGCAGTTCGTTAGAAAGCGAATGGAGCCGCACAGGCTCGGCCCCCGCTGGCGGCACGCCTGAAACCGCATCTGCACAGCGCCCGGGACCATAAAGCCAAGTAGGTGTTTAGGCAGGCAGTAAAATCGTCACATAAAACTCTGAGGATCAACATCCACCGCAACCCGCAGATTGCCCCGCGCTTTCGGCGCTGCCGCGATAAGCGCCCGCAAAAAGCCCTGCAAGTCGGTTTTGCGCGTCGCCTTCGCCAACAACCGGAACCGGTATCTGCCGCGCACCAGAGCCACCACCGCCTCAGCCGGACCAAAAATCTGTACTTCTGTTTCGGTTCCGTGATGAAAGCTCCAGCCTTCGTTTTCAGGCATAGTATGAACGGCCCGTGCCAACGCCTTCGCGTGGGTTTCGGCCAACGCGCGATCTTCGCACGAGACAATCAACGCCGCCAAGCGCCCAAAGGGTGGCAGGCCGCCTCTTTGCCGCGCCTCGATTTCAGCGGCATAAAACCCCGCCGCGTCGTCGCGCAGCAATGCTTGCACCACCGGATGCTCGGGTTGGAATGTTTGCAAAATGCCTCGGCCGGGCTTGTCCCCGCGTCCGGCACGACCTGTCACTTGTGCCAATAATTGGAAGGTGCGCTCCGCCGCGCGCGGGTCGCCGTTGGCCAGCCCCACGTCGGCGTCAATCACCCCAACCAGCGTGAGCAGAGGAAAATTGTGGCCCTTGGCCACCAGCTGCGTACCGATCACAAGGTCCACCTCACCAGCCGTGATTTTCGCCATATCGCTGCGCATGCGCTCCATGCCGCCCGCCATGTCGGACGATAGCACCAACATGCGAGCTTGTGGAAACAGCGCCAGCGCCTCTTCGGCCAACCGTTCAACGCCGGGGCCGCAGGCTGTCAGCATATCCACCGCCGCGCATTCCGGACAAACATCGGGACGCCGCTCGACGTGTCCACAATGGTGGCACATCAGCGCGCGGCGAAAGCGGTGCTCCACCAGCCAAGCGGAGCAGTTCGGACATTGAAATTTGTGTCCACAGCTCTTGCACAGGGTCAACGGCGCATAGCCGCGACGGTTCAAAAACAACAGCGCCTGCTCGCCGCGCGCAATCGTTGCCCGCACATCGTCAGCCAAAACCGGCGCGATCCAATGGCCGGGAGGCGGCGGATTTTGCCGCAAATCAATCGCCGTCAAGTCCGGCAATACCCGTCCGCCGAAGCGGTTTTCCAGCCGCACATATGTGTACCGGCCGGACGTCGCATTCACTTGAGTCTCGATGCTGGGGGTTGCCGAAGCCAGTATAACGGCGCAGGTCTCAAGCGTACCGCGCACCACGGCCATGTCCCGCGCGTGGTAGGAAACGCCCTCCTCCTGCTTGTAGGCGGCTTCATGCTCTTCATCGACCACAATCAGGCCAAGCTTGGAAAATGGCAAAAACAAAGCCGAGCGCGCCCCTGCCACCACCCGCGCCGCGCCGCTGGCCACATCGGTCCAGGCTTTGGCGCGCTTGCGCGGGTTAACCCCCGAATGCCACTCCACCGGCATCGCCCCGAACCGGGCGGCAAAGCGTGTTAAAAACTGGCTGGTCAGCGCAATTTCCGGCATCAGGATCAAAACCTGACCGCCAAGCTCGAGCGCCTTAGCCACTGCCTCAAAATAAACTTCGGTTTTACCCGAGCCGGTGATGCCCTCCAGTAGCGTCACATTAAAGGCTTGTGTTGCAACCTGAGCCGTTAAAACCGCCGCCGCCGCCGCTTGGCTAAGTTCAAGCGTGGCGGGAGCAAATCCGGGGTTTGGCGCGATAATTTCATCCTGAAGCGCCAGCAGTTCAAGCGTGCCCTCATCCACCAAGCCATCGATCACCGCCGCGGAGCACCCGGCGGATTTCACCAGATCGGCCTTGGCGATCAGTCCTTGCGGTGGCAAGGAAGCCAGAATTTTTTCCCGCGCCGCAGTCATTCGTTTCGGAGGCGGACCAATCAACCGAACCCCAAGCCGCACCCGCCCCGGCCCGCCATGATCAAGCACACGTACCGCCATGCGCAGCACCATCCCGCGCGGACTTAGCGTCCAGTTTGCCACCCAATCGATGAAATCCCGCGATGTCTCCGGCAGCGGCAAAAAGTCATTCCGTTGCCGAATCGCTTTTAAATTATCGCCAGCGCCGCCCCGCAGCGCCCAAACCACGCCGGTTGCCTCGCGCACACCCAGCGGAACCGTAACGAAATCACCAACCGCCAGCACCATGCCCGCAGGCACCCGATAAGAATAGGCAATATCCACCGCAACAGGGATAAGCACATCAGCAATTTTGGAATCGGTGGTCATCCGCCAGACATAGCACCTGCACCAAGCGCGCCGATAGGCAGAAATTCCCGCGCCGACAATGATGCGAAAACTGGATGCGGGAGACGTTACTCCAACAACCGCCGCGCAATCACCTGCGCCTGGATTTCACCAGCGCCTTCAAAAATGTTCAAGATACGGGCGTCGCACAGCACGCGTGAAATCGGATATTCCAGCGCGAAGCCGTTGCCACCGTGAATCTGCAGCGCATTGTCCGCTGCTGACCAAGCCACGCGGGCACCCAGCAGCTTGGCCATGCCAGCCTCAATATCACAGCGCTTGCCCTCATCCTTGGCGTTGGCAGCAAAATAGGTCAATTGGCGCGCAATGTGCAGCTCCACCGCCATCATCGCCAGCTTATCGGCCACGCGCGGAAAATGTATCAGCGCTTTACCAAATTGCACCCGCTCCAGAGCATAACGCAGGCCCAGATCAAACGCTGATTGCGCCACGCCAACAGCCCGGGCTGCGGTTTGAATGCGCGCCGATTCGAATGTCTGCATCAATTGCTTGAAGCCCTGCCCCTCCACGCCGCCCAGTACATTTTCAGCGCTGACCTCAAACCCGTCGAAGGCCAGCTCATATTCTTTCATGCCGCGATAGCCCAAAACCTCGATCTCGCCGCCTTTCATGCCTTTGGCCGGAAACGGATCCGAATCGATTCCACGCGGCTTTTCCGCCAAAAACATCGTCAGGCCCTTATATCCCGGCTCGCCCATATTTGTGCGCGCCAGCAAGGTCATCACATCGGCGCGCACCGGATGGGTAATCCAGGTCTTGTTGCCGTTAATTTTATAAACATCGCCCTCTCTGACGGCCCGCGTCCGCAGGCTTGCCAAATCCGAGCCTGTGTTGGGTTCGGTGAACACGGCGGTGGGCAAAATTTCTCCGGACGCCAATTTCGGCAGGTATTTCTGCTTCTGCGCCTCTGTGCCGCCGCACAAAATCAGCTCCGCGGCAATTTCGGAGCGGGTGCCAAGCGACCCCACGCCGATATAGGCGCGCGAAAGCTCTTCCGAGACCACGCACATCGCCACTTTGCCGAGGCCCATGCCGCCGAATTCCTCAGGAATCGTCAGCCCGAAAACGCCAAGTTCCGCCAGCTGGGAAACCACCGACAGCGGAATATATTCATTGCGTAAATGCCAGCCATGCGCATGGGGCAACACCTCTGCAGCGCCAAACTTGCGCATTTCCTCGCGAATGGCTTCCAGCGTCTCATCAAGCCCGCTGTTTCCAATAATGTCGCCCGATGCGCCGCCGCTGTGGCTGGCGCGGATAATCTGCGCCAAAGCCGCGCGGTGTTGCACGGTATTTCCGTCTGCAATCAGCGCGGTAATCTCTGCGCTGTGAAAGCTGGCGCAGGCCGACGCGCTTAAACCAAGGTCGCTCAAACGCAAGATTTCGCTTTGCGTCATGCCGATGCCGCCAAAAATCTGCGCCAGATATTCACCAAAGCCGATTTTGGTCAGCAGCACCTCGGTCGGGCCAAACTGCCCGGCGGCGTCCATGCGCACCGCATAGGCTGCCATTTCCTGCAGCGCCTCGACATAGGTGGCTAGCCATGCCAGGCCGTGGGTGGCGCGCTGCTCCTGCTCGAGCTTGTCCGAAGAGACTTTGCCGTTTTCGCTCACCTTGGCGCGAACAGCTTCGGTGGCTTCACGCAACAGGTTTTTAAGGCCGGCAACGGCAGCGGTATATTTTTGCATCGATCATGGCTCCTGACTGACGCCAAGATGCCAACAAACATGCTGCGACGCAACATGAACCATCGGCGAAGATAACATGTCGCAAGACTGCGCCGGTGCTCTGGCTGCGCCTTGCTGCGTTTATTTCCGCGTCGCCATGGCCACGCCCGCCACGGTGAGCGCCATACCGCCCCACTGCAAGGGGCTCAGACTTTCACCGAGCAGAAAATAGCCCTGAACCGCTGCGGTTGGCGGCACCAGAAAAATCAGCGCCGCCGCGCGCGACACCGCGCCCTGGCGAATCAACAGCAATAACAACCCCACCGCGCCAAGCGACAGCGCCACCACAGACCATGCCATCGTCAAAATCAGGCTCTGGTTCCACACAATCCGCATGGGTTCAAACTTATAGGCCAGCGGCAATGTCACAAAAAACGCCCCGACATATTGCAGCAACGTCACCAGGCGCAAATCGCCGCTCGGCACATAGTGCTTTTGGTAAAACGTACCAAGCGTCACGCTCACCATGCCAAGGCAATTCAGCATCAGCGGAAATTTCAACGCGGAAAAATCGACGCCCGAAAGACCGAACAATTTGGGCGACAGCACCACAATCAGCCCGCAAAAGCCCAGCGCCACCCCCAGCCAACGCAAGCCGCTCACCCGCTCTTTTTGTAGCATTGGTGCCAGCACAGTCGATAAAATCGGCTGGATCGCAGCAATCAGCGCTGAAATCGTCGCCGGAACGCCCGCCGCCACCGCATACCAAACCGAGCCAAGATACAACGCATGGATCAATCCGCCGGAAATCAGATTATGCCCGTAAAAGCTGCGCGTCTTGGGCCACTCTATGCGCGAAAAGCCGATAATCAGCGCCAGCAAGCCTGCGGCCAAAGCATAGCGCGTGGTTAAAAACGTCAGCGGGTCTGCGTTTGGCGCACCAAATTTGGCGACAATCCAGCCTGTTGACCAGATAAATACAAAAATCCACGGCGCGAAGCGGGTAAACAGGCTCTGACTCATCCGGGGAACTTGACGGATTAAGCCCGCGCCCGCAAGGCTTTCGCTATGCCAATTATCGACCACGCCGCCTTTATCGTCGCCCACACACGGCTGTTGCCCGTGCCGCTGACGCCGGAAATTTCACTTTATCTGGCCGATGAAGCCACGGAGCTTTGGCAAAAAACTGAAGATGAGCTGGGCGAAATCGGCCTGCCGCCGCCATTCTGGGCGTTTGCATGGGCGGGCGGGCAAGCCTTGGCCCGCTATATTTTGGACAATCCGGCCTTGGTGCGCGGCAAAAATGTGCTCGATTTTGCCTCTGGCTCCGGTTTGGTTGCCCTCGCCGCCAAAATGGCCGGAGCCAATACGGTGCTCGCCGCTGACATCGATCATTTCGCATACGAATCTATGCGCTTGAACATGGCAGCAAACGCCACTGCCTTCTCCGCCACGCTCGAAAACCAGATCGGCCAAGACGGCGGCTGGGATGTTGTCCTTGCCGGAGACATCGCCTATGAGCGCGACACCGCGCTTGCCGTCAGCGCATGGCTGGAAGGCTTGCACAAGCGCGGCGCGGTAGTGCTCATCGGCGATCCCGGGCGCTCCTACCTCGCCCGCGACAAGCTCGACCAAATCATCACCTATAGCGTTCCCGTCACCCGGGCGCTGGAGGACACCGAAATCAAAAAATCTTCGGTCTGGAGATTTAAGGCTTAAGCCGCTATGTAAAGTCCAAACTCACCGAGCATCCGCCATGACTGACTTTGCCTTAAATTGCCTGCCTGCCACACCAAATGCGCGCCTCATCACCCGCAGCGTCATGGTCGGCAACATTAAGGTGGGCGGCGGCGCGCCCATCGTTGTGCAAAGCATGACCAACACCGACACCGCCGATATCGAGGGCACCGCCCGTCAGGTGGCGGCGCTTGCCCGCGCCGGATCAGAGCTGGTGCGCATCACAGTTGACCGCGATGAAGCCGCCGCCGCGGTGCCGCGCATTCGTGATCGCCTCGCGCAAATGAAAGTCTCGGTGCCGCTGATCGGCGATTTTCACTATATCGGCCACAAATTGCTCACTGACCATCCGGCCTGCGCTGAGGCGCTCGATAAATATCGCATCAACCCCGGCAATGTCGGTTTCAAAACCAAAAAAGATGCGCAATTCGGAACCATCATCGAGCTGGCCGCCAAACATAACAAGGCGGTGCGCATCGGTGCCAATTGGGGCTCGCTGGATGGCGAGTTGCTCACCCGCCTGATGGATGAGAACGCAATATCCGCCAATCCGGTGGATGCCAGCGCTGTCACGCGTGAGGCCATGGTGCAATCAGCGGTGTTCTCAGCCGACCGCGCTGTCGAAATCGGCTTGCCCAAGGATAGAATCATCCTCAGCGCCAAAGTTTCCGGCGTGCAAGATCTTATCTCCGTCTACCGCATGTTGGCCAAGCGCGCTGACTATGCCATTCACCTCGGCCTCACCGAGGCGGGCATGGGCTCGAAAGGCATTGTTGCCTCCAGCGCGGCGCTGGGCGTGCTGATGCAGGACGGCATCGGGGACACCATCCGCATCTCACTAACACCCGAGCCCAACGGCGACCGCACTCTGGAAGTAAAGGTGGCGCAAGAGCTACTGCAAACCATGGGCTTCCGCACCTTCGTGCCACTGGTCGCCGCCTGCCCCGGCTGCGGCCGCACCACATCCACGGTGTTTCAGGAGCTGGCGCGCGACATTCAAAACCACATCCGCGACTCAATGCCGGCGTGGAAGGAAAAATATGTTGGCGTCGAAAATCTCAACGTCGCGGTAATGGGGTGCATCGTTAACGGCCCCGGCGAATCAAAACATGCCGATATCGGCATCTCTCTGCCCGGCACCGGCGAAACGCCCACCGCGCCGGTGTTTATCGACGGCGAAAAAGCCATGACACTGCGCGGCCCAAATATTGGCGCCGAGTTCAAGACAATCGTCGAAAACTATATTGAAAAGCGATTCGGGTGAAACACGGGCTTCGTTTCAAGAGGTTGAAGCAGTGCGGCCCACCGCTAAGGCGTTTATCTGCCAAAACACCGCGTTTTGGCCAGCTTTGACCGACATTTGGCCGACATGCGCCATAAAGTGCTTAAAAAACTATACTGGAACTATAGTTATGTCAGGCCAGCCAAGATGTTGATCAGTAAGCCAAGAATGGCCGCGTTGAAAAAATAGGAAATTATGGTGTGCACCAGCGCCAGCCGCCGGATGGTTTTCGACCAAATTTCCACATCCGCCGTGGCGGTGGCCGCGCCGATGACGCAAGAAAAATACAGAAAATCCAAAAATTCCGGCTTTGGCGCACCGGGAAAACGCACACCGCCGCTGGATTCGAGCGAATCGCGGTCAACATAGTCCTTCCGGATAAAAAATTCGTGGATGTAATGCAGCGCAAACATCACCTGAATAAACACCCACGCACTGATAACGGTGCCTATCACCAGCGTCATGTGCAGGTATTTTAGCGTTCCGTGCACCTCTTTGAGCTGAGCCAGTTGAAAGAATATCGCGACGAAACTGGCGATGGCAGCAAAAATCGTCAGCGTAAGAATCAAAAATTCG
>JAYVYB010000069.1:0-22183 GCA_043784625.1 Methylovirgula sp.
CGGTTGAAGTCATCCAGGACATTCAGAAGCCGAAACGCACGTCCGTCGCCAAGCCTGTCCGCCATAAAGTCCATCGACCAAACCCTGTTGGGGCGTTCTGGAACCACCAGTGCTTCAGGCTTTTCCCGTTTCAACCGCTTCCTTGGTTTGATCCTCAAGTTGAGCTCCAGTTCGCGGTAAATCCGGTAGACCCGTTTGTGGTTCCACGGATGCCCTTTGACGTTGCGCAGGTACAAAAAACACAGACCAAAGCCCCAGGTCTTCTTGGCATTCGTCAGCCCAATCAAGAGATCAGCAATCCGCTCATTCTCGCAGTGCAGCTTCGGGCCATAGCGAAAGCATGTTTCGCTCACCCCGAATGCCCGACAGGCCAGAGCGATGCTGACCTTGTGTTTTGCCATGGCTGTTCCGGCCATCTGACGGCGCTCAGATGGCCGTGCTATTTTTTTCCAAGAGCCTCCTTAAGCAATTCATTTTGCATCGACAGGTCAGCAAACATCCGCTTCAGTCGGCGGTTCTCGTCCTCAAGAGCCTTCTTCTCCGACATCATCGACGCATCCATGCCGCCGTATTTGGAACGCCACTTATAAAAGGATGCATTGCTCATCCCGTGTTGCCGACAAAGCTCAGCAACCGGCAAGCCGCCTTCCGCCTGTTTCAATATGCTAAGAATTTGTGGCTCGGTATATCTGCTCGTCTTCATCAAAATCTCCTCGTTCATAATGGCGAGAAAATTCTACTTTTGAAGCCCTTTATTTACAGGGGGGATTACCACCCCCCCCCATGCATCCCGCCAAAGTCCAACCGAAAACTGCAAATTGCGTTCGACGAGACGCTCTATAAAAGCCGCAACAAAACTGAAAACATGTTCGGCAAGCTTAAAGACTGGCGGCGCATTCACACCCGCTACGACCGCTGCGAACACGCCTTCATGTCCGCAATCGCAATTGCTGCAACAATCATCTTCTGGATCAATCAATGAGTCCTGAGCCTAAACCATTGAAAAGATTGACGCGCCTCAGGGAACGAATATGATAGCGTTTATGTTATTGAAATAGTGAGATAATTTATCTTTTTATTGAATTTTTATGGCCATCACTATGCATCCTTGACTTGCGGTTCATTGAGGTGACCGTCTGAAAAGCGAAGTAGTTAATCCCAATGGCGTAAGCCTCAACCGCCTAGGGGAAAGATGAGACATTATTTTTTCACCTTGTCTTCGATTACGTAAGAACCGTTGGCATCGAGCTTTGCGGTCCAACCGGGTTCGATGACAATCGTCGTTGTAATCTCTTCAATGATTGCGGGGCCCAGAATTATGGCACCGGCACCGAGCTTCGATCCATCATAGATAGGTGTCTTCCTCGCCTTGCCATCCGCCGAGAAAATCGCCATGCGGCTTCCCTTGACAGCCTTTGCGACAGGTATTCCAAGACCGAGTTTTTGCGCGACTGGCTTTGCAACCTTGCCAAACAGGATTGATTCAATATTGACAATTTCCACCGTGCTCTGCCGTTCGGAGTAGGTATAAAGTTCCTCGTGCCGACTATGAAAGGCCTCAACAATTTTGCCGATGGTTTTTGCGTTGACCTCAAAATTGCCAATCTCCACGGTGCATTCATGCACCTGGCCAACATAGCGCATATCAATCGAGCGCTTGATCGCGATCTGGGACTTCTTGAACCCATCGGCTTCAAGATGCTCCACGCCCTGCTTCTCGATTTTCTTAAACAGCTTATCAACACGCGCGAAAGCGGCTGGATTATCAAGCCGCTCAGGGCTTGTTGCCATATAGTTGTATTTCACGTCCGAGATGATCTGGCCGAAGGCGCAGAGGCCGGAGGCGAGTTTCGGCAGGATAACGGTATTAATGCCCATATCGCGGGCGAGCGCCGTAATATGCGCCGCTGTTGCACCACCCGCGCCGACCAACACGAAATCACGCGGATCATAGCCACGTTCTACCGAGACGCGGCGGATGCCGTTGACCATGTTGTTGTTGACGATCGTATACATGCCATAGGCGGCGCGCTCGACCGACATGCCGAGCGGGTCAGCAATCGTTTTAAGGGCTGCCTGCGCCTTGCTCTTATCGAGCGGGAGGCGGCCACCGAGCAGTCCTTCGGGGTTGAGATAGCCGAGCACCAAATTGACGTCTGATGTGGTGGGCTTTGTGCCACCCTGACCGTAACAGGCAGGCCCCGGATCGGAGCCAGCGCTTTGCGGGCCAACTTGGAGCAGGCCCATGGAATCGATCCAGCCAATCGAGCCGCCGCCAGCGCCCAGCGTTTCCACCTGGATCATCGGCACGCCGATGCGGTAGCGCAGAAAATCAATGTTCTTATTGACATTGGTCACACCGTCTTTAGTCAGCGTGATGTCAAACGACGTGCCGCCCATATCAACCGTGATCACGTTTTTATGGCCGAAAGGCTCGCAAACGAAAAGGCCTGCTTGCGGAGCAGACGCGGGACCTGAATTGATCGCGTAAACGGAACGGTCCGTCATGGCTTTGCCGATAGCGAGCCCACCATTCGATTGGAAATAGCGCACCGGATATTTAGCGCCAAGCTGTTTGAAATAGGCGTCAACGGCTGCGACATAGCCTTTCAGGATCGGGGCGAGATACGCGTTCGTAACCGCCGTCGAGGTGCGGGTATATTCACGCACCTGCGGATAGAGCTCGCTGCCAACGGTGAGAATGGCCTTTGGCATCATCTCACGAACGATCTCAGCAGCGCGATGCTCGTGCTTCATGTTGAGTACCGACCACACAAACGAGATCGCCACCGTTTCAAC
Source organism: Methylovirgula sp. (assembly GCA_043784625.1). Classification (GTDB taxonomy): domain Bacteria; phylum Pseudomonadota; class Alphaproteobacteria; order Rhizobiales; family Beijerinckiaceae; genus JANXSV01. The sequence continues at coordinate 2,800 of JAYVYB010000069.1, forward strand.
GCCCTCAGCCAAGAAGGCGCGGCAGGCATCGCGAACATCGTCTTCATCCATTGGCGTCTTGATAGAGCCATCGGAAATCACACGCTCGCGCACGCATTTGCGGAGATAGCGGGGCACGAGCATTTCGGCGGCCGGGTATTCGGCGTCATAGCGATAGCCGTCTTCTTTGTGGCCAAGGCGGATTTCGATGGAGTCTTCATGACCCGCCGTGCAGATCAGCCCGGTCTTGCCACCTTTGTGCTGGATAAGAGCATTGAGCCCAACGGTTGTGCCGTTAATGCAGAGATCACAATTTGAAATGATCAATTCAGGGCTTTCGCCAATCTCGTCAGAGATCAGCTTTAAACCATTGCGGATCGCTTGCGTCGGGTCCGCTGGCGTCGAAAGGGCTTTGAAGAGACGGATATGCCCCGAGCTGTCGGCGAGGACGAAATCGGTAAATGTGCCGCCCGCATCAATGCCAAGACGATATTTGCTACGCATGGGATGATTCTTTCCTGATAAAAGGGCGGGTTAGTGCGCGGCTGCACGGAGTTTATTGGTTGCTTCCATATCGACCGCGAGGCTTTTCGTGTCCTTGATGACCACACCGTAATCCTGCTTCGCGCCTTTCAGCGAGACGAGGCCGTTTTTGACATCCCACACCACTTTTTCAACCGAACGCTTGAACGGGTGGCCGAAGCCGCCACCGCCGGGATTTTTATTAGTAACCGTCTCACCCGGCTTGATCGTGCCTATGATGTTATCCTTGATTACCTCGACGTTGCCGCCGATCTTACGCTCCAGACGACCCACTTTGGACTCAACCATGGCGGAGGATGCACCCGCTGCTCCTACGGCCGGAATACGGCGGCCCTCACCGAACATGATGAAGGTCATCTCGCTGTCTAGAGGTTCGACCTCCCAAGCCGTACCAGAGCCACCGCGGAATTCACCTGCGCCACCTGAATCTTCCATCAATCCATATTTATGAATGATAATAGGGTAGGCGTATTCGAGCAGTTCGATATCGCCAGACGTCAGCGCGCCGAAGCAGCATTCCGGGCCTACCGCGTGCCAGCCATCCTGCTTGGGCGTGGCGCCCGCGCCAGAGATGATGGTAGCGAGGACCATCGTGACATATTCTTCATTGTGCCGATTATCCCAGCCTGCAATGTTGAGACCATTGGCATGGCCCCACGAGGCTGACACCTTGGATGGAACAGCTTTCTCAAACGCCAAGCGAACGGCATCGGTTAGCGTTTCCATCGGCGTTGTGGTGCAGTTCATATGAGGTGCAGGTTCTTTGGCGTTGCAAATCGTGCCCTTGGGGCCAAAGTCGAGCGAAACACAACGATAGAGCCCCTCATTATAGGGCGGCGGTAATTGCGCGAACATCATCAAGCCGAGATAGACGCCGGAATGCGAGTTGCCCTCGTAGGAATTAATAAAATAAGGGATCTGTGGCGGGCTAGCGATAGCGATGTGGCACCCGTCTCCCTTGATCGTCACCGTCGCTTTAATCTCGAAATCACCGAAGCCATGACCCGCGTCTTCCAAAATGGCGATGCCTTCATAGGTGCCATCGGGCACTTCTTTGATCAGTGACCTCATATGACGCTCGGCCATATCGAGCAATTCGCCAACGCAATCATCCACCTGGGGTTTGCCATATTTATCGAGCATGGCAAGCAGATTGCGCTCACCGACCTGGCACGCGCCGATGAGCGCATTGAAATCACCTTCTTGGTCGCGACGCGCACGCATATTGGTGAAAATCATATTGAGCACGTCGTTACGCGGCTTGCCCTTGTCCCAAATTTTGACAGGCGGAATGCGAAGGCACTCGGCATAGATATCTTTTGCGTTGGGGTTGTATCCGGCCGGAACCGGCCCACCAATATCGGTCAAGTGCCCCTTGCACACTGTCCAGTAGACCAGCTTGCCTTTGTAAAACACGGGCTTGTACATGCAGGTATCAATCGCGTGACTTCCACCAAAGGCCGGATCATTGTGGAGGATCAGATCGCCCTCGTGAATATCATCGCCGAAATAGGCGGCTACAGCCTTCATCGCGGGCATCAAAGAGCCCAGATGGATAGGAATGTCTTGGCCTTGCAGGATCATTTCCGGCTTGGCGTTGAAAATCGCCGTCGAATAATCATGCGCTAGGTTAAACACACTGGAGCGTGCAGTTTTTTCAAGCGTCAGCGTCATTTCGCGCTGGGTTGTTTCGAGCACGCCGCGAACAACCGATAAGGTGATCGGATCGAGCTTACGGCGTGGCGTTGCGGTTTTCACGGCTTTACTTTTTAGGGAAATCTTGGAGAAAGCTTTGGCCTTTGAAGGCGCTTTGGCCGCCGTTTTTGACTTGGCGGCAATCTTCTTTGTCTTTGCAGCTTTCATCGACCGTTTCCTCCCCGTTATACCAAATTGATTGTTCGGCTTCTCGCGCGGACGCGAGAAGCCTCTGCTTTTAGAAGCGTAACTTAATCAGGCCGTCTGATCGGTATCGCGGGCGGTGAACCAGCGAACCAGTGGCAACGAAGCGGTTGCCAAAGCAATCTTTAACGCTTCGGCTGGCAAGAAGGGCACAACACCAACCATGAGAGCCTTTTCAAAACCGATTAGCTTCGATAGCCAAGCAACACCGAGGCAAAAAATCGCCAGATCGCCCACCACAAAGACGGCAAAGGCTGCAGGCAACGTGCGAGTCAAACCACGTTCAACGGCAAAAGACACCAGAAGTGCCGACACGAGGAAGCCCACCAGATAGCCACCGGTCGGACCTGCCATGAATGCAAGACCGGCACCCGTCGAAAACACGGGCAAGCCGACAGCGCCTTCTAGCAAGTACGCGAGCACTGTAAGTCCGGCGAGCCGAGTACCGGCATGCGCGCCCATCAGCAGCACAACGAGCGTTTGCATGGTCATTGGCACAGGCAAAAACGGAACCTGTACTTTGGCAGAGACGGCGAGCAGTGCCGAGCCCAAGAGAACGAGCACGGCCTTTTGGATCCAGGTTTGTTCGCCGGTACGGCCAAACAAAGTAGCGAATGTCGCTTGCATCAAAGTAACTCCTTCAAAGGGGTTCGGATATTATGTAATCGCCGCACGAACGGAAGCGGCGAGCGCATCCTGATCCTTGCGGGCTTTAAGGGCTGCAGCCATATCAACGGCAACAAATTGCGCGGGCATATGCGGTTGCAACTGACCAATCAGATCCATATCGGCGGAAATCACGGTACCGACCATGAAATAGCCGCCACCCGACACCGCATCGCGATGGAGAACGATCGGCTCAGTGCCGCCGGGAACTTGGATCGAGCCATAGGGATAGCAGGCATCGACAATGTTGGACGGATCAGACCCCGCCCCAAAAGGCGGCTTTCGGTCCACAAAGGCCAGCTTCTGACCACCCCGAAAACGGTAACCGATCCGATCGGCTTCGGGGGCAACTTTCCAAGTATCGGCGAGGAAATGCTTGCCCGCATCTTCGGTGATGCGGTGCCAATAAAGCCCCGGCAGGATGCGAAGCGTCGCGGGGCTACCCGGCATGCGGCGAAGCGGGGCCGGAATCGTGAGACCTGCCGCACCACTGTTCGATGCAGAGCCAACGGGCAACTCGTCGCCCGACGCAAGCTTGCGACCCTGATGGCCACCCAAGGCGCCGAGCGTATAGGTCGAGCGGCTGCCAAGAATGACGGGCACGTCAATGCCACCGGAAACGGCGATATAGGCGCGCGCGCCAGCCTTTAAGAAATCGAAGGATAAAACATCGCCCGCCTTCACGGCAAAGCTTGTCCAGGTTTCGCGCGGCTCGCCGTTGAGCTTTGGTGGTATCTCACCACCTGTTACCGCAACCGTTGCGGGCGCGGTGAATTCAAGTTCAGGGCCCATAAAGACCACTTCAAGCCCCGCCGCGTTCTCATCATTACCGACAAGCAGATTGGCGGAACGAAGCGCTTCGCGGTCCATGGCACCCGAAAGCGGAATACCGATATGGTAATAGCCGGGGCGGCCAAGATCCTGAACGGTGGTCGAAAGACCGGCGGAATGGACCTTAATGGCCATAGAGAGCCTCCTGGAGCTTGCGGTTATACCCGTCGATATCCTTCTCGAACTCATCGAGTGCGAAGCTGACGTCGCGGATGCGCGGCTGGAATTTACCGGCCTCGACATCTGCAACCGTCTGGTTATATTCCACTCGGTCGATCGGCTTCCACTTCACGATATCACCCGGACGGAACAGTACCATGAAATCCTTGAGATAGGAGATAGTCTGCGTCGGATCATAAATCGGCATCGGCGTGACGCCGAACATCTGGTAGCCGCCCGCACCGCGAACCGAATAGATGCAACCGAAGCAGCCGCCATGGCCGACGGTTAGTTTCGGCGTATCGGTCCGAGGCCGCAGATATTTTGGCACCTCGATCTGCTTCGCTCGCTCGGCCATTTGGTAGAGGAAAGGCAGGCCCGCCACAAAACCCACCATCGAGACGAACCAAGGTGCACCCGAATGCGCCTTGATGAAATTGTCGACGGTGCCGAGATCGTTGATCCGCGCTGCGTATTCGATATCCGTGCTAGACGGATCTTGATGTCGCTCGCGAAAGCGCATGAGCGTTTCATGCGTCCAAGGATCATTATAGAGGACTGGTATCTCGATGATCCGCGTCTTAAGCGATGCGACCGATTTAGAGGCCGTTTCCTCGATGCGCTTCAGTTCCATCAAGAGTTCATCGGGCGCTATTTCATCCGGATTGAACTTGATTTGGAACGACGCATTGGCCGGGCAAATCTCGGTAACCCCCTTGATTCGGCTATCGCGTACGCCATTGGTGATCGACAGACCTTTAAAGAATGCCTGCAGCGACATTTCCTCGTCGCATTCGACGAAGATGTGCTCATCTCCGCCAAAGGAGTATCTGGTTTTCATCGCTCTCCTACCTTCCGTCATTCGCCACATTGTTCAGAATGTTTCTCAAGCCAGTGCTCGAGAAATTGAGTGTCGAACCGCGCCGCCTGGACATCGGGATCCGATGCCAGAGCGCGATGCAAGCCGCGTGTTGTCTTCACGCCGCCGATTTTTAATTCGCCCAGCGCACGCGCCATGCGCGTAATCGCTGCCGCGCGATCCTCGTCCCAAACGATGAGCTTGCCAAGCAACGAATCGTAGAAGGGCGGAACTGTGTAGCCCTGATATAAGAGGCTATCAAAGCGCACACCGGCCCCGCCCGGCACCATCAGCGTTTCGATGATACCCGGCGCGGGCATAAAGTTCTTCGTCGGATCTTCAGCATTGATCCGGCACTCAATGGCATGTCCCCGGACCGCGATGTCCGATTGTTTCATGCGCAACTTTTCACCCATCGATACACGGATCATCTCGCGCACGAGGTCAAAGCCAGTGATCATTTCGGTAACCGGATGCTCGACTTGAATACGGGTGTTCATTTCAAGGAAATAAAAGTCCCGCGTCGTATCGTCGTAGAGATATTCGATGGTCCCTGCACCGCGATAATTCACCGCTTTGGCAAGATCAACGGCGGACTGGCAAAGCTTGGCCCTGACATCAGCCGGAAGCATAGCAGCCGGTGCCTCCTCCCAGATTTTCTGGCGGCGGCGCTGAAGCGAGCATTCGCGCTCGTAAAAATGCACCACATCGTGACCATCGCCGAGCACCTGAACCTCGACATGACGCGAGCTGGCGATGAATTTTTCGATATAGAGACCACCGTCGCCAAAAGCTGCCAAAGCCTCGGCGCTGGCCTGTGGCATAAGCCGGTCGAACTCTTCACGCGAAGTGGCCACTCGAATGCCTCGCCCGCCACCGCCCGCCGACGCTTTGATCATCACCGGAAATCCGATGCGATCCACCACGACGTCTGCAGCCTCTGGCGTCTCGACGCGGCCTTTGCTGCCAGGCACCGTTGGCACGCCTGCACGGATGGCTTCTTCAAGCGCAGAGACCTTATCGCCCATCATGCGGATTTGCTGCGGCGTTGGCCCAACAAACACCAACCCTGCCGCCTCGACCGCTTCTGCAAAACGGGCATTCTCAGCCAGAAAGCCATAGCCCGGATGCACAGCATCCGCCCCGCTCGCAACCGCGGCATCAACAACTGCTTCGACGTTGAGATAAGATTTCGCCGCCGAAGGTGGACCAATATTCACTGCCTCGTCCGCAAGGCGTACCGCCAAGGAATCGGCATCTGCAAGGCTATGCGCCTGAATAGTTTTCAACCCAAGCTCGCGCGCGGCGCGGATAATTCGCACCGCAATTTCGCCGCGGTTGGCGATAAAAAGTGTTTTGACCTGACGCGTCACTCAACCATCCTCAGATCGAAAGCGTGGCGAGCGGCTGTCCCGCCATCACCGCATCTTCATTATCGGCATGGAACGCCGCGATCGTTCCATCGGCATCTGCGTGAACTTCATGGAAGGATTTCATCACCTCAATAAGGCCGATGACCTCACCTTTTTTGACCGTATCCCCTTCGCTTTTATAGACTGGCGCATCCGGCGATGGCTTACGGTAAAAGGTGCCAGGAAGTGGGCTCAAAAGATCTTTAGTGGACATGGCGTCTGATCCTTCTGTTAAATAAAATATCAATGCGCGGAGAGATATGGCTTCACAGCATCGCGCACCGCCATGGCAATATCGACGGCATTCGGTGTATCCGAATGAACACATATTGAGTCGGCACGCACCTGAATCACGCGTCCTCCAACCGTCGTCGTAGTGCCGTGTTCTACGGCCGTCAGACAGCGAGAAGCGGCCAGCACTGGATCTTTTGCATCATGCTTGCGGGTAACGATTAGACTGCCATCGTCCGCATAGTCGAGATCCGCGTAATATTCAGATTGGAAATCATGCCCACGCTCAGCGTAAATTGTCTCATGAAATGTGCTGATCATCCCAAGCAGAGGCACTTTAAAAATATCCGCTGCATCGCACATCGCATGTGCGATATCGGGCTGACGGGCCGCCATGCCATAAAGCGAGCCATGCGGCTTAATGTGATTGAGCACCATGCCCTCGGCGTCAAGAAAGCCCTTAAGCGCGCCAACCTGATAGATAACGCAATTGGCCATTTCCTCGCGCGACATCTTCATCTCGCGACGGCCAAAGCCTTGTAGGTCGGGCAACGAGGGGTGCGCCCCGACTTTCACGCCGTGTCGCTTGGCAAGCTTTACCGTGTCGCGCATGTGGTTAAAATCGGAAGCATGGAAACCGCAGGCCACATTCGCAATCGAAATCAGAGGCATAAGCGCCTCATCATCACCCATGTGATACAGGCCAAAGGCTTCGCCCATATCGCAATTAATGGAAACCATAAAACATTCCCCCCTCAAACAAACGCCGGTTTCATATGAACTTTTAAGAACGTGCCCGATCTCTTAAGATAAGTAAAAACAAATAATCTGCGTTCTATTATTAGAAAAACCGATATAGATTGCGTGAAACAGGCGTTATAAATCATGCCCGTTACAGACCCGACGAACTGACAAAATGTCGGAGGGATTTGGTCAATTGCGCATGGGTGAAGCCGCGGCCAATCATCACAACGATATTATCTTCTCTGGTATCACGGTGCTCCGGCAGAATTTCTGGGGATTGGACTATCTTACGAACAGTTTGGAGCAAGAGGCGCCCGGCGGGCGTTCGGATCACGCCTTTAACCCGGACAATATCATTGCCGCGTACATAGAGGAGCGCTGAAAGCCAGACGGTGAACGCCGTCCAATCGATACTGTCATCGAGATAAAGCCGCGTCGGTGAAATCGGAGCTTTCAGTTCCTGATCGGCAAAATCTTGCAAGGTTTCCGGTATGGCGTTGCTAAATTCTGGCAGAGGATGGCTCAGGCCCTTAACAGCACCCGACATCACAGCGCCGGGACTCATCGCCTTGAGCGTCGCCAACAGGAGCAACAATTCGTTTTGTTCGACAGCGTCGGTCTTTGTGACGATCAGCTTGTCTGCCACTTCGATTTGATGACGTGAGAGAGGTTCGCTTCGCAATTGGCTCATGCCGTGCAATCCGTCCACCGCCACAATCACCTCGCTCACAAGTATGTGGTAGACAAGCACAGGATCGGATCGGATCGCTTCGATTATGGCTCCAGGATCGGCAAGACCGCTCGTTTCAAGGACGATCAGATCGAGCGAGCTATCTGTGGATGCAGCTCGGCTGCGATCATCTGCAATGCGGCGTAAGAGATCAATCAGGTCCTGCTTCGCGTCGCAACAGACGCAGCCTCCCGCGAGCACGGCAAGGCTATCTGATCCGCCCAGCAATGCATCATCAATCGGCGTTTCGGCCGCTTCGTTGACGATGACCAAGGCGTGCTGAAAGTGTCCATCGTGCAGTTGATGACGGAGCCAGGTCGTTTTCCCGGAACCGAGATAACCACCCAAAATAATTAATCTTATCCTCCCATCTGTGTCGCTCATTCTTCACCAATGAAGCGCCTGTCCAGCGGATCAACCGGCGTTCCGTTCACCTTCTCCGCCAGTGCCCACACGTCATCGAGATGACTGACGATGGAGTGGCTGCCCGTCAACGTGGATAGCTGAATGCCGAGGATGTCGTTGGTTTCATGAACGTTCAAATTATAAGAGGGCAAGACACGTTGCAGCACTTGTGCACGCCGGAACCGTCCGCGCAGTCGTTCATGCGCATTGGCAGCGCCCGCTTCCGTCCAGTGGCCGGGGGCGGCAGGAAATCCGCAGGCAGAGCACATGGTCAAACCCTTTTTAGGTTTCGGGCTGGCGGTATTTAAATACCGCCAGTAATCAAACTATCGATCAGATGACAGCCGGACGATTGCCGCCAGCAAAAGGATACCGCTTACGGAAATCTTCGGCGATATTTTCGAACGGCATCCATTCAACACCTGAATGCTTCGAGATATATTCGATCAGGCGTTCAAGCATGAGCAGAACCTGTGGACGACCGGCTACGTCCGGATGGATTGTAAAGGCAAACACGGCGTAATCCATCTCACGATAGACCCAATCGAATTGATCGCGCCAAAGTTCCTCAATATCCCGAGGATTGACGAAGCCATGGCTGTTCGGTGCCTTCTTCATGAACATCATCGGTGGAAGGTCGTCTACATACCAGTTCGCCGCAATATCAACGAGATCGATTTCCTTGCCGTGCTTCAACGGATGCATCCAATCCTTAGCGGACTTGGAATAATCGATTGTGTTCCAGCTATCGCCAACACGCGCATAGAAAGGCTGAAAGTCCCGATAGCCTTGGCTGTGATCATATTTAAAGCCATGCTTCAACAGCAATGCCGCCGTTGAATTCGACATTTCCCACCAAGGAGCAACATATCCTCGTGGCGATTTGCCTGTCAGGCTTTTGATGAGATCAATCGACTTCACCAAAACATCTTCTTCCTGCGTCGGTGTCATCGCTATTGGATTTTCATGGAGATAACCATGGGCTCCAACTTCATGGCCATCCTTAACGATCATTTCCATCTCTTTCGGAAATGTCTCAAGGGAGTGGCCTGGAATGAAAAAGCTGGTTTTCAATCCGTAACGCTTAAACACAGTAAGCAAACGCGGCACGCCAACTTCGGTCGCAAAAATGCCACGCTGAATATCTGAGGGAGAGTCACCCCCGCCGTATGAACCGATCCATCCTGCAACCGAGTCGATATCCGTACCAAATGCACATATAATTTTCTTGGTCATGCGCTTCTCCTTTTTTTGTTAAACAGTCGCCACCAAATTTTTAGCGTCTATCTTCGATCCTAATTTACGTTAATGGGCGATACGTTTTTCTAACCTTACCAAGTGGTAGGCCAATGAGGTTCAGGAATATTGCCCGGATACGCAATCGACAAATCAAACGGCGGCTTGATGACATAGTGTCGGCTGAACGGCACGAGATTGACCGACTTTCCTGAACGAACCATTTGTGGCCAATCTGGATTGGCAAAGCTTGGCCGACCAATAGCTACCATGTCGCAACCGCCCGATGTTAGAACTTCTTCAGCAGCGACGCCTTGGTCGATGCCGCCGTTAACAATCATAGGCAGACGGCTCGATTCTTTCAGCGCAACTGGCATTGGAACATCGGAGGTCGGATCACCATTGTCTTTCCAACCGAAGCTGGCCCAATGTAGTGCGTCAACCGGTGCCCCCCTCAAAGCCGCGCCGATATCGCGGGCGGTCGCAACGCCGCCGACCCAGGCGCCCCCGAAATCATCGACGCCGTTTTGCGACAGGCGAAGTGTAATGATCTTGTCCTTGCCAATCGCCGCTCGGACTTTGTCAATCACGAGGCGGGCGAACCGCACGCGGTTCGCAGCGGAACCGCCAAACTCATCAGTGCGATGGTTGGTAGACGTATGGATGAATTGATAAAGCAGATAGCCGTTCGCTCCATGAATTTCGACACCGTCAAAGCCTGCCTCGATGGCGCGCTTGGCACCCGCTGCAAATCCGTCGGCGATCTCATGGATTTCGATGATGGTTAACTCGCGGCAAACACCAAATGTGACCTTTGGCCATGCACCTGTAATGCCACGCAGATTCTTTTCGTCCTCGCTATCGGTGTAGAGCACCCAGCCTTGGCTTTGACCTGCGCTTGCGCTTCCCGGCTGAACGCCTTTTTGCAGAACGCGCGGATCAGCCACACGGCCCGAATGCATTAGTTGCAGAATAGCCTTTGCGCCATTAGCGTGAATAGCGTCCGCCACCTTTTTCCATGCCGCCACATGTCTAGCGTTCGCTATGCCGGGCTGCGAAAGATAGGCCTTGCAACCGTGCTGGTCGTCCACCTCATAAGTGCCCTCAGTAATGATCAGACCCATGCCGCCTTGCGCGCGGCGAGCATAATAGGCCGCCATTTCCTTCGTCGGCGTACCGTCTGCTTCGGCGACTTGGCGCGTCAGAGGCGCCATCGCAATACGATTGGGTATGACGTGCCCAGCGAGGGTAAGCGGCGAAAAAAGATGGGGTAGGGCTTCGGTCATCATGTCCTTACTTCGTGTTATATTCGCTTAATCATCACCATCGCGAATGATCTTTTCTGCCGTCATGGACAAAGAAAGAAGTTGCTCGTCGGTTCCAGGAGCGCCTGACAACAAAATCGCTGTTGGAAGGCCGGACGCGTCTGTCCCATTCGGGAATGACAGACCGCACCAACCCAAATAATTGCCCATCATCGTGTTGCGCAGCATTTTCAGATTCGTCCGCGCAAAGAGTTCATCGTCTGCCTCAAGATCTGCTATAGCCGGAGCCGTTTCAGGAACCGTCGGCATGGCAACCAAACAACGCCCTGCCATCTCGTCTGTCATCTGGGACAAGATGCGCTGTCTCGCCAACATAGCTGCTATATAATCAACCAGCGTCATGCTCGAAGCGGCGCGAATTCGACGCACGACGCGATGGTCAATCTGATGCGCCTGTTCGCCTTCAACGCGCTCTTTATGGACTGAATAGGCTTCAGCGTTAACTATCGTTCCGCGGCGGGCCGATAGTTCTAAAATTTCGTCGAAAGCTGGGAGTGAACCACGTTGAACAACCGCGCCGGCAGCTGACAGCCTCGCTAAAGAGCGTTCAAAATTTTCGAGAACCGCATCGTCACACCCATCGAGCACGATATTGGTTGGCACCAAAATACGAACACCCTTGAGAGTGGCCCGTCTAACGATCGGTAAGATCAAACCACACATTACCGCATCAACAAGAACGGCGTCCTCAACGGTCCGGGAGAAAATACCAATCGTATCGAGGGTATGAGAAAGCGGGTAGACGCCATCCATTGGGTAGCGACCTGTTGAAGCCTTGTATCCAATAATCCCATTTAACGCTGCAGGTATACGAACCGAACCGCCTGTATCTGTTCCAATCGCCACCGGTACAAGACCCCGAGCGACGGCAACGGCTGAACCTGACGAGGAGCCGCCGGGAATACGTGCTACATCTCGCGAATGAACATTACGCGGCGTGCCGTAATGCGGATTGAGACCTATTCCTGAAAAAGCGAACTCGGTCATATTGGTGCGGCCAACACAGAGCATACCAGCAGCCTTAAGGCGCGTTACCACGGTTGCATCGGCCTCAGCGGGCGGATGTGTTTCTAAGATTTTCGATCCGGCCGTGGTTGGAAGCCCTTTCAACGCAAACAGATCTTTCCAGGCGATTGGCACGCCTTCCAGCACACCCGCCGGCCTACCATCTCGCAACCTGCGCGATGATGCGCGGGCTTCCGTCAAAGCTCTACCAGCCGTAATACGCGTGAAAATTGACTGATCGTCACAAGCAGCAATAGCAGCAAGTGTACGCTCAGCAACATCCTCGGCTGAAACAAGCCCGGCATTGATCAAAGCGCCGATTTCAACGGCAGACCGATGTCCAACATCTATATGTGGCTTGTTAGACATTGTAGGCTAAAACCTTATTAAAAACTCGCATGTTAAGCACCGATTACTGTTGCATTATCAGGCAGCCATGAAATGAGCACTTCTGAACATGGCTTGAGGTCGTCGCGACGATATTTCTCGACATGACCTTCGAGCAAAACCGACGTTCCGCCGTCAAGGGTAATGGCCATTTGGACCAAATGCCCAATAACATCGGCACGCTCCATAACTCCTCTCAGCACGTTACCCGAATATTCATTGGCAAGCTGCTCGCCTGACGCCTTTCCAATCGGATGAATTTCAAGTGATTCTGAAGGAATAACAATTTTGGCTTTGCATCCCGCAGCCGGACTTTTGTTAGGTGTGCCGGTAAAAATGCCGAATTCGGTTTCGATTCGGGAATGACCTTTTGTCTCATTCAAGACCGTGCCATCGAAAATGGTATTCCGCCCTATAAACTGAGCAACGAACGCCTTATTAGGCCGCGTATACAATTCTGCGGGTGCAGAAACTTGCTCAATTCGTCCTTGATTCATAACAACAATTCGGTCGGATAACGTAAGAGCCTCGGACTGCGCGTGCGTAACGAAGACGAACGTTATTCCAAGGTTGCGTTGCAATAATTTAAGCTCGGCCTGAATAGCCTTACGCAGGTTCGCATCAAGCGCACCCAACGGTTCGTCAAGCAACAGGATGTCTGGCTCGACAACCAGACCACGCGCAAGCGCTATGCGCTGACGCTGTCCACCCGACAGCTTGTGGGTAAGCGAGTCGGCAATGTCCGCCAGGCCAAGCTTGTCGAGAATACGGTCTACTTTATTATCGCGTTCCGCGCGCGGCAATCCTTTAACGTCAAGGCCGTAGCCAACATTTTTCCGGACGCTCATATGCGGAAAAAGCGCATAATTCTGGAAAATCATCGACGATGGACGCTGCTCAGGAGGAATGTCGTTAATCCGGAGCCCCCGAACCAGCACATCCCCACTCGTAATGTCCTCGAATCCAGCAATCATTCGAAGTGTCGTTGTTTTGCCGCACCCCGACGGTCCAAGAAACGCTATAAACTCTCCTTTTTTGACATCGAGATTAAAATTTATCACGGCGGGCGTACCATTATCATAGACCTTGCCGACATTGATCAATTGAAGGTCATAGTCCATGGTCAGCAGCTCCGAACGGTACAAGGATGGTGTTAGGGTGAGGATGACAGCAGAAACCGTCACCCTCGTTTGGTTGATCAATAGCGACTTATGCGCTCAGGAATTCGTCCCACTTCTGCATCAGGAAGTCGTACTCATCTGGCCACTGATGCCAGTAAGCAACGTTCGCTGCACGGGTCTCAAGTGAGCCGCCGTCGCGAAGATCGCCTTCCTTGATGCCACCTTCCGACTTGCCCTTCCAAGGCTTGCCTTCGTACCAGAAGGCGTACTTGTCAGCAGGCATGACATCCTTGATGTTCGTCGTAGGCGAGTAATATCCCTGCTCCGAAACTGTGATGCCGGGAGGTCCAGACAACCAGTAATCGGCATAGGCGAAGACAGATTCCTTATTCTTGGAACCAGTAATCAACGATGGTCCGATCGACCAAGCGCGATAGCCTTCCTTCGGAATCGCGTATTTGGCCGGCTTGCCCTGTGCCTTAACGGCCATGACGGCTGGCTGCCAAGCATCGCAGACGACCATTTCGCCCGAAGCCATCAGGTTAACGAGTTCGCCGAAATCGCCCCAAAGCGCGCGGAACTGGCCTTCCTTCTTCTTCGAGATGAGGAACTTCATGGCTTCCTCGATCTCTTTCTTGTTCGGGTTACCAGGGTTGGCAACCTTCGAAAGACCAAGGGTATTCATGGCCATGACAGCCTGACCGAGAGCGATCAACGGATCGGTGTTGAGGCCAGACTTGCCTTTCCACTTCTTGTCGAAAATGGCGGTCCAAGTATTGGCTTCTTCATCCGACAGAACGGATGGATTGTAGCCAATCGAGTCGTAATTATAGACGGCAGGAACCATCCAAAGGGACGTCTGCTTATCATCAGCCCAGATTTGGCCCGTGATCTGCGCACGCTTTTCAAGCTTTGACGTCGGCTTCGTGAAGGTGTCGCGGATATTAGCCCAGTTTTTGAGTGCCGAGGTTGGGATGGGCTCGACATTTTTGGTCTGAGTCACAGCTGGAAGGCGCTCGGCGATAGTTTCCCAGACATCATAATCCTTCGAACCCGAAAGGATTTTGGTCTGTGCATCAGGGAACGTAGCGGCTGTACCCGACGTCGAGCCTACGCCCGAAGCCTTTTTGAAGTCGGCCAGGATACGTTCCTGGACGGTAACGGAAAGACCGATCGTGCGCAGCTCTTGCTTTGCAAGATCGGCAGCGGCGGCATAAGCTGCACGCGACGATAGGAACGGAGTGCCTGCACCCATGGCGAGCGCGATAGCGCCCGTTGTTGATTTCAGCAGGCTACGCCGGGAAAGTTCTAGTTTATCGACCATGAGTGGTCACCTCCGTTGTTGTTGTTCACTCTACCAAATCGATCGATGGAAAAATCCGGTCCTAGTATCTACCAACCAGAAGTCCGCCATCGACCACCACAGTCTGACCCGTCATGTAACGAGCTGCCGAGGATGCCAGAAACAGGACGACATCCGCGATCTCTTCAGGTTCGCCGATCCGTCCCATTGGAATAAATTCGCCCGCTTTTTCAGCGCCTCCCGGACCCAAGGAATGGTTCTCGGAGAGAAGCTGCGCCGTCCTGATGTAGCCAGGTGCAATTCCATTGACCCGGATGCCGGATTTCGCGAGCTCGACCGCCAAGCCACGAATTAAACCAATGACCCCAGCCTTAGCAGAAGAATAGTGCACATGTTCGTCCCATCCATACGCAATGCCCATAATGGACGAAATGCATACTATGGCGCCCGCGCCGCGGGCCTTCATCGCGGGCAGCGCAGGGCGGATAACCCGAATCATGCCCTTCAGATCGATGTCGAAGGTTTCATCCCACTTTTCATCGGTCATATCCGCGATCGGCACCTTGTGCGCGATGCCGGCATTGGCGACGATACAATCGATTGCGCCGAAACGTTTCGTGAGTTCTGCCACCAATCGATCCGCTTCAGCAGACGAGCGAACATTGAGCGGTTGGAACTCGGCCGAACCACCAGCCTTCTCGATTTCACTGACAACCGCTTTGCCTTCGCGCTCCAAAACATCCGTCACGACAACATGGTAGCCCGCTTTGGCAAAGGCATGGCCGGTTGAACGTCCAATACCGATGCCGCCACCGGTGATCAAAACAATAGGCTTGCTTGTCGAAGCGCTCATAGCATCACATCTCCAGAATTGGGGCCAAGCGTCTGGCCGACAAACAGGGAAGCTTGATCGGATGCGAGAAAGGAAACGGTGGCAGCAATCTCGTCCGGCTCGCCAAAACGCCCGAGTGGCAATTCAGCAGTTTTGGCTTTGCGCCAATTCTCGGAGAGCGCCATCACAAGCGGCGTGTTGATCGGGCCAGGTGCGACCGCATTGACGCGGACGCCATCGGCACTCACTTCGCGCGCAACAGACTTTGTTAGTCCGATAATGGCCGATTTTGCTGCGCTATAATGGGAAAGCTCAATACCGCCAATCTGGCCGAGCTGAGAGGCGACGTTAATAATAACGCCCGATTTAGCCGTCAGCATGGCTTGTATAACCCCCTTCATGCATAGAAAAGTCCCGCGGACGTGAACGGCGAACATGCGATCAAAGTCGGAAGTTTCAAGGTCAATGAACCGAGCCTGATGAACATGCCCGGCATTGTTAACGAGTACCGTGCAATCTCCAAATGCCAGCTTCGTAGCCTCGACAATTGCCGAAACATCCTTTTCAACGGAGACATCACCAGAAATAAAGGAGCCGACGCCGCCCAGCGCGGAAATTTCAGCCGCAACAGCGGATGCGCGTTCTGCATTCACGTCGTTGACCATAACCGACAGTCCGTCGTTGGCCAACCGAAGCGCTATCGCGCGCCCAATACCGGAGCCGGCACCCGTGACGATCGCAACTCCACGCGCCATCATGCATCCTCCTGAATGGCAAGACGCTTGGCGCGGCGCAAGGATACCGTCATCAAGATTGCGTATACGGCTAGCAGTGCAAACGAAAACAGCGTTGTCAGGACACCGAAGGCAAAGATGTTAGGATGAATCTCAATCGAGAAGGTGCCGTAAATCGCCAGCGGCAGAGTTAAATCACGGCCAGATGCGAAAAGCGTCCGCGAAAACTCGTCATAAGAAAGCGTAAAGGCGAAGAGCATGGCCGACAAGACGCCAGGAAAAATAAGCGGGAAGGTCACCTTCCTGAATGTCTTTATGGGGGAGACACCAAGCGACCAGGCAGCTTCTTCAACTGAAGGGTCAAAACGATTGAAAATCGCGAGCATCACCAAGAAGGCGAAAGGGAAGGTGTAGACCACGTGGAGTACAAACGCGGTGCTCCACCAAGTCCTATCTATACCGATGCTATTTGCAACGAGCGCCAGACCGAGGCCAACCAGAACTCCCGGCACCATCATGCCTAGAACGATCAGATAGAATACGACATCGGAACCCTTAAACTTGGTTCTAAAAGCTTGGGCTGACATAACGCCAAGCACGGTCGAAACAATCATCGTCATAAAGGCTAAAGTTAGTGAACGGGCCAAGCCTTCATAAATAGGCAGCGGAGCAATGCGCGAGGGCGGCGTAAGCCCGAAGACATGCTGATACCAATAGGTTGACCACTCTATAATCGGAAATTGAGGGCCGCCATTAGGGCCAATTTGAAACGATAAAATCCCGAGGACGACAAAAGGACCGTACAGAAACAGCAAAAATAGCCCTGTGTAGACACCAAGAACCGGTTTGATGACCGTGGTTTGCATCAGCTCAAAGCTCCCGCTTTAGATCAACAATTCTCAAGAAACCGGCCACTACCACGCCCATGAGAATTGTAAGGATAACGCCAACCACAGCGGCAAAAGCCCATTTAAGCGAACCGACTTGGGTAACAATAATATTGCCCAACATATTGACCTTACGGCCCGATAGCGCGGCCGCCGTCGCGAATTCACCGAGCACCATGACCGAAACAAAGATTCCGCCGACAATGACACCCGGCATCGACAGCGGCAAGATAATCGTCCGGAAAATCCGCCAGAAGGACGCTCCCAAATCACGCGCGGCCTCGATGACGTTCGGATCAATTCGACCCAGCATGAAAGCAATGGGGCCGACCATAAACACACAGTAAATCTGCGTCATGCCGATGATCACAGACAGTTCTGTGAAGAGCAGCGCCTCGATAGGTTCACGGGTAATGTGAAGCGCCTGCAGAATGATGTTGATTGCCCCTTCCTTTCCAAGCATCGGGCGCCAAGCCAAGACCCGGATCAAAAACGATGTCCAAAACGGGATCACGCAAAGGACAAGAAGCGTGGTCGCCAGCGTCTTATTCTTAACAAACAACCCCACAAAAAGCGCGGTAGGATATCCAACCACGAAAGTAGAGAGCAACACCAACAGCCAGATGCGGATCGTCGTCCACAACGCGTTCAGATAAGTATCACTCGCAAAAAACGCCTCCCAACTCTTCGTCGTCAGTATGGGTTCAATTTTAAACGTCGTCTGCGACCAAAACGAAACATAGACCATCATGCCAAGCGGCACGACAAGGAATAGCGTCATCCAAATCGCACCCGGAGCGATCAACCAATATGAAGCCTTCGAACGAGGCTGCGCAAGGTTGCTCGGCGTAATGTCTGCAGTATTCGGTGTGGGAGATGCGATAGTCATACTCGATATCCGTCCGATGTCTTGATCATTGCAAAATTAAACCTCGTTAGCCGTAAACAATGGCATCATCGGCCTTCCAGACAAGCTGGTAGGTCGCGTTAACATCAAGGTTTTGCGCCGCACGATGGCTCAGATGATTTTCCACCTCAACGATGTGACCGTCTTCTGCCCTGAAGAAATACATGAACGCCGCGCCCGTATATTCGCTTGCCAGATAGGTCGCAGTGAGGCCTGCCTCGCCTGACGCGAGCGATGCGTTGCTTGGTCGAACCGAGATCAAATCCTGCCTAATGGCATAAGCGGGCGACGGATTTGAATGAAGTTTGCTAGTTAGTGGGAAGCTGTGCGCTCCGGCTAAAAAGCTACCGCTCTGGATGTCTCCCGCGAACAAATTGTAACAGTTCAGAGAGTGAACAACATTTGGAGATAATGGGCTATTGTAAACGATGTCGGGCGTATCAACTTGGCCGATCAAGCCCTCATTGAGCACAACAATCCGATCTCCCATCGCCAAAGCTTCTGACTCGCTACCCGTAACGTGCAAAAATGTTACGCCAAGCTGGCTGCGAATGCGTCGCAATTCGCCGCGCATTCGGGTCCGAAGATTGGCGTCAAGCGCACCAAGTGGTTCGTCCAGAAGAACAATGCGGGGCTGACTTACCAGCGTCCGCGCCAAAGCTACGCGTTGGCGCTGACCACCCGAAATCTGATGAACACCGCGATCTTCGAGGCCACTTAAGCCAACAAGTTCCACCATCGCATTAAGCCGCGAGCGCAGCGCCAGAGGATCAATGACCGGATCGCTCTCCCGATTGACCAGCCCAAATCCGATATTGTCATAGACCGAAAGATGCGGAAACAGAGCAAAGTTTTGAAAAACAAAGCCAATCCCGCGCTTGTGCGCAGGAACTGTAGCGATATCTTTTCCATCGAACAGGATGCGTCCCCTATCAGGCAGTTCAAAACCGGCGATCAATCGCAAAAGAACGGTTTTGCCTGATCCGCTTGGGCCTAAAAGCGAAACATATTCATTATCTGCGACCGCCAGCGACACATCGCGAAGCGCCAGCTTGGAGCCGTAGGATTTACCTAATCCCTCAATACGCAAAACGTCGGCCATACGTCTTCGAAGCCCTTGCCATTAATCCCAAGCGACACACATCAAAAAGATGCCCAATCCGACGGCCATCTCTTTCTCTGACAAGAT
>JAYVYB010000070.1:0-41281 GCA_043784625.1 Methylovirgula sp.
AAGACCTCATTCCGCTCTTCACCCAAGCCGACCATGATGCCGGATTTTGTGAAAATAGTGGGGTCGAGTTCCTTCACCCGTTGCAGCAACCGAATGGAATGAAAATAGCGCGCGCCGGGGCGCACCTTGAGATATTTGGACGGCACGGTTTCAAGATTGTGATTGAACACGTCCGGTTTTGCCGCCACCACGACTTCCAAAGCGCCGTCCTTGCGCAAAAAGTCCGGGGTTAGAATTTCGATGGTCGTGCCGGGCGCCAGCTCGCGGATAGCCCGGATTGTTTGCGAAAAGTGTTCGGCCCCGCCATCCGCCAAATCATCGCGGTCAACCGAGGTGATAACCACATGCGAAAGGCCGAGTTTGGCCACTGCTTGGCCGACATGCGCCGGCTCTTGCGCATCCAAGGCTCCGGGCATTCCGGTCTTCACATTGCAAAAGGCGCAGGCGCGGGTGCAAGTGTCGCCCATGATCATAAATGTGGCGTGCTTCTTTTCCCAACATTCACCAATATTGGGGCAGCCCGCCTCTTCGCACACCGTTACAAGCCCGTTTTCCTTGACAATACGATTTGTCTCGGCCCACTGCGGCGAACCAGGCGCCTTAACCCTAATCCAGTCCGGCTTGCGCAAAATAACCTGATCTGGCCGGTTGGCCTTCTCGGGATGGCGCGGACGATTATGACCCTCGCTTTTAACGCGAGGATCGGAATTCAAAAGATCAACGATAAATGCCATGCTCTCGCTACTGTTGCTGCTGACCGCGTAACATCTGCCAGACATAAACCAATACAACCGCGCCAACCGTTGCGACCAGCAAACGCATGATGGAACCGCCGACGCCAATACCTAGGGCGCCTGCTGCCGCTGCACCAATATAATATCCGCAGATGCCAATAAGAATATTGGTCAAAATGCCGTGTTTCATGCCGGTAAACATGCCGGCGAACCATCCTGCGAGGCCGCCGATGATGATTGAGGCAAAAAAGCCCATATGAGGTTGGGCAAGAAAAGCTACAGGTTCGTTCATGATCATTCTCCCTTAATTTCGCTTCAAACTTTGATTTAGCGCCGCAGCACACCAGACTATGGCGCAATTGACCATCAAAATCGATGGACCACGCCAATTTTTCTGTGATTTAGCGGATAATCAGCCGCGCGACCAATACCACGATTATGGCACCTATGGCTGATGTTACGATCTGAGAAATCAACGCATTGGCAATTCCAAGATTGATTTTCAGCGCCGACAACACCCAGGGACCGACGAAAGACCCGATGATGCCGCTGACCAAATAAGCCACCAGACCGCCGCCGCCCACAACAAAGCTGGCCAGCCAACCGGCGACGATACCGATGATTGCCGAAACTAAAATGGATTGAAGTTCCATGACATTTTCCTCTGAGGCAGAAGTGGACACTGGCGCGTGAAAATACAACTCTTTTCAGTCAACAATCACGCGCTACTGTTTTTGGCCGTTACGGATTACTGATGAATAACCCGCCCGTAAGCATCCAACACCGACTCGTGCATCATTTCAGACAAGGTCGGATGCGGGAACACCGTATGCATCAGATCTTCTTCAGTGGTTTCCAAATTCATGGCGACCACATAGCCCTGAATAAGTTCAGTCACTTCCGCGCCAACCATATGTGCACCAAGCAGCTTGCCGGTTTTGGCGTCGAATATGGTTTTAACCATGCCGTCCGGCTCGCCCAAGGCAATGGCCTTGCCATTACCCGCGAAGTTAAACTTGCCGACTTTCACTTCAAGGCCAGCGGCCTTGGCCTTGGCTTCGGTGAGGCCGACGGACGCCACTTGCGGGTGGCAATAGGTGCAGCCCGGGATCATCAGCTTGTCCATGGCATGAACATGCAATCCCTTGATGCTCTCAACGCAGAGCACACCTTCATGCTCGGCCTTGTGCGCCAGCATTGGCGGCCCCGCAACGTCGCCAATAGCAAAAATGCCCGGCACATTGGTTTTACCAAGGCCGTCGGTAACCACGCAGCCGCGATCGGTTTTAACGCCCAGCTTTTCAAGACCAAGATTTTCGATATTGCCGACCACGCCAACCGCTGAAATCAGCCGCTCTGCGGTGAGCGTTTGAGTGTTGCCCTTGTCATCTTCCACAGTGCAGGTGACCGAGTTTGCGCCCTTTTCGACCTTGGTTACCTTGGTCGAGGTGAGGATTTTCATCCCCTGTTTTTCAAAGCGCTTGCGCGCCAGCGCGGCGATGTCGGCGTCTTCCACAGGCAACACTTGCGGTAAGACTTCAACCACCGTTACCTCTGCGCCCATGGTCTTATAGAACGAGGCAAACTCAATGCCGATGGCGCCGGAGCCCATAACAATCAGGCTTTTGGGGAATTCGGCAGGCACCATAGCCTCGAAATAAGTCCAGATCAGCTTGCCGTCTGGCTCGATCCCCGGCAGCGCGCGCGGGCGGGCACCGGTGGCGATGATGATATTTTTGGCTTCATATGTGCCAACAGGCAGAATACCCTTGGGAATCGGGTTTTGCGGCTGAACGATGGCCTTTTTGGTGGCGGTGACCGTAACTTTTCCAAGTTTATCACCGGAACTTGGCGCATCAATATGCGCTTCGCCCCAGATCACATCGACTTTGTTTTTCTTGAGCAGGAACGCAACGCCGCCATTGAGCTGGGCGGATATTCCGCGCGAGCGCTTGACCACGTCGGCGGAATTGAAATTGACCTTGCCTTCCAGTGTCAGGCCGTAGTCTTTGGCGTGGGCGGCATAATGATAGATTTCCGCCGAGCGCAGCAGCGCCTTGGTCGGGATACAGCCCCAGTTGAGGCAAATGCCGCCAAGATGTTCGCGCTCGACAATTGCGACCTTGAACCCGAGCTGCGCAGCGCGAATGGCCGCAACATAGCCGCCGGGCCCGCCACCGATGATGAGAATGTCGTATTTATCAGCCATTTGAAACCTCATACCCATTGCCAAGCGCAGAGCGCCTTGATCATCGTAATTATTGCTTCCTTAGAATCGGCAGCCAGTTTTTCATGCTGGGCCGATTCATCCTTTTGCAAATCCTGGTCGTCGTTGGGGTCCGGGACGTGAACCCACCGATTCCGAGCGACTCTTAAATTGTGAATCCGTTTGCGCAAACCATCAGAAATATTAGCCTGTTCAACCAAATTGAAAAAGCTAATCCCCCGCTTCGATTCTGTTTCAAACCGCATGTGTGTTTCAATTGCTGCCTGAGCAACCAAAATTGCTGCTATATATGCGCCAGCTTCCCAAGCAATATAAGCGTCCTGCGCCAAGAACTTTGAGTATTCAGAAAGAATAACTCCGCCTCTTAAACACTCGTCCCAGACAGTATTAAACCAGTCAGATTCTTCTCCTAAACCGTCAGGCACTATTTTAAACCAGCATGCCCATTGGATTTTCGATGAAGCCCTTGAAGGCCTGCATCATTTCCGCTGCCAATGCGCCGTCCACAGAGCGGTGATCGGTAGAAACTGTCACGCACATGACAGTTGCCACAGCAGGCGCGCCGTTTTTCACCACCACGCGTTGCTCCCCTGCCCCCACGGCCAAAATGGTCGAATGTGGCGGGTTTACAATGGCCTGGAAGTTCTTGACGCCGAACATGCCGAGATTTGATACGGCAGTTGTGCCGCCTTGATATTCCTCCGGCTTCAGCTTGCGGGCCTTGGCGCGGGCGGCATAATCCTTCATCTCGGCGGAGATGGTGGTCAGGGTTTTGGTTTCAGCCGCGCGGATGATCGGGGTGATCAGGCCGCCCGGAATTGAAACCGCAACACCAACATCAGCGTGCTTGTGCACGAGCATTGAATTTTCTGTCCACGACACATTGGCGGCAGGCACCGCTTTCAGCGTTAATGCCAGCGCCTTGATGACGAAGTCATTGACCGAGAGCTTGTAGGCTGGCTTGCCATCCTTGCTAGGTGCGGCCTTGTTGATCTGCTCGCGCAGCGCAAGCAGCGCATCAAGATCACAATCCACCGTGAGGTAGAAATGCGGGATGGTGGACTTTGCTTCTGAGAGGCGGCGCGCGATGGTTTTACGCATTCCGTCGTGCGGCACTTCTTCATAGCTGCCAGCAGGGAAGAGCTTCTTGGTTTGCTCGTCCGACATGCCCATAGGCGCAGCGGGTTTTACAGCCGGAGCTGCCGCAGGAGCGGCGGATTGCACAGGTGCCGCTTTAGCGCCACCGCCGGAAATGGCTGCCTTCACGTCTTTCTCGATGATGCGGCCATGGGGACCGGAACCGGCAATCTTGGCAAGGTCTAAACCCGCCTCTTTGGCTTGGCGCTTGGCCAAGGGGGAAGCAAACACGCGCTCACCATGGGCAACGGGCGCAGCAGCCGCCACAGGGGCGGAAACGGCAGCGCTTGGAGCTGCAGCCGCCGGAGCAGCAACTGGCGCAGCGGCGGCTTTTGGTGCGGGTGCAGTATTCACATCTTCGCCTTCTTGAGCGATGATGGCGATAAGATCGTTTACCGGCACGTCATTTGTACCGGCGGGAACAACGATTTTGGCCAGTATGCCTTCGTCGATAGCCTCGACCTCCATCGTGGCTTTGTCGGTTTCGATCTCGGCGAGAATGTCGCCCGATTTGATCTTATCGCCTTCTTTTTTTAGCCATTTGGCCAGATTGCCCTTTTCCATCGTCGGCGAAAGGGCGGGCATCAAAACATTTACAGCCATGGTCGGCCTCCCCTTTTAGCGATAACAAACGGCTTTCGCCGCCGCGATAACATCCCCAACCGTTGGCAACGCCAATTTTTCAAGGTTGGCGGCATAAGGCATCGGCACATCTTTACCGGTCACACGGATCACGGGCGCATCAAGGTAATCAAAAGCGCGTTCCATGATCACCGCCATGATTTCCGCGCCAATGCCGGATTGTGGCCAACCTTCTTCAACAGTGACGCATCGGCCTGTCTTCATCAATGAAGCGATAATGGTGTCCTTGTCCATCGGGCGAATGGTGCGCAGGTCGATGACCTCGGCTTCAATGCCCTCCTTGGCGAGCTCAGCCGCGGCTTTGAGCGCGTAAGTCATGCCAATGGCAAACGACACGAGCGTGACATCCTTGCCCGCGCGGGCAACCTTCGCCTTGCCGATTGGCACGAGAATGTCGTCGCCTACGGGAACTTCAAACTGCTGGCCGTAGAGGATTTCGTTTTCCAGAAATATAATCGGATTAGGGTCGCGAATGGCAGACTTCAGCAGCCCTTTAAAATCGGCGGCGGTATGTGGCGCAATCACCTTCAAGCCCGGCACGTTGGAGTACCATGCCGAATAGTCCTGGCTGTGTTGCGCGCCCACGCGCGACGCCGCGCCGTTAGGCCCGCGGAACACAATTGGCGCGCCCATTTGCCCGCCTGACATGTAGAGCGTTTTAGCGGCGGAGTTGATGATGTGGTCAATGCCTTGCATGGCAAAATTCCAGGTCATGAACTCGACGATCGGGCGCAGTCCGGTCATGGCAGCGCCAACAGCGATACCTGCAAAACCGTGTTCGGTAATGGGCGTATCAATCACCCGGCGCGCGCCAAATTCTTGCAGGAGGCCTTGGGTGACCTTATAGGCCCCTTGATATTCGGCCACTTCTTCACCCATAACGAAAACGTCGCCATCACGGCGCATTTCCTCAGCCATTGCGTCGCGCAAGGCATCGCGCACTGTCATGGTTACAAATTTTGTTCCAGCAGGGTATTCGCTCGATGCGTCGTGCGCGACCGGCGCTGCCGCAGGTGCAGACTTGGCAGGTTCTGCTGCCGGGGCCGCCTGCGGCGATGGTGCGGCGGCGGGCGCAGTCGCGGCGGAAGGCGCAGTTGCGGCGGAAGGCGCAGCGGCAGCACTTTCGCCCTCTGCTGTGATGATGGCGATAGGCGTGTTCACAGCAACATTGTCGGTGCCATCTGCAATCAGGATTTTCGATAAAATGCCTTCATCAATGGCTTCGATTTCCATCGTGGCCTTATCGGTTTCAATTTCGGCGAGGATGTCGCCGGATTTAACCGCGTCGCCCTCTTTTTTCAGCCATTTCGCCAGTTTGCCCTGCTCCATAGTCGGGGAGAGTGCCGGCATAAGAATATTGATCGCCATGTGAATTTCTCCCGAAACTTAAAGCAAAATGTTGGTGTAGAGCTCAGCAGCGTCCGGCTCAGGATCGTGGCTGGCGAATTCTGCCGCTTCGGCAACAATTGAGCGTACTGACGCATCAATTCTTTTCAAATCGTCTTCTGTCGCAGCCTTGGAGCCAAGCAAACGCAGCCGAACCTGCTCAATCGGATCGCGCTCCTCGCGCATTTTCTGGACTTCATCCTTAGAGCGATATTTCGCAGGATCGGACATGGAGTGACCGCGATAGCGATAGGTTTCCATTTCCAAAATGATCGGGCCGTTACCCTCCCGGCACCATTTGATGGCGCGTGCGGCGGCATCGCGCACCGAACGCACATCCATGCCATCGACCTTCTCGCCCGGAATATTAAACGACACGCCGCGCTTGGAGAAATCACCCTGCGCCGAGGAGCGTTGGACCGAGGTTCCCATGGCGTAATGGTTGTTTTCGATGACGTAAATCACCGGAAGCTTCCACAGTTCGGCCATGTTGAAGCTTTCGTAAACTTGGCCCTGATTTGCTGCGCCGTCGCCAAAATAGGTCATGGAAACGTGGTCGTTGCCGCGATAGCTGTGTGCGAAAGCCAATCCGGTTCCAAGCGAAACCTGACCGCCAACGATGCCGTGGCCGCCAAAAAAGCCTGCTTCTTTCGAAAACATGTGCATGGAGCCGCCTTTGCCACGCGACAAACCAGAGCGGCGACCCGTCAGCTCTGCCATAACGCCTTTCGCGTCCATGCCCAAAGACAGCATATGCCCATGGTCGCGGTAGCCGGTAATGACGGAGTCGCCTTTTTTCGCCGCCATCTGCATGCCGGTGATGACGGCCTCTTGCCCAATGTAAAGATGGCAGAAGCCGCCAATGAGGCCCATGCCATACATTTGGCCGGCCTTTTCTTCAAAGCGTCGAATAAGCAACATTTCACGATAAGCAAATAACTCTTCGTCATTTGTGAAAGTGGGTGTGTTTGGTATCGCGCCGGGCGATTTCTTACTTACGCTCTCTTTGGCACTTTTAGGCTTGGAGCCTGAAACAGATGCGGCAACCATTGAACACTCCCTTTAGACAAATCGTGCTTTAAACAAATCTTGCTGCCTTCATCCCTGATCAAGGCAATGTGCCCGCCAAGGGTGGTGCTCAGCTTCTGAAGTGACGCCGCAAGTGTGGTTATCCACATCACAGCGCCAATGCAGTTTCAGCACTCGCATACTGCAAATCTAAACGATGGAATTGAGAAAAGCGAGCGAGGAAGGGCCGCCTCAAATGCAGTTCAAATTGTTGATTAATATCAATTTTCGACGATTAACTGAAATTCAGTTATATTATACAAATAACTTGAATTTAGTTATTTTCAATCCGGTAAATTGTTATTGCACTGCAGCAATTACAAGTGGATCAATTGGTCAGTTGTTCGAGCCCTTGCTCAAGAAAACAACGAGATCGTTCTTGTGGACGCGGCCTAAAACCGAGCGCGCCTCTTCCTCCAACAGATCCTTATCCAGAGCCCCAGACCTGAGTTGAAGGTTACGCGCTTCAAGCGACGCATGCTCCGCTTTCAGGCTATCCAGCTCGGACATTAGCGCCGTGATCTCAACTTTATAGGCGCGTTTGGCTTTTAAGCCGCGATCACCGTTCACCGCTGCCCAAACAAAATAGCTCATGGTTGCGCCGCAGACCATATAGATCAGCAGCGGAGTGATTATGGAGCGGTATTTGATACGCGAAAGCATATCTCATTGCACACATTTACGGTTAAAATTTCGTAAAGCCCAGCGCCTAGCTTGGATGAAATGTACCTAAGCCGAAGCTTGAAAATCAACCGGCTAGTATCGATTTTTCAGCTTCAAACAAGCCAGCCGCGCCATACCCCGAGCAGCAGGATGAGACCCAATGCCATGCGATAGACCGCAAATGGCCAAGCGCTGTGTTCTTTCAAAAAGCGCATAAGACCCCAGATTGCCACAAAGGCTGAGGCGCTGGCAACGACCAAACCAAACATCAGGATCATCCAGCCTTCGGCGCTCAGTCCGGCCTTATAGAGGATGTAAATTTCTTTTAGTCCGGCAGCGGCAATGGCAGGAACACCGAGCAGGAACGAGATGCGGGCCGCATCTTCGCGTTTAAAATCCAAAAACAGAGCAGCTGTTAGTGTGGATCCCGAGCGGGAGATGCCCGGGATGAGCGCGCCGACTTGCGCCAAGCCAATCAGAAGCGCGTCCAACCAATCCATGTCAGCAGCCGTGCGCCGCCTGCGTGCAATCAACTCGCCTATTCCGAGCAGCACAGCCATGACGATGCAGGACATGGCAATCACGTTCAGGCTGCGCAATGGCGAGTCACAAGTGTTGAGTATTTTGGAAAGCAAAATCCCGAAAATCACAATCGGTATGGTCGCTATCACTACGCCGACTGCAAATTTGAACGAAGGATGCGCAAAATCGCGCCGAACCAGCGCCTTTATCGAGCCAGTGGTCAGGCTGGACACGTCACTCCAGAAATAGCTGATAACTGCGGCCAGCGCGGCGAGTTGCATGGCGGCAGAAAATGCCGAGCCGGGATCCTGCCAGCCAAGAAACGCCGGAACGATGCGCATATGCGCGGTTGACGAAATCGGCAAGAGCTCGGTCACGCCTTGCACAATTCCCAAAACACCGACTTTAGCGTAGCCGAGCGCTACGAAGCCGGTATCAATTCCGTCGGTACACGCGCCAGCCATATCAACTCCAGAGTTCGAATCACTCTTGAGACTTTAGCAAAAATGCTCCGCGACGATAGTTGCTAGAATAGGCCAAGAACCCCGTAAGAACGACTTTTCTGCCTTACTTCACGCCATCTCGCCTACAGATGCTGCAATAAACCCGGCGCGGGAGTCTGGCATAGCCTGTCCGCGCGGATCAAAAATATTCCGGTCAAGGAAAAATCCTGTCAGCGAAAATGCGTCTGTCAGGCTTTGTTTGTCGGTGGGCATTGCAGCGTGGCAAAGGAACTTGGGCAAAGGCAACAATCTGTCTTTGTAAGGCGCGGCGGCCTCATCACACACCGCCCGCCCGGTTTTCGGCGAAACAAAATTAAGTTCGTCATTGCGGCCAGTTACCGCGCATTCGTCCAACGACAGGCCAAAACCAAGCTCGGACAGAAAACCAAGTTCAAATCGTGCCATGAGCGCCGGGCAAATCTCCGGTTGATGTAAATGATCGGCAATCAGCAGCGCTGTATCATACAGAACCGAATGAGGTTCGCGCTCTGATGACAAGCGCAACAGGTGGCTCAACCACTGAATTCCGTGCAAACCCACTGCGCTTTCCATCAGCAAGGCGGCACGGGAGCGGGTTATTTCTAGAGTAAAGGTGCCAAGATGCTCGTCCAGCCGGGCATACCAGTGCACATCCACTGAATTTCCGAGCTGGAGCAGCGGCTGCATCCGGCGCGAGCGCCCTCCCCTGACCAAGCCAAGATGACGGCCGCGTTGCGGGGTAAACAGCTCAACAATGGCGCTGGTTTCACCGTGACGACGCACCCCGATGATAAGACCTTGATCACGCCATTCCATTACAGTTCTCAGCCTTTAGGGAACTCAAGCCCCATTTCCCGATAGCGCTCTGGATCATCTATCCAGTTTTCGCGCACCTTCACAAACAAAAACAGATGCACCTTGGTTTCGGCAATCTCGCTGATATCGCCTCGCGCAGCGGTTCCGATGCTTTTCAGCATCTGCCCCTTCTCACCAATAACGATCTTCTTGTGGGCATCACGCGTGACGTAAATGGTTTGTTCGACGCGTACCGTGCCGTCTTTTTGTTCTTTCCAGCTTTCGGTTTCTACAGTCGATTGGTACGGCAGCTCGTCATGCAGCCGCTCGAAGATTTTCTCCCGGGTGATTTCCGCAGCCATGGCGCGCAGAGGAGCCACGGATATTTGATCTTCCGGATAGAGCCACGGGCCCTTATCCATCATTGTCGCGAGCTTTTTCAAAATCGCCGCAGTGCCAAATCCTTTGAGCGCCGAAATCATAAACGTGACTGCGAAGGGCAATATCTCGTTGATTTCTTGTGCAAGAATAAGCAATTTCTCACTCTCAATCGTGTCAATCTTGTTGAGAATGAGTACTTTTTTCTGCTTTAGCTCCGGCAATTTCGATAAAATGTCACGGGTTTCTTCATCAAGACCCCGACGTGCATCAATCAGCAGCGCAATTACATCCGCGTCACCAGCGCCGCCCCATGCCGAGGTGACCATGGCGCGGTCCAACCGTCTCTTGGGTGCGAAAATGCCCGGCGTATCCACAAATATGATTTGCGCGTCGCCTTCCAGCGCGATTCCGCGCACCAAAGTGCGCGTTGTTTGCACCTTGCGCGAAACGATGGAGACCTTGCTTCCCACCAACCGGTTGAGCAGGGTGGATTTTCCAGCATTTGGAGCACCGATCAAAGCGACAAAGCCGCAGCTCGTGGTTTCAGAGGTGGTCAAAAATTACATCCTTCATTGTTCAAAACTGCGGTGTTCAAAACCGCCGCGCCGCTTTCACACAGCTTAATATCCTGAGTGCGCTCGACTTTACACATTTTTCCGGCTGAATTTGGAACCCGTTGTCCAAATTCCCTCCCGCAACAGAAAAGCCTCCGCCGCGCACTGCTGTGCGATCTTTTTCGCTGATGCTTGCGCCTCGGCGTCGCCAAAGCCTGGAACCTCAACGCGCACCGTAAAAACCGGGTCATGATCCGGCCCGGAGCGATCAAGGTCTGTATAGTTTGGTGGCTGCAAGCCTCGCGCTTGTACCCACTCCTGTAGTGCCGTCTTTGCGTCTTGCAGGGCAACGCCGGTCTCGTTTAGCAGTGGCGTCCAGAAACGTTCAACAACCCGTGTTGCCGCCGCAGCGCCGCCGTCTAAAAATATCGCGCCCAGAATTGCCTCACACACATCGGCCAAAACGGATCGGCTTTGTTTGGTGTCTTTTCCAGTGTTTTGCCCAAACAGAATATGGTCGCCCAGCCCCCACTCTGCTGCTATATCGGCACAGGTCTCTGCCCGCACCAAATCTGACAGCCGCCGTGCCAATCGCCCGACGATGATCTGAGGTTGCAGACGAAATAGCATTTCCGAAACAGCGAGCCCAAGCACCCTGTCTCCCAGAAACTCTAAACGCTGATAGGATTCTCCCTCGGCGTCCGTGCCCTCTAAAGCCGACTGATGCGTAATCGCCATGCGCAACAGACTGCGGTCTTTAAAAGAATAGTGCAGCGTTGCTTCCAGCTGATCCAGATTTTCCGGCTTTGGAGCGCTCGGCTTTACCACGGGTCGCGGTTTTGAGCGCTTTATGGGCCGGCGCATCAATGGACAAAAGTGAAAAGGCGGTTCCAGCGCATCGTCCAGGGCCAACGCCAAAACTGCCACGCCGGTTCCGTCAGGTTTTCCCGCTCATGTCCCGGCTGCAGCTTGTAGGACATAAAAATGACCTCGGCGCGGCCAACGAAGTTTTCCAGCGGCACCGGTCCCCAAACGCGGGAGTCGGACGAATTATCGCGATTGTCACCCATCATGAAAAATGAGTCCGGCGGAACAACGATCGGCGGCGTTGTGTTCATGCTGGGATCTTGATCATTTTTCTTGGTCTGGATCAGGTGCTTGACGCCGTTCGGCAAGTTTTCTTCGTAAGTTGAAAAATGATCCACCAGCCCGGCCCCGACATCTTTGGACTCCGAAGCAATCAGCTTTCGCTCCACTTTAACGCCGTTAATGTAGAGCTCGCTTTCAATCATCTGGACCTTGTCACCCGGCAGACCGATCACGCGTTTGACATAGTCTTGCGACACATCCACCGGATATTTGAAAACTGCGACATCGCCGCGCTTGGGCGCTGCACCCAAAATGCGTCCCGAAAAAACATTCGGACTGAACGGGATCGAATACTTCGAAAAACCATAAGAATATTTCGAGACAAACAGATAGTCACCCACCAGCAAAGTCGGCACCAAGGAGCCGGACGGAATGTTGAAGGGCTGAAAAAGCAATGTGCGAACAACCACAGCAATCAGAAGCGCCTGGACGATGACTTTGATAAATTCCCAAAGTCCCTCTTCTTTTTTCACGGCAAACTCACTGGGTTTGTTTTCAGAATATTTGGTATTTTCAAGCATATGCGGCGGTCTCTATCAAGATTCGGGTATAGCGGTTGGCATAGAGGCTGGCAATTGCTTCCACGGCTAACCCACCACCAATCAAAGAATTTAGCGGCATAAATATGTCGAAGCATCCGCTACGCAGCAGAGTTCAAGCTTGGTCGCTCAGCGGCAACGCCTCAATTACCACAAACGCCTGCGCATAGGGATGCTCATCTGTCATGGTGAGATGAACTACAATTTTGTGCCCGCTTGGCGTGATTGCGTCCAATCTGGCTTTGGCCAGCCCTGTCAATTGCATCGTCGGCTGTCCCGACCGCATATTTACGACGCCCATGTCCCGCCACGCCACGCCTTGGTGCATGCCGGTGCCCAGAGCTTTCGAACAGGCCTCTTTTGCGGCAAATCGTTTTGCATAGGACCACGCAGGATGCGCCAACCGGTCTGATTTCAGGCGCTCAATTTGCGTAAAGCAGCGATTTTTGAACCGTTCGCCGAACCGTTCGAGGGTTTCCTCGACGCGCCGTATGTCACATAAATCGCTGCCGATGCCGATGATCATGTGTGTTGACGGCCCTGCGCCATGCTGGCAAGCATCGTTGCAATCGCCGCGTCCAAACCGACAAAAACCGCTTCACCAATCAGAAAATGGCCGATGTTCAACTCTTTGATTTGGGGAATTGCGCTTATGAGGCGGGCAGTATCGTAATCCAACCCGTGCCCTGCATGCACTTCAATCCCGAATTTATCTGCCAATATGGCAGCAGTGCGTAAGCGTTCAAACTCAATCGCCGCCTTTTCAGCTTCGCCGTGGGTTATCAGGTCGCACCAAGCGCCAGTATGAAGCTCAACAACCGGAGCTTTGAGCGACTGCGCAGCCTCAATGGCCGAAACCGAGGGCTCAATAAACAACGACACGCGCACCTTGGCACGGGTTAACTCATCTATGATCGGTTTCAGATAATCGTGACCGGCAATAATATCGAGCCCGCCTTCCGTGGTGCGCTCAGTGCGTTTTTCCGGCACCAGACAAGCCGCATGCGGTTTGGTTTTCAACGCAATGTCCAACATCTGTGCCGTGGCCGCCATCTCAAAATTCAGGGGCTTCGAGATGCTGGCTTTTAACCGCGCAATGTCCTCATCCTTGATATGGCGGCGGTCTTCACGCAAATGCGCCGTAATGCCGTCCGCACCTGCCGCTATGGCTTGCAGAGCCGCGCGCACCGGGTCAGGTAGCGCACCGCCCCGGGCGTTGCGAACCGTGGCGACATGATCAACATTCACACCAAGTCTAATCGGCAAAGACATTTAGCTGTCCTTTCAAATGTAAAAACGCCCGCAACCGCAATCACGAAGCCGCATGTGTCCAACAAATATTGGCAACGCGATTTACCCAAGCAATGTCATTCACGCAAAGTCAGTCACGCTTTTTTCAGAGCACGGCTGCCAGGCTTAACCGCTGGCAATGCAGCAAGTTCCGGAGGCAGCTTATCGGCTGCGAAAGACGGGATATCAAGTGTCGCCAATGCCACATGTGGCACGCCAATTTCCGCCTTGCCCCCGGAGCGATCAATCAAACACGCCGCACCCACCAAACCGTCCGTGTGCTCAGATATTGCCGCAATACATTCGCGGGAGGAAAGGCCGGTAGTGATGATGTCTTCCACCATCAGAACCCGCGCTCCTGCAGCAATTTCAAAACCGCGCCGCAGTTTGAAAACCCCGTCTTCACGTTCCACGAAAATCGCTTTGGCCCCAAGATGCCGCGCGGTTTCATACCCTGGAACAATGCCGCCAACCGCCGGAGAGACAACAACATCAATTTTGCCAAACTTGGCTTCAATTTTAGCTGCTAAGGCCCGGCAGAGTTTTTCGGTGCGGGAGGGATCTTGAAATATGAACATTTTTTGCAAGAAAACCGGACTGTGCAGGCCCGAGGACAGAATGAAATGCCCCTCCAGCAAAGCGCCGGCATCGCGGAATTCGTTCAAAACCTCGTCATGCGTCATTAAAGTTTCCCCTTGTTTGTCGGTTTCTTACCGTTACCCGTTGACCCGTTCAACCTTGGAAACCACTTTCTTGGCGCGCAACTGCGAAATAATGGCGTTGAGGTGCTTCAAATCCCAAACCTCGATGTCAATCACCATGTCCCGAAAGTCCGGCGACCGGCCCGAAATGGCGATATTGTCGATGTTGCCACCGTGATCGCTGATGGTTGCGGCAATGCCAGCCAGCGTGCCCGGTTCGTTTAACACTGTGACATTGAGCTGGGCCGGGAAATATTCTTTTTTGCTATCTTCAATATCCCAGCGCACATCCAGCCAGCGGTCCGGCTGATCGTCAAACGCCATAAGCGCCGGGGACTGAATGGGATAGATGGTAATGCCCTCGCCCGGAGTCATGATGCCGACAATGCGGTCGCCTGGCACAGCGCCGCCGTTGGGCGCAAATTGCACCGGCAAATCCGAGCCATGACCACGAATTGGAATCGGTGCGGGTGAGGCATCAGGAACGCCCGGCACCTTAAACACCAGACTGGCTGCACGGCGCAGGCCAAACCAGCCGCTTTCGCCCCTATCCGCAACCGCGCCAGCTTTGCGCTCGTCCTTGAAATCAGGATAAACAGCGCGCACCACATCGCCGGAAAACATCTCGCCGCGCCCAACCGCCGCAAACACATCATCGACGTTGGAACGGGCCAAACGAGGTAACGCACCCTTTAGCTTTTCGACACTGAATTTTTTGGTTGCCCGCTCAAATGCGCGCTCCACAATTTGCTGTCCCAGTCCCGCATATTGGGCGCGAACCGCCTCTCGCGTTGCTTTACGAATAGCCGAGCGGGCCTTGCCGGTGGCAACCAACCCTTCCCACGCGGCCGGTGGCACCTGCCCACCGGTTCCGATAATCTGAACCTCATCACCATTATGCAAAACCGACAGCAATGGCGATACCCGTCCGTTAATTTTGGCCCCTACAGCGGAGTTGCCCAGCTTGGTATGAATGGCGTAAGCGAAATCAATCGGCGTGGCACCCTTGGGCAGCGCAATCAGCCGCCCTTTTGGCGTGAAGCAAAACACCTGATCGTGAAACAGCTCAAGCTTGGTATGCTCCAGAAATTCATCAGGGTTGTCGCCAAGCGCCAGATTTTCAACCGTGCGGCGCAACCACTGGTAAGCTTGGCTTTCATGGCTCAGCTTAACGCTGTCGGCGGCACGGCCATCCTTGTACAAGGCATGCGCCGCAATGCCGTATTGCGCGATGTCGTGCATATGATGAGTGCGTATTTGCAGCTCAACACGCTGGCGGCCCGGGCCAACCACTGTGCTGTGAATGGAACGGTAATCGTTCTGCTTTGGTGTTGAAATGTAGTCTTTGAAACGCCCCGGCACCACCGGCCATGTCATGTGCACAACACCCAGCGCACGGTAACAATCCTCCAGCGTATCAACCAAAACCCTGAAGCCGTAGACGTCTGAAAGTTGTTCAAAAGCGATCGACTTATTTTCCATTTTACGCCACACCGAATAGGGCTGCTTTTGTCGGCCTTTGACGCCCGCTTTAATGCCCCGCACCGTAAATTGATCGACCAGCTCTTTCTCAATGCGGGTGATGATTTCGCCGTTTTTAGATTTCAGTTCCTGCAAACGCGCTGTAATCATCACATAGGCTTCGGGCATCAGATGTTTGAAAGCGAGGTTTTCCAGTTCGTCGCGCATCCCTTGCATACCCATGCGCCCTGCGAGCGGCGCATAAATATCCAGCGTTTCCTCGGCAATGCGTTGGCGCTTTTCTGGCGGAACAAAATGCAGGGTTCGCATATTGTGCAGCCGGTCGGCAAGTTTCACCAGCAACACCCGAATGTCATCGGCGATAGCTAGCAGCAGCTTGCGAAAATTCTCGGCTTGTGCGGTCCGTTTTGAGACCAGATCAAGCCTTTTAAGCTTCGTCAGGCCCTCGACAAGCGCGCCGATTTCCGGACCAAAAAGGGTGTCAATTTCTTCACGTGTCGCACCGGTGTCTTCAATAGTGTCGTGCAAGACCGCAGCAACGATTGTCGCGTCATCGAGCTTCAAATCTGTAAGGATTGCTGCGACTTCCAGCGGGTGGGAAAAGTAAGGGTCACCCGATGCGCGGGTTTGGGTTCCATGGGCCCGCATCGCGTAAACATAGGCGCGATCCAGTAAATCCTCATTGGTATTGGGATTGTAACGCTTCACCCGTTCAACGAGTTCATGCTGACGCATCATTTAGTGTAGCGCTCCAAAAATAACGAACAGGGGTTTGAGTGCAGGGCTGCACATTCACTATCGTGTGCCTTGCCGTGGCGCGCAAGGCACAAGCAACGAAAAAGGGCGCTGACCGAAGCCAGCACCCTTTTAAACCTTGGATTGTTGCAAACTAGATTTGCTTAATCGCCATCGTCGTCGCTGTTGGCAGGAGGCACCAATTCTTCCAGCCCGCGCAGCAAATCTTCTTCCGTCATGCGGTCAAATTGAACGTCATTGCCCTGATCAACTCGCTGATCGGATCCGGACAGCGCAGGAACTGTTTCAGACTCGGGCTCGTCCACCTCAACGTGCTTTTGTAGCGAATGGATCAAATCCTCGCGCAAATCCGGTGCTGTAAGCGTTTCATCAGCGATTTCCCGCAGCGCAACGACAGGATTTTTGTCATTGTCACGTGCCACGGTCAGCTGGGAGCCTGAAGACAGAAGCCGGGCGCGATGGCTTGCGATAAGGACAAGATCGAACCGATTTTCGACTTTATCGATACAATCTTCTACTGTGACACGTGCCATGGCAGTGTTTCTCCTGAATTCAAAAATAACATGAACCGCTTCCCTACACAGATACGGGGTTCAATGCAAGACAAAGCGCTTACCGGTGCAAACCGCTTTGCATATTCTTTTCACAAAAATGTCAGAAAAATCCACAAAAGCCGATTCGTAACGTCGCCGGACGACACGTGAGCGCGCGCAATTGTGTTAGTTTCATTGCGTGTTTCGCCATTAGGTGATATGAAAACAATCACTTAGCGACTTCCCGCGCTAATTTATTTGTTTTTGTCGTTTTTGTCGAAAATTTGAACGGTATAGAATTCCCATAACGTTTCAAATTCATTGCTTTATTTTAACCCATTACTGAGTTTCGCTTTTATTTTCTGTAAACGGCGAATAATCATAAAACCAGAAACAGGGTTACTTTCCGAAAAGTTGCTACACTTTTAGAAAAAAACAATGTACCGATCTTAAAGAAACTGGATTCTAAAGTTTTTCTCATTTGATTTCGCAGGTTACCATGTCAACTACAGAACGCATTGCACTTTTTATCGATGGTGCAAATCTCTATGCAACAGCTAAGTCGCTAGGTTTTGACATAGACTACCGCAGGTTATTGAAAGAATTCCAAGGTAAGGGTCGGCTTATTCGTGCGTTTTATTATACCGCATTGATCGAAGACCAAGAGTATTCTTCAATCCGCCCCTTGATCGATTGGCTGGACTACAACGGCTACTCTGTTGTCACAAAACCGACAAAAGAGTTTGTTGACTCGCTTGGCCGCCGCAAGGTGAAGGGCAATATGGACATCGAACTGGCCGTTGATGCCATGGAAATGGCCGACCATCTCGATCACATCGTTCTGTTTTCCGGTGATGGTGATTTCAGGTCGCTGGTAGAGGCTGTGCAGCGCAAGGGCGTGCGGGTTTCCGTGGTCTCGACGGTGATGACACAGCCGCCGATGATTGCCGACGAGCTCCGCCGCCAAGCAGATGAATTTGTTGATCTGTCGCAAATTGCCGCTCGCGTCGGGCGTGATGCCCGCGAGGGTGGTGAGCGGATGCCTTCAAGATATGCAGACCGCCGCCCCGCTGCTGCCGGGCAGGACGTTGATCACGAGCACGATCACTGATCTCTCACTTTAGACTGCGCCATCGTAAGTCATAAGCTAATCGGCGATAAAGCGTCGATTAGCTTTGCTTGTCTTCTTCGGCGATCTTATTTGCTTCGGCGATTCTGTCGGCGCGCGAATGGGCAGCAAAGCTGCGCATCGAGAGCGGAATCATCAGTACATAAACGGCGCTAACCACAACAAGCATTTCAAACGGGAATGTTGCCAGCAGAAGCAGCGTCACGACAACGCCAAACAGAGCAAGCACGACATAGTCGCGCGGAACTCGGCCAATCGACTTGCCCGAAAAGTGCGGGATGCGGCTGACCATTAACAGCGCCACCAAAAATGTATATCCGATTTCCAGCGGCACATAGGCGTGCTCGTGGGTCAAACCGAGCATGCTGAGATACAGCGGCAACATGCCAACAATGGCACCAGCTGGCGCTGGCATCCCGACAAAAAAATTGCTCTGCCAAGCAGGCTTGTCAGGGTCATCAACAGCAACGTTAAAGCGCGCCAACCTCAGCGCCGCCGCAACCGCAAATGTCATGACTGCAAGCCAGCCAAGCCCCTTAATTTCGTGTAAGGCAAATTGATAGAGCAGCAGCGCCGGCGCGACGCCAAAATCAACAAAATCCGCCAGCGAGTCGAACTCAGCGCCAAATTTTGAAGTCCCCTTCAAGGCGCGCGCTATTCTGCCATCCAAAGCGTCCAAAACCGCAGCGGCAATTATGAGCTGCACAGCGGTTTCAAATTTCAACTCAATCGCAAATCTGATCGAAGTGAGACCAAGACTGAGCGCCAGAAGCGTAACCAGATTTGGCAAAATCACACGCAAAGGCACGCCGCCAAAATGTTTGGTGCTGTTATCCGGCAATTGGGCTGGCGCTTGCGGCATCAGCCCGCCTTAAAGGTAAGTTGCGCCTGCGCACCCGCCCCGTATTCGGCGAGTATGGTTTCGCCGGAAACAGCCTTGCTGCCCAAACCTACCAAAATGCGAGCTCCTTCGGGCATGTAAACATCAACACGCGAGCCAAAACGGATGAGACCAAAGCGATCACCGGTTCCGATTGCTTCATTTTCGCGGGCAAAGCACAAAATCCGGCGCGCGATAAGCCCAGCTATTTGCACCACGCCAAAAGCGCCCTGTGCGGCTTCAATCACCAAGCCATTGCGCTCATTGTCGTCGCTTGCTTTGTCTAGATCAGCGTTGAGAAACAGGCCCGGCTTGTAGGCTATCGTGCGGATTTTGCCTGAAACCGGCGAGCGGTTAACGTGGCAATCAAATACACTCATGAACACACTCACGCGCTGCATCGGCACAGACCCGAGCCCCAACTCCGGTGGCGGCGCAAAAAAACCAACGCTCGAAACAATGCCGTCTGCCGGAGAAACAACGAGTCCCTCACGCAGCGGGGTAACGCGCTTGGGGTCGCGAAAGAAATAAGCGCACCAAAGCGTGGCGATCAGCCCGAGCCAGCCAAGCGGGCTCCACAACCAATCCAGCAGCAAGGCAACGACCCCGAAGCCAATAATAAAAATATAGCCTTCGGGGTGGATGGGCGTGATCTGACGACGAATTGAATCAAGCATGTTCATTTAATAAAGCCTTGTTGAGGCGCGAAGCTTTCGCACCAAACGCCGCAAAAGTCACGAGAGAATTGGAATGCCCGCTTGCGCTCATCACCGCCGATTGGCCAAGCTGCGCTAACGCAGTTAGGCCCGCTTTGGAATTTCCAGCCCGCGCTGCACCGCCGGGCGGTCCAGACAGCGCTCCAGCCACGCCGGGACATGCTCCAGAGCGGCATAATCAACCAGCTCGCCAGCCTCATAAAATCCGATTAAGTTGCGCACCCAGCCCAGCATGGAAATGTCTGCGATTGTAAAATCATTGTCCATGATCCACCGCCGCCCGGCCAAACGGGTTTCAAGCACGCCGAGAAGGCGTTTTGACTCGGCCGCATAACGATCTCTTGGACGTTTATCGGCAAAATCTTTTCCGGCAAATTTGTGGAAAAAGCCGAGCTGTCCAAACATCGGCCCGATAGCGGCCATCTGGAAAAACACCCACTCGATGGTTTCATAGCGTTTTGCGGCATCGGCCGGGAGCAAAAGTCCGGTCTTTTCCGCCAAATAGAGCAAAATCGCGCCCGACTCAAACAGAGCCATCGGCTTGCCGCCGGGTCCATTCGGGTCAAGGATCGCCGGGATTTTTCCGTTTGAATTCAGCGACAGAAATTCCGGACCCCACGTCTCGTTCTTGGTGATGTCAACGCAATGCGCCTCATAGGGCAAACCGGTTTCTTCCAGAGCAATGGAAACCTTGACGCCGTTTGGCGTGGGGAACGAATACAGCTGCAAACGATCCGGATGTTTGGCAGGCCAGCGTTTGGTGATGGGAAATGCTGAAAGATCGGACATGGTTTGAAACTCCGTATGTCACCAAGACTTAGGCCTTGCTTCAGACACATTCAAGGCGCGGCACGGCGCTTGTCCAAAGTCATGGCAATCCCGCCTAAAATAATGACACCCGCGATCACCAACTGCGCGGAAATCTGCTCGTGAAGCCACAAGGCTGCGCCCACGGCTGCGACAACTGGCACGAATAATTGCGCGGCCCCCGCTGTGGCCACGCTCAAGTGGGGCAGTGCCGAATACCAGATGGTGTAGCCCAGCGCAGAAGTGACGGTTCCGGAAGCTATCGCCAGTATTACGCCCTGTGTCGACGGCACACCTGAACTTGAACTCACGAGCCAGATCGCCGCCAATGCCGCCGCGCCGATAAAATTGCGCGCCGTCCGGGCAACAGGGTCGCCGGAAACACGTCCCGCTATGGTGTAAACGCCCCACGCCATGCCAGCCGATGCCATCAACAACGCCGCACCCAAAGGCGGGGAAACCGCCTTTGGCAACAGCATCCATATAAGCCCTGCAAAAGCTATTATTAGACCGAACAGTGCCCTGCCTTTGGGCGGCGAGCCGCGAAACGCCGAAATTGTCGCGAGCGTGATTTGCACCGACCCAAATAAGATAAGGGTTCCGGTAGCCGCATTCAGACTTAAACCGGCAAGGGTGAAAGTCACGGCATAGCCGAACAGAGACAAAATGCCGACCAAATCGGCGCGTGTCGGCGTCACCGCCGCCTCACGTCGCCACGACAGCGCGGTTAGCATCAGAGCGCCGGAAATCAATCGAATTCCGGCAAATTGTGCCGCCTCAATATGGGTTTCAACCAGCCCAAAGCGAGTGAGCAGCGAGTTTCCCGCAAAAGCGAGAATCGCGAGTGCCGTCAGTGCTAAAACCTGCGCTCTGCCCATATGGTCTCCAGGGAGGCTACTCCCACTCGATTGTGCCGGGAGGCTTAGAGGTTATGTCATAAACCACGCGGTTGATACCCTTGACCTCGTTAATGATGCGCGTTGCGGCGCGACCAAGGAAGTTCATGTCATAAGGATAAAAATCAGCGGTCATGCCGTCCACTGATGTCACCGCGCGCAAGGCGCATACGAAGTCATAAGTGCGCCCGTCCCCCATGACGCCTACAGTGCGCACCGGCAACAACACCGCGAAAGCTTGCCAGATGGTGTCATACAGTCCTGCTTTGCGGATTTCATCGAGGTAAATTGCATCGGCTTTGCGCAAGATATCGAGCTTTTCCGGCGTGACGCCGCCCGGCAGGCGAATAGCGAGGCCCGGCCCCGGGAACGGATGACGTCCAACGAACGCATCCGGCAACCCGAGTTCACGGCCCAAAACGCGCACTTCGTCTTTGAACAATTCGCGCAGTGGTTCCACCAGCTGCATCTTCATGCGCGCCGGAAGCCCGCCGACATTATGATGCGACTTGATGGTCACTGATGGGCCGCCCGTGAAGGATACGCTCTCAATCACGTCGGGATACAATGTACCCTGCGCAAGAAAATCGGCCCCACCGAGCTTTTTGGCTTCGGTATCGAACACATCAATAAACAGGCGACCGATGATTTTGCGTTTGGTTTCAGGATCGGCAACACCATCCAGCTCATCAAGGAACATTTTCTGCGCCTCAACATGCACCAGCGGAATGTTGTAATGGTCCTTGAACAGGCGCACGACCTCCTCCGCCTCGCCCATGCGCAACAAGCCATGATCGACGAAAACGCAAGTGAGCTGATCGCCGATCGCCTCGTGCAACAACAGCGCGGCCACGGAAGAATCCACCCCGCCCGATAATCCGCAAATCACCCTGCCCTTGCCAACCTGCTTGCGAATCCGCTCCACCGCAGCGGCGCGAAAAGCGTGCATGGACCAATCGGACTTGATACCGGCCACTTTGTGCACAAAGTTCGCCAATAATTTTGCCCCGTCAGGGGTGTGCACCACTTCGGGATGGAACATCGTGGTAAAAAACCGGCGCTTCTCATCAGAAGCTATTGCAAAAGGCGCATTCTCCGAGCTGGCTTTAACCGTAAAGCCTTCCGGGAGCTTGGTGACGCGGTCGCCGTGGCTCATCCAAACCGGATAATGTTCGCCCTGCTGCCAGAGGCCCTCGAATAAAGCACTCGGCGCTTTGATGTTGATTTCCGCCCGGCCAAATTCAGCGGCATGACCACCCTCAACCTCACCGCCCAGTTGGAGGCACATGGTTTGCTGGCCGTAGCAAATTGCCAATATCGGCACGCCGGAGCTGAAAATGCCCTGCGGCGCGCGCGGCGAGTTTTGGTCGGTAACGGACGCAGGCCCTCCCGAAAAAATAACTGCCTTTGGCT
This sequence comes from Methylovirgula sp., assembly GCA_043784625.1. GTDB lineage: Bacteria > Pseudomonadota > Alphaproteobacteria > Rhizobiales > Beijerinckiaceae > JANXSV01. The sequence goes on from JAYVYB010000070.1 coordinate 22,883, forward strand.
GCAATTTCTCAAACGCCGCTTCGGCAGATTGAAAAGGCACAATCTCGCTGTAAACACCCGCTTCGCGAATACGGCGCGCGATGAGTTGGGTTACCTGACTGCCAAAATCGATAATCAACACCTTGTCGCCGACAAAATTCGCGGCGGATGTGGCAGAAACAGCAGCAGTCGACATGTTGAGAGATCCTTTACCAAGCTCAGCGGATTAAGCGAGATTGACCCTGTGCGCAACCTTAAAGCCACGTTTTTGCGAAGTTCTGAATCGATATTAAGGAGCATTTGAACGAATAGCTTGAAGATCGGCAAACACGTCTCGGCCTAATCTCTATCCAGACAAATCTGATTGGATTGAGCATGACTATAGCAAATCGCGTCTGGAACCCGAATTCGATCCCATCGATGTTCTCTGAACATATCGAACAGGAACCTCACGCGGCACCGGCGCACATTCAGCTTGCGCGCGCCCAGCGCTTTCATGAAACATTTGCGCAAAAGCTACAGCGTATGGCCCGCGCCATTTGGCACACCAGCGCACAGCTGCCACTCTCGACCAGCCTCAGGGTACTTGACGCCGTCATGCGCGATAAAACGGTGGGCGTTGCAACTGCGTTTGACCCTAACCATGCTTTAGCGGAACCAGATGGCTTTTGCGCGATTCTAGAAGACGTATCAGCAGTGTCGCTGATGAATATTTATGGTCGCGGCGCTTATATCGACTCTGGCGTGACCTCAGCAAGCTGCTGGGCACCTGCGCAGCGACATGTGGTGGACGTAGAAAACATCCGCCAAACGCCAATTCATCCGCAGCATCTCCTTAATTTGTCAGTGGACACGCAGTTTGAGTCAATTTTGACCGCCTGCAATGCCGTACGGGAGATCAGCAATTCGCCGCGCTTGTTGCATGCTTATTGCGGCTTATTCGACACGGGCGTGGCGCACTGCGTTGACCTTACCGATGCGGAGGGCTGCCGTGTTGCAGGCCTGTTCGGCATCACTGTCGGGCGGATATTTGTGGTGCAGGGCGAATTCTATAATAATGCCCAAGACAGGAACCAGTTGTACAAGTTCTTATTTGCGCAGCTTAAAGACCGCGGTTTCGTTTTGGCAGACCTAACCCCCGTCGCCCACTCCGCTATTGTGTGGGTGAAAGACATGTCACGTGAAGATTACATGGCTCAAGTTTCGAAGCACTTGGCGCTGGGCACCATCGGACGCTGGCATTTTACTCCGGCTGCCGACCAGAAGTTTGCAAAGGCGGCCTGAACCGCCTCTGCAAATGCTGTCAGCCTAGCGGGAGATGAAGCACTGTCCGCCGCTGGATTTAAGGTTTTCGCAGATGCTAACTGCTTCTTCTTTGCTCAAATTCGCCACCCGAACCCGGTAAACCGTACGCCCGGCTCCCAAGTCAGCTTTGCGGACAACGGTTTTGTGCCCGTTAAGTTCGGTCGCGTATTGGCCTTGGAGTTTCGCAGCCGTCGCCTTGGCTTCCGCTTCTGAAGCCGGTGCTGCCAATTGAACTGCAAATGTTCCGGACGCGGTCGTGGTTTTTGTTGCCGGAGCCGCTGGTTCTTCGGCTGCCGTAGCGTTTATCACATCCACCGGAGCTGGCTTAGCCGCCGGTTTGGACGGCTTCGCAGCCAATGCTGGCGACAGTTGCAAGGGCGCATCTGCTGTTGCTTTGGGCGCAGCCACAACTGGCTTAGGCGCGGGAGCAGCGGCCCTAATGGTTGCCTTTGGAGTGGTCGCTTTTGGCGCAACCGGAGCGGTATCTGTGGCTATTGCCGAAGATGGCGTTGGTGTGCGGGCCGGAGCACCTCCCGCCGCCATCAGAGGCAGCCTTGGAGCGGCAACCGGCGCGACGACAGGCTCTGACTGCGCCGCCAACTGAGCTATCGAAGTTGGGGGTGCCGTAGCCGCGGGTGCAGGTGCAACGGCAACCACTGGTTTTGCCTGCGCGGGGGCAGCAGCCCCCAGAGGCTTGCCAGAAGCGTCGATTGTCACAGTTTTAACAGAACGCGGTATGGGCAATCCGCTTTCCGAGGGCGGCGTTACCTGCGCTGATGCCGCCGTTCCGGTCATAATTGCCGAGGTCTGGTCGCCGGTGAGGGGGATTATCCGCGCGATCTTAATTGGAGGCTGGCCCGGCGTTTGAACAATTTCAACGGGTTGTTCAGCTTTTGAAACCAGCTTTGCATTGGCATCCTGCGCGGGCGTCGGCATGTTGGCGGCATCAACCTCAGGCTTTGCCGGTTCTATTTTTACCGGTGCAGTTGCCGCCTCAATCACGGGCAGGCTCCCCTCCGGCGTTTGCTTCATCTGGCTTTTCCACCCGATGCCAGCAGCACCGCCTAGCATGGCCATCAGCAAAACGCCCATTAGCACAGCTGTGCCACGCGTCGAACGTTTGTTGCTTTCCGGGGCAATGGCGGCTTCGTAGGACTCGTTGTAATCGGGTTGAGCATTTTCTTCATTGCCCGGCGCAATATGCGAGAAAAAATCCGCCTCTTGCGCGGAAGCGGCAGGGCCTGCATTGGCCTCGTCAAAAAAACGCGGCGCAAACGGGTCGTCATGCTGCGCGAGCGGTTCCGGAGCGGGCTCCGCATAGCGCGGGGCTGAAAACCCAAGTGTAGGCTCTTTGTGTTCGGGCGCGCTGGTGGCACCCTTGCGCGAGAAAATGTCGATTGCCGCCGATGAGGCGGGTGGAAACGCGGAACTGTTACGATTTTGCGCTTGAACCACGGGCGCAGCGGGTGGCGCGGCAAAAATTCCTTTAAAAGGGTCGGTCTTGCCAACAATGCGCGACAGCTCCGCCAATGGATCATCATTGACACGTTCTGCCGGCGCGCTGGCAAACAGACCACGCTCGAAATCGTCAAGATCAACCACGGGGCGGCGGACTTTTAAACTTTCACTCATCGACGACACACTTTCCGGGCGCCGAGGATTTGCTATCGCATTTCCGTAGGCGCACTCACACCGAGAACTTTGAGGCCGGACATCAGCACTTGGGTAAACAACTTCACCAAAGCCAACCTAGCTTGAGACAATTCTCTGTTATCTTGATTAATAAAGCGTAATTGCGGCTTTTCATCGCCCCGATTCCAATGGGCATGAAATGCCGTCGCCAATTCGTGCATGTAAAACGCCAGCCTGTGCGGTTCATGCGCTGCCGCGGCAGACTGTATCTGTCTTGGATATTGCGCAATGAGGCGCACCAGACCCAACTCACCCTCATCATCAAGCAAAGTGAGATCAGATTGTGCCAAAGCCGCGCTTGAAAGATTCATGTCGGGAAACACCGTGAGCACTTTGCGCATTACCGAGTGGGCGCGCGCGTGAGCGTATTGAACATAAAATACAGCGTTTTCTTTCGACTGATCGATAACTTTTGCCAGATCAAAGTCCAAAGTTGCATCATTTTTACGAAACAACATCATAAACCGCACGGCATCGACGCCAACTTCATCGACCACTTCGCGCAGGGTAACAAAATCACCCGAGCGTTTGGACATTTTTACCGGGTCACCGTTGCGCATCAACCGCACAAGCTGGCAAAGCTTTACATCCAGCTGAGCCGCGCCACCCGAAAAAGCCTGCACAGCAGCCGTCATGCGCTTGACATAGCCGCCGTGGTCGGCCCCCCAAACGTCGATCATCGAGGTGAAGCCACGATCAAATTTGGTTTTGTGATAGGCAATGTCAGAGGCAAAATAGGTGTAGCCGCCGTCGCTTTTCAGCAACGGACGATCAATATCGTCGCCAAACTGGGTTGAGCGGAACAGAGTTTGTTCTCTGTCTTCCCAATCATCGGGCACCTGTCCCTTGGGCGGCGGCAAGCTACCTTCATAGACCAAACCCTTGTCGCGCAAGTTCGCGATTGCGGCCTGCACCGCGTCCTGATTGCCGTGCTTTATCGTGAGCGAGCGCTCGGAAAAAAACACTTCGTGTTTGATGTTCAGCGCCGCAAGATCTTCGCGGATCATTTCCATCATGGCGTCAATGGCGCGCGGGCGAACAAGCTGCAAAATCTCGGAGTCAGATTTTTCCAGAAGAGTGTCTCCGAATTCTTGGGCAAGCGCCACCCCGACAGGAACCAGATAATCCCCCGGATAAAGCCCCTCTGGAATTGATATGGTTTCGCCCAGCGCCTCGCGGTAACGCAAAAATGCTGACCGCGCCAACACATCCACCTGCGCGCCAGCGTCATTGATGTAATATTCCCGGGTGACGTCACATCCGGCAAATTCGAGCAAGCTTGCCAGCGCATCACCAAACACAGCCCCCCGCCCGTGCCCGACATGCATAGGCCCTGTCGGATTGGCAGAAACATACTCTACGTTGGTTTTGATATGGTTTTTTGCAGCCCGGCCAAAATGTTGGTTATCGGTCAAAGCAAACTTCATTACATCATTAAAAACAACAGCTTGTAGCTTTATGTTAATGAAGCCCGGCCCCGCAATATCGACAGCTTCAATACCCGCTACGGCACGCAAATTTGCCGCTATCGCCTCCGCAAACAAGCGCGGATTGGCGAAATGCTCTTTCGCCTCTTTGGCGTAAACCATAGCGGCGTTGGTGGCCAGGTCGCCATGCATCGCGTCGCGCGGTGGTTCAACCACAAACCGCCCAAGATCAAGGTTTACGGGTAAGCGGCCATCGGCAACCAACGCTTTTAGAATGGCAGAAATTTCATCTTGATAACGGGCGAAAATGTTCATTGAGGTTCCTTTGCCAAGTGCCCGTTGTGAGGGACTTGGATTTTCCGCCCCTGCGCTAACCCAAATCGTAGGAAAGGTCAAAATGCCTTTGATAGTCTTGCAAGGCAAACCGGTCGGTCATTCCGGCAATATAGTCGGCCACAGCGTGAGCACGGGCGGCTTCATCTTCTGATTTGGGTTGCCATTCGAGCGGCATGTGTGTTGGATCATTCATATAAAGGCTGAACAAGCTGCGGACAACGTTATCTGCTTTGACCCGCACAGCCATAACTTTTTCATGCCGGTACATCTTGGGAAATAGGAACCCCTTGATAGACTTATCGGCAGCCCGCATTTCGTCTGAGAACCCCACGAGCGGCCTGCCTGCCGCGCGCACAGCAGCAGAACTCTCCGGAGCCGCAACGTCCAGCCGCCTCGTGCTTTCGTTAAGCGCGTCCTCGACAAAACGCGTTATAATCCGGCGACCGAGTTCATGAATGGCACGAGGACGCTCCAAATCTGGATGGAGCTCGGCAATCTCATTCAAAATACCTTCCAAAAACGGCACTTGTCGCAAGTCTTTCAAGTCAAACAACCCCGCGCGCAAACCATCATCTATATCGTGGGTGTTATAGGCGATATCGTCAGCGATGGCAGCGCACTGCGCTTCGGCGCTGCTGTGGCCCGAGAGTTCCAGTGGAAAAACCGTGTCAAAAGCCAAGATGGCAGCGGGAATCCCGCCTTTTTCATAATGTCCGGTAGGCTTCCCATGTGCGTCACGCAGCGGGCCATTATGCTTGACCAAGCCCTCCAGACATTCCCAACTCAGGTTGAGGCCATCAAATCCGGCATAGCGGCGTTCAAGCGTCGTCACGATTTGCAGCGCATGGGCATTGTGATCAAAACCGCCGAAACGCTGCATACAGGACGAAAGCGCGTCCTCGCCAGTGTGACCAAATGGCGTATGTCCCAAGTCATGTGCCAGCGCAATGGCTTCAGCGAGGTCATCATCCAGCTTCAGCCCGCGCGCCAAAGCACGGGCAATTTGTGCAACCTCGATCGTATGGGTCAGGCGCGTGCGGTAATGATCCCCCTCAGACGGCACAAAAACCTGGCTTTTGTAGGCAAGGCGGCGGAATGCGGTTGAGTGGATAATCCGGTCGCGGTCGCGTTGGAATTCTGAGCGCGTTGGCGAGCCGTTTTCGGGCGTCAATCGTCCACGCGATTGTGCTCTTTGAGCGGCAAAAGCGGCCCGAATCGCCGGGGGCAGACTCATTTCTTGCACAAAACCGCTTTGCCGCTCTTGGTTCCGTCGGCCCAGAGCACCTGCAAAGTGTCGTTTTCCAAGACCAGCTTGAAGTGATCAGCGTGCGCCTTGGTGTCTTCCTCGCCCTGGCAGGACGGCGATTTCACATCGTAAGAGATTTTACCGCCGCTACTTTCAGTTTGGTCGTAGGTGACTTTGGTGCAGGAGTAGGTGAGAAAATCGATGCGCTTTGGTGCAAGCTTGGCGAATATCTCGCTGCCACATTCAGCCTTCGAGAGCGCGTACTCGCCTTTTGGAAGAGCCATCTCAACCGATGCGGCCATCGCAGGCGAAGATATAAAGAGCACCAAGCTTGAAACAGCGTTCGCAAGTGTAAACTTCATCAGATCGCCCCTTTTGTAAGGTCTCAACTTAAGAAAGCCGCCGCTTTGGTGCAAGCCCGATTTGGTATTCGGGACAGCTTTACTATTGCAGCCCACCACTGGCAGCACTATCTTCTGTATAAAGGATAAATCAATGAGCGATAGCGCAACCCCAGTCACCCTAAGTTCAACCGCCGCCAAGCGAATCGTCAAGGTTTTGGCGCAAGAGCCGAAGGGTGCAATGCTACGCGTTGCCGTCAATGGCGGCGGGTGCTCGGGCTTTCAATATGCTTTCGAAATCACACAGGAATCAGCGTCCGACGACTTGGTGGTTTCGCGCGACGGCGCAACGTTGCTGGTCGATCCGGTCTCGCTTGAATTTCTCAACGGCTCAGAAGTTGACTTTGTCGACGATCTGATTGGACAATCGTTCAAGATACATAATCCGAACGCGACATCCTCTTGCGGATGTGGGACAAGTTTTTCGGTTTAGATCTGTTTCGAGAGTTCCATGGAAGCACTGTTTATTGGCCAAGCATACATTGACGTAACGCTTGTGGCGAAGTCCATTCCAACCGGTGACGAGAAATCAGTTGCGGAGGACTATGCCGTTTCATTTGGCGGCAATGCGGTTACGGCAGCATTTGCCTGCGCTAAACTCGGTGTGGTTCCGGATTTGCTGGCTTCTGTCGCGGACGATTGGCTCGGACGCATGTTTTTGGATATGGCGGCGCGCTATTCAATTTCGGTGCATGGTCGCAAGGTAAAGCGCTCCTCTCTGTCATTTATTTTGCCGCAAGGCGCTCGGCGCTCCATATTGCGCGCTCGCGATGATGACTATTTACATCCTTTTCCGCTGCTCAACTTGCGGCAATGCCGCGCGCTGCATCTTGACGGTCACCAGCCTGACGCATCTATGCATTACGCAAAATTGTGCAATGAGGCGGGGTTGATGACATCGCTGGATGGCGGCGGGTTGCGAACCAATACCCATGAGCTTTTGGAATATATTGATGTGGCCATCGTTGCCGAGCGCTTGTGCGAGCAGATGAAGCTATCGCCGACGGAAATGCTGGAATATCTCAAATCGCGCGGTTGCAAAATCGGCGGCGTTACCGAAGGCGAGCGGGGCATGCTCTGGTATGATGAAACAGGAACAGTGTCGCGCCTTCCCGCTTTGCCGGTTCCAAAGAGCCGCATTGTTGACACGTCCGGGGCGGGCGACGTTTATCATGGGGCTTACATGGCCTCGTGGTTGATGCGTCCGCAGTTATTGTGGCGCGAGCATTTTCACTTTGCACGCGCCGCCGCGTCGCATAAAATTCAATATCTGGGCAATGAGGCCGGGCTGCCAAATCAGGCCGATGTTGCAAAAGTTTTGGCTGAATTCTGTCCTTAGTGCCAGCGCGTCTGCGCTTGAGGCCCAAAAGTTCTTAATGCGAGGAATTGGATATGACCACTTTGAAACGGAAATTGCTCGCGGCTACGCTGTTAGCGGGCCTTGGCACATCGGGAATTGTCGCCAAGCATTTCGCCGAATCTGCAGTGTTAACGTCACTGCGTGCTGCAAATCTTGTTGCCGCAGAAGCTGAAGTCGGGCTGTTCAGCGGCGACGTGACCATAGTCGGACTGGAAGCCACGCGCGGCACGGATCATTTGCGCATTGGCCGCACAATTCTCCACAGCGCACCGTTTTCGCTGGTCACACCTGCATTTGCCGCAGCGGGCAAGTCTGTGGAATTCGAAGATATTTCCGGCGAATTCGGGACGTTCAGCGTTGAAATTCCACAGCTGAAGATTGTCGGCTCCAATCTGACAGAAAAAGAGCTCACAGCGCTGTTTGACGCTGAGTCGAGCACACCGCTTTCCGAGCGCCTCGCAAAACTAAATGCCGAGTCAATCGAGTCGAATGAAGTAACCCTCTCGCAAGACAGAGGCGACGACAATACCGCCGAAACGGTTTATTCCAACATCAAAGCGACCGGAATTGTTGCGGGCAAAGTCGCGAGTTTCAATGTTGAGAGTATCGAGCAAACCGCCGACATGAAGGATGGATCGACGCTAACCTTGAAGTCGGGTGCGATGGTCGGCACCGGCTATAATCTGCCGCTGTCCGCGCGCTTTCTTTTTGAAAAGGGCTCCGCCAGCGAACCGCTCCAGGTGGCATCAGAACCAACAAAATGGTCTGATATAACCTACACCATTGCCAAGGAAAGCGGCGAAGGCACCGAAGTTAAGATTGGTGCGGTACAATTTGGCACCATCAAAATGCGCGCAATGACCACATCACTGTTTGATTGGGCTCAAAATTTTAAGCCGCACGGACCGGATGAAAAACCTGACGCAAAAGAACTTGCAGCGGTAATGCCTGTGGCGGCGGATATGTTTCGCGCCTTGGAGTTTTCTGCAGAGATGACGCAGATTTCCTTCAAAGCCATTGAAGGAAATCAAAGTCCGGAGGGTAAAATTGGCCGCATCGCCATTACTGATTTTGGTAAAGGCGGCATCGGTGCCCTTGCCGTCGAAGGCGTTTCCATCGACGGACCCGGCAAGATTGGCCATGGTGAGTTGGCCTCTGCGGGCTACAAGGGTTTGATGCTATCGCCGACGTTTGACACGCTGGCCGCAGCGGCAACCGCCGAATTTAAAGATTTTAATCCGCGCAATGCGTTCCCGAGCGTGGCTCAGGTTGGATTCGCTGGTCTGAGCGTTGACGTCCCGGCGCAAGATGGTGCCGCCAACAGCGCCGACGGAAAAAATCTCAAGTTTTCGGTTGGCAAGTTTGAAGCGAATCTAGGTGATTATTTGTCCGGAATTCCAACCACGGTGACGGCGGGGTTTGATCACGTCGTTTTCGATGCGCCTCCGGCAGATGCGTCGCCAAATTCAAAAATGTTGCGCGACTTGGGCATCAGCAAATTCGATGGCTCGGCAAAACTGAGCTTGGCCTATTCGGAAGCTTCTAAAGAAATAGCTCTCAACGAATTGTCGGCAAATGACCCCGCCTTTGGCAAATTGGCTTTCAAAGGTTTGATCGGCGGAGTTTCAAAAGACGTGTTTGACGCAGATCAGGCCAAAGCGATGGCGGCCGCGATTGGTGCTACAGTCAAGGCACTGGACGTCAAGCTGGAAAATAGCGGCGCCGTGGACAAAGTAATCGCGCTCAAAGCCAAAGAAAGCGGCCAAAGCCCCGATGATTTTAAAAAGGGACTCGTTACGATGGCAGCCGCTGTAATTCCGTCATTGCTTGGCGGCGACAGCCCCTCGGCCAAGACAATTGCGGATGCGGTGTCCAAATTCCTCAGCGATCCTAAAAACTTGCATATCGAGCTTACCTCCAAAGACGGCCTCGGCACGGTGGATTTGGGTTCAATCGGTGCGCCAGCGGAATTGCTCAAGAAAATCGATGTAAAAGCGGGTGCCAACGAATAGTTACCGCCCTGACTACTGCAACTTGACGGTCACGCTGTCAGTTGCGCCATTGGCATCCATCACCAAAATATTGGCAAAGCCCCTGCCCTGCGGCAGGTAGCTGCTTTGCCTGCGCATGTCGGCCAGCGCAAGCGGTTTGCCGTCGACCATCCACGTTAGCGGCAGCACGCCGCCTTGCGCTTTCAAGATCAGCTCAGGCGCATCACTGCCGTTTGAACCGAGATCCAGCTTAGCGCCATCGGGCGGGAAGGCTATTTTCAAACCTGTACTGGCCAAACTATCGGTGGCTTTTGGCAATTCATTGTGTGTCCGGCGCAGCGGCGGTGGCAAATCTGAGTTTTTAGCAATCAATGCGCCTTTGGGCTGGGGAAATGGCGCGAGGTCAATCCCGGTTCTGCTAAAGGCGTCGAACAAAATCGGTGCCGCTGCGACACGCCCAACCAGCCCCGGCACAGGCGTGCCATCGGCGCGGCCAACCCACACGCCCAATGTGTGTTTGCGGTCATAACCCATCGCCCAAGCATCTCTAAAACCGTAAGAGGTTCCGGTCTTGTAGGAAAAACGCCCACCCACCGCATTGAGTGGCGGCGGCGCTCCGCGCAAAATGTCGGTCACATACCACGCGGCGACCGGCTCAATGAAAGCCCGGCTTTCACGGAAACCGGTGTCATCAGCGCTAAAGTTCAGCTTTGCGCTACTGCCTCCACGCGCCAGGCCCACATAGAGTTGGGTCATGTCTTGCAAGCTTATGCCCAAACCGCCAAGCCCGACAGACAGCCCTGGCGCCGCATCATTTGGCAAAACAATATTCGCTCCGCCAGCGCGCAAGGCACTTAGAAATTTTTGCGGCCCGAGCGTGGAGAGCAAATCAACGGCGGGAACATTCAACGACATTTGCAGAGCCTGCCGCGCGCTTACCGCACCCTGAAAGGTCAGGTCAAAATTCTCCGGCACATAAAGCCCATATCGGGAGGGGCGATCTTCGAGCATTGTTTCGGGGTGAGCGATGCCTTCGGCAAAGCTTTGCGCATATATAAACGGCTTCAGCGCGGAACCTGGCGACCGTATTGCCTTGGTTAAATCCAGTGAGCCCGCCCGCTCCTTTGAATAATAGTCCGCTCCGCCAACAGAGGCTAGGACGTTGCCTGTGGTATTTTCCGCAACCACGATGGCCACGGAAATATGCGGCCCCAGCGCAGCCGCCCGCTCCCGCGCCAAGGTCTCCAAGCTTGCTTGCAAAGCCGCATCAAGCGTCAGACGGTGCACTGTTTGGGACGGATCTTGCTTGACGACGGCCTGAGCCAATTGCGGCGCGAGCGATGGAAAATTGCGTCTGACGCCCGGCACTGTTTCCGAAAGCGCTGATCGGAAATCGTCCGCTGTTATCAGCTTCAAAGCTGCAGCGCGGGTGAGCACACGATTTCTGGCTTTTTGGGCTGCCTCGGCAAAGCGGTCTGGCCTGCGGAACTCTGGGGACTGCGGCAAAGCGACAAGTAGCGCAGACTCAGAGTAAGAGAGGCGCTTTGGTTCTTTGCCAAAATAGGCAAGGCTGGCAGCCCGCACACCTTCGACATTGCCGCCAAAGGGTGCCAAGGCCAAATAAAACTGCAAAATCTCGGACTTGCTGTAACGAAATTCAAGCTGAATGGCGCGCGCGGCCTGCCGGAGCTTTGCTGAAAGTGAGCGCTCGGTGCGCGGTTCCAACAATCTTGCAACCTGCATCGTCAGAGTAGAACCGCCGGAGATAACCCTCCCATGCCGCGCAAACTGACCTCCCGCGCGCAGCACCGCGAAAAGATCAATACCGGAGTGCGAATAAAACCGGCGGTCTTCAAAGCCCAGCAATATCTTCAGATAGTTGGCGTCGATGTTTGAAACTTCGACAGGCAATCTCCAGCGTCCATCAGGCGTGGTAAATGGGCGCAGCAACTGCCCGTTTTTATCCAAAACCACCGCCGAGCGTTCGTTCGCCGCGCCCATATCCAACGGAGGCAACGACACCACATAAACGGCAAAAGCCAACAGGACGAAGACGCCTCCAACCGCTCCGGCGAACAGCGCCTTTCCCAGCAATGTTGCCCATCGCCGCATGAGGTGTGTCACTTCGCCGTGGAAATTTCAATGACACCAAAGCCTGAACGCCCGAACCTATCCGGCCGGTACATATCTTCGATCAAAGCCCCCGGCTGCACATATTTGCCCGGGCTCACAGCCCGCACGACATAGGCGACCGAGTAAACGACAATTTTGTCTGCCTGACGTTCAAACGCGGCCACGAAGCGATCATCTCTATATTCCGAATTTACTGGTTCAACCTCGCGCTTTAACCAGTCTGCATCGGGCAACAACGTGCCCTCGACCAAGTTGGGGTTATCAATTTCAAGCCCGGCGGGTAGCGGATCAACCAGCAGTAAACGGCCAAACCGCGACTCTTTTTCGGTGATTTTCAACGAGACGATGAAACGATCATTTTGCTTTATTTTCAACGGATCCAGCACCTGCCCCTGTGTGGAATAATAGGTGCGTTCAACTTTAAAGCCTTGTTCGGCAGCGGCCTCAGGCGTTAGGGGAATGCCTGTCGTGCTCAAAATTACGCGGAGCGGGTTGGCGCCCTTGTTGGTGACCACGGTTGATTTTTCATCAAGATTTTCGGCGCTGAGAACGCGGGCGAAGCCGCCCTTCTTGGCAGTTCCGTCGACATCAAGCATGGCGGCATCAACGTCTTTGCTGAGGGCCTGGGCGGCCAGAACCATCCAGCTTTGTTCTTGGGTCGAGGTGTAACGGGCAGCGTCCTGGGCTTTTTCTACGACCGCACTTGCGCGCACGATGTCTGCGCGCGGCGCGTTGCTTTCCGCCAGCAAAGCCAACAACGCCACAGAATCGCGCAACTTGGAGCCGTAGTCGGGGCGCGAATAGCCATCATCGCGCGCGGCATCAAGCGCGTTAAGCGCAGTTGCAAATGTGGTCGTGGCACGTGTTTTGTCACCCAAGAGCGCTAGAGCGCCAGCCAATTGGCCTTTTGCGAGCGGCGAGGCAAAATCTGCCAGTTTGGTCTCGGCAAGATAACGGATGTCACCCATAACCGGGCGGCCATTGCGCGCCAAGACATAGGCTGCATAAGCAAGGCCGGACGCTGTTTCCGGTGTAACGGCCGAAGCGTTTACCAGCGCATTGCGCAAATGATCGAGACCGATATCAAAGCCTTTTTGCGCAACCGCAAAATTTTTCTCGCGGGCCCGGGTAAGGAAGTCCATGGCAAAAGCATCCAGCCAAACATCCTCCCCGCCCACGCCCCAAAGGCCGAACGTGCCATTCGAACTTTCGCGCGCCATCACCCGATCTAATGCTTCGCGGACACGGTCATCGGCCTGCATATCCAGCCCGAATGTTTCCTGCGCCGCAAGCCGGTTGACATAGAGCAGCGGCATGGCGCGGCTGACCGTTTGTTCGGTGCAGCCATAGGGATATCTATCAAGCGCGTGCAGGAGAGCGGGAACATCGATGGCAGCCGCTGGAGCGACCGAGAGAGCTACATTGCCCGAGCCGGGTAGCAGATCTTTCGTGAGCGCATTGGAGAGCGTGAGGCTGGCACCGGGCAGCAGCGTTTGCACCGACCTGCTGACAAATGCCCGCGTTGAGGGTTTTACCTGCACATGCAAGTTCTGAGTGAGGTCAATGTTTTTGCCGGTTATGCGCAGATCAAAAGTGACCGTTCCAAGCCCTGCCGCTGTCACCGGAATGATGAGAGCCGATTTTTGTCCCGCACCTAAATGGAGGGTGCGGTGCAGCGCCTCAACCGGCACAGATACCGGACCGTGAACGTCGAGGTCGAGAACATAATCACCCTCTGCGGCAGCAACATTGTCGATTGCAACATGGAACCGCGATTGATCCGCCAGGTTCAAAAAGCGCGGCAAGGTTCCGGTAAGCACGATTGGATCGCGAATGGTGACGTCGCTTTCCGCTTGGCCAACCCGCCCTTTGCTCCACGCCACAGCCGCGACGCGCACGGTGCCGTTAAACGCCGGTATGTCGAAGCTGATTTTCGCCGTGCCATCCTCGCCAACTTTGACGATGCCTGAAAAACGCGCCAGCGGTTCAAAAATCGGTGGAGGGCTGTTTGCCTGATCAAGTTTGGCGTCGCCGCCAGAGCGAATGGCCCCCAAAGTGCCCTGCATACCATCAATCAAATAGCCATACAGATCGCGCAGTTCGAGTCCCATTTGGCGCTGGCCGTAGAAAAAGCCGCTGGCGTCCGGCGTTTGGTAATGCGTCAAATTTAAGATGCCAACATCGACGGCTGAAACCGTTACAAAGGCCTCTTCCCCTGCCGAAACCCCGGTGAGTTTTAAGGGGATTTCCAGCTTGCCGCGCGGTAGCATATTCTTTGGCGGATCAAGCGCAACTTTCAGCGTGTGTGCGGAGTTCTCAATCGCGAACCACGCCACCCCGATTGAGCGGCCCGGTGCGCGCTGCGCAGCTGTGTCTAAAGCGCGGTGCGCCAAGGCCACGATATAGGCTCCGGCTCCCCATTCCGGTTTGACCGTTATGCTGGCGCTACCGCCTGCTGCGGCGACGTTAACTCTTTCAATTTGCTGGAGTTTATCCGACACCACCACCAGCGTGGCATTAACGGCAAAATGAGGGTCAAGCTTGACCGTGATGGTGTCTCCGACACCGTAGGACGCTTTATCCAAGCGCATGTCGAGAACATCCGGGGTGTTTGCCGTGCGATCCCCATCCCAACCGACCGAGAACCCGACGTCGGTTTGAGCGCCGGCCAGCCCATCTGCGACCACATCAAGGCGATAGGCTCCCAGTTCAACGGCAGCAGAGATTTTTCCGGCGTCCGTTGCGCTAAGGTCCAGTGTCCCGTTGGCTACGGCACGATTGGTTTTCACGCCTTCGTAGTTCCAATGGCCATCCTTGAAAAACCATTGGTAATGCCGGTTCACCTTGTTGAGGGTCCATCTCACACCCTGCCGCGCAATGCGCTTGCCGGATGGATCAACCAAAACCACAGCAAAATCCGCAGTGCCACCTTGGGTGAGCGCGCCCTGTTCAAACAGCGGTTTTACGCCAATCAACGATCCTTTTGGGACAATCGGAACCGACACCTGTCTCGAAATCGCGCGACCGCCGCTTTCCGAAACGCGCACGGTGATATCCGCCTTGAGCGGGCGCAAGGCATCGCTGGAGGGCAGCGCGACGACCACTTCGGCATTGCCTTTCGTATCCGTAGTGGCGGCATTTACGTCGCCCGTCAGCGGTGTAAAATCCTCGTCGGTCAGCCCAACCGAATAGCCCTTTAACGCCGGAACAGCGATTTCATCAGCCGCTGAAATTCGAAAATCTCCGGCAACATCCAAATTGGCACCAGCCGCCCCATACAAATATTTGGCAGCGACATTGATCGTTGCGGGCTCGCCATTGCGGATAAAATCCGCCGATGATTTCAACGCTAAATCGAGCTGTTCCGGAACGTAGTCCTCAACCAGAAATGTGGTTGACCCGATGGCTGGGCGCTTCGGGTCGGCAAAAATATCGACGCGCCAGGTCCCGCTAGGGGCATTGGAGAGCATTTGCGCTGAAAGCACATGCCCTCCTAAGCCTTGGTCTTGTACGATCGTTTTTTTGAATTCGACCCCGTCCGGACGCATGATCGCAAATGTGAGCGGCAGGCCGCTCACGGCTGAGCCGACAGCGTCGCGCAGCAAGCCGGTTACATAAACCGTTTCTCCAGAACGATATACGCCGCGTTCGGTATAGGCAAAAACATCGAGCGGGCCGGGAGCGGTGCGGCCTTTAATGCCGCGATCCGTCAAATCAAACGCAGTCTGGGTCAGGTCAAGAAAACCGTAATCGCCCTGCGAGTCAGCAGCATTAATAAGTGCTGGCGCGTCGCCATCTTTGCCGCGCGCCAAGCCGGCATCAAAATGCACATAGCCCTCCGCATCGGTGGTTTTGGTGTCCAGCAACTCGTTATTTCGCGCGACAAGTTTGATTTCGACTCCGGCCATCGGAGCGGCGCTTGCCAAAGACCGTACCAGCACATGGACGCCATCGTCGCCGGTAAAGGTTGTGAGACCAATATCGGAAACAACAAACCATTGCGTCGCGCGGCTGCCGCTGTCTTCCGAGTCGTCGGCAGGTTTGGTGCCAGAGACCCGCGCAAACATCACGTAGACGCCGGGCTTCATGGCTTTGACGGCGTCATTCACCGGGAACGCGGTAATCACGTCTTGATTAAGATCACTTTTGACTGAAACAGACCCCGTCCAGATCTTTTGGCCTTTTTCCTGAGCAATGGTTGTGGCGTTTGAGCTGGAAACCTGTTCGAGAAAGTCTTCAGAATGAATTGTGGGTAACAGGCTTCGATCACCGATGCGGTAGATCTCCAAATCGACATTTGAAGCATTGACGCTAACCAGAGGGATACCCTGCTGTCCGGTTTTAGGCAGCACATAATTCTTGCCGGTGAACCGCACCTCAGCCGAACGGTCCCTGACATAAATGTCGTAATCGGCATTTTTCACCAATGCCTCATCAACGTCAGACGGCAAGCCTTGACGCAAGACGATGCCGTAGCGTTCGCCGTGTTTCAACCCGTTGACGCAGAGCTGACTATCCACGGTTGAAACGGAGGTTCCACCCTGATTGGCCGTCACCGCAACAAAGGAGGAAAAATCGGTTTTGCCGCGCGAAAGTGATTCCGAAAATTGGAAACATACTTTTGGCGCTGCCGCATCGGAATCAACCTTATAATCATTGATTTTAAAGCCGTATTTCTCGCGCAAATCGTCATAAACCGCGCGGGTAATCGCATTGTCGGCCAAATCAAGACTGGCCTTGTAAGCGTTCAAGCTGGCGCGCCAGCTTTCGCGATTGCGGTTTGCGGACCCGAGCAAGGCGAGCGCGGCAGACTTTGCCGCAGGCGTTTTACTGCGTTCAAAAGCGCCGTAAGCGGCGGTCACAGCCATCTCTTGCAGACGATACTTTTCACCATCGTCTTTGGTTTCGGTAATATTCTGCGCCGCGCGCGAGGTCAACATCCAGCCTGTGGGGTCGTTTGAATTTGCCAACAAAGCGCTGATGGCGGGGTTGAGAGCTTTACGCGCCTCGTTTTTGTTTAGCTGGGCTTCGGCTTCCTTGCGGGCCGCGTCAAACCCCGGAATGGCACCGACCACATCTTTTCGTAGCTTTTCCTCGAAGCGAATGGTCTGCCCCGCAAGATATTCATCAAGAAAAGGCTTTTGCTGCGCCAGTGCTGCAGTGGTGTTGCCCGCAAGACAAACTGCCGCCAAAAAAATGCCGAGGACGATTTGCCGGAAAGACCGCATAACACACCTCACATTTGAACCACTCGATCAAGCTGCCACAGGAAGCCGCGTTCGACAATGGCGGGCTTGATGACAAATCTATTTTAAAGGATTAATTCGCCGCGCTGCTGCCGGAGTTTGCGCGCCCGTGTAAACGCCCACCAATTTTGTGCTTCGCCGGTCTTGGCTTGGTGGATTGCCGCCGCGAAAGTGTCGTGCACACAGGGGTCGTGACGCGTCCCAGTAACCTGACACAGTTTGAAATAAAGATCGTCGACCTCCTGCAAAGCCAGTTGAGATACGCTGAAAATCGCCAAAATCTGAAAATCAGCCAACATTGCCGGTCCGATATTGCGCAGGCTGGCTAGATTTTCGGGATTTCGCTTGTCAGATCGAGCTTGGGACACATCAGCCATCCATTGCACTACAAAGTTCAATCAAAAATCCGTTCAGATCCCGCACATAGGACACGGTTTGGCCCCACGGTTTTTTCAACGGGTGCACATAAGGCTCCGCGCCAGCACCAACAGCGTGATCAAATGCCATTTGCACATCCTTGACCACAAAGCCGACTTCGACGCCCGAAGGCTGGTGCTTCAGCCGGTTCTGCGAGAAATGTCCCACCGATGAGGCGGCAAATTCTTCCTGGACGAACGCAAGCGCTGTCGCACCGGTCTCCATCTCAGCATATTGATTTTCATACTGAAACCGGCAAACCAAACCGAACGCCCTTTGGTAAAAAGCCACTGTCGCCGACACATCGGGCACATAGATTATGGTGTAGCCAAAGCGCATTTGTTCCTCCTTTGTTCGATTAACTTTGCACGTATGCTGATCTATGTCGAGCCTGAGATATCAATTTTTTATTGCGTGACAAAAGCAAGCCTGTGAGGTCAATATAGCCAAATCGGCGGGAGTCTTCACGTGCGCAGATTATTTTTTGCCTTGACCGGATTTTGCGTGTTTGTGCCCGCGGCATGTTTTCAGGCGCTGCCAAGCGCAGCACAAACAGCAGCTGCAAAGCCGGTTGATCCTAAAATGGCGGCGTCGCAGGCGGCGTTTGAGGCGTTTCCGGACGAGCAACGACGCGCCATCCAAAACGATCTGGTATGGGCAACCGATTATTCCGGGGCCGCGCTCGGCACTTTCGGCAAGCTCACTTTTGAGGCTCTTAGCGCCTTCGAGAAAAAAGCCGGTGGCCCTGTCGATGCCATTTTAGACCCGGCGCAACGCCAAAAACTGAGCGATGCTGCCAATAAGGCGCGCGCAAGCGTCGGCTTTAAGGTGGTTCAAGACCCCAACACCGGAAGCGGAATCGGCAT
>JAYVYB010000071.1:0-8399 GCA_043784625.1 Methylovirgula sp.
TTCCAATAATCGGGGCGGCAGGTAGCGTCCGCCATCCAGCACAAGCCGAATTGCATCGAGAATGATATTCGAGTTGGTGCATTTGGTCACAAATCCGGCGATGCCCATGTCAAGTAGGGCCATCATTTCAGCATCATCATGCTTGCCGGTGATGACCAGCACAGGCGTTGTTGGTGCGTGCGTGCGCAACGTCCTGATGCCGTCCAGCGGCGTGGCGCCCGGCATGGTTAGATCAATGAGGCAAATGTCCTGTTGGGATAGGGCTGCTTGCCACGCCTGAGGAAAATCCCGCGCTTGGTTGATGTGCGAGTCAGGCCACTCTGTCCCGACCATGGCCGAAAGGGCTTCGCGCATCAAATCATGGTCATCGCAAATGAGAAAATGTTTCATTTTAAAGCGTCCGGCAAAATTATCCCGGTTGAAAATTGCAGGTAAAACGCAGCTCCGCCTGTGCGCCGCCGCACATAGCCCGCCGAGCCGGACATAACTTCTGCCAAGCGCCGAACAGAGGCAAGACCGAGGCCGAAACCGGGCAACGCGGTGAGCTTTGAACGCTCGCCGCGAAAATAATCTTCAAATATGCGGGGCGCTTCGGCCGCGCTGATGCCGATGCCATCATCGAGCACCCAGATACGAAAGCCGGATTTTTTGCAACGCCGAGCCACCAGCAAAATCCGCGTCCCTTGCGAATGGGTGATGGCATTCACGATCAAATTTCCCAAAGCTCGGTCGAGGAGAACCGGATCAATGTTGATTTTCAGCTGCGTTGAAAACGCCTTGATTTGCAAACCCTGTTTGGCCGCCGATGCAAAATGCTGGCCTCGCATCTGTTCGAACAACGTTGCCAGATCGACGGGCAGGGGTTGCGGCTGCACCTGATCGGCTCGCAATTGCATGTGGTTCAGCATTGTCGCCAGCAAGCCTTCTGCCGATGCGAAGGCACGCTCGACGCCTGATGCCGCGGATTTTCGCTGAGCCGTGGTTTTTGCAGCCAGCACTTGACGAAAGAACAGGCTGGCGGCTTGCAACGGCTGCCCGAGATCATGGCTGGCTTGGGCGATGAAGCGGGTTTTGGCATCCCGCTCCGCCGAGACGTCCGCCAGCGCCTCTCGCAGCGCCAACGCTGTGTGCTCACTTTGCGCTTTGGCTTTGATAACCGTGACGACATTGGCGCGCAGAATTTCGGAGGCCGCAAACAGCACGCCACCATAAATGAGCATCATCAAGGCGAGATATTTTTCGATTGTATCGCCTTTGAAAAACAAGACGACCGCAAAGGCGCCAAGCACGGCGACAATGCTAAAGCGATTGCCAAAAACATTGTCCGGATCAGAAATCATCTGCAAAGGGACGTAGCCCACAAAAAACGCCACCGTCACCAGCTTATGGCTCTCGCCCCCGTGAGGAAACAGCAGAAAGATTACGCCGACGGCGATCAAATCAAACGCGATGGTCAGCTTTTTGTCGATCTTGCGCCAGACCGTGGTAATTTCAAGGGGGGAAGGACGCCGGAGCACAAAGGCGGCATCGAACGAGATCACCAGAGCAAAAACCGTGATTGCGAGCCAGCTCCAGAGCGACATGCTTGCGGCGGGAACCACTTCTTTGAACAGAAAATATAAAAAGCCAGCGATGACGAAATAGGCTGTCTGCCCCATCAGCGCCACTTTAGGGTCAAACAACACAGCTTGCTCCGCGGCGTCTAAAGCCTGCGGATTTGACGTGCCAACGGTGAGACCGTCATGCGCGGCTCTTCCCATAACCTCCGCCCCCGTCTCTACGCATCCCCCAATCTATCCCCCGGATGGCGGATAGACTTGCCTAGAAATAGCGAGATTATGGCAAGTTGTATGATACCGCCACCAGTATTTTTGGTGCGGCAATGCTGAATCCAATTTTTGAGGTCGCGTCATGATTAAGCTTGCAGCCCGCCTGTTCACCGCGAGTGCAATTTTTCTGCTTCAAGGCCTGGCCGTGGCGCAGCAAAGCCCGTCGCCAATCCTTAACCTGGGCGACGCGACTGTCACAGGATTTTCAGGCGTCCGGCAACCGCCGCAAATCCAGCCGCCAATGTCCGCCAGCCAGTTGCTGGACAAAACCATGATCGATGTTGACGGCGTTTCAGCCCGAATCGTCAGCTTGGCGTTCCCCGGATATGTGTGGGACGCGCGCGTTTGGCCGGCACAGCCGGTCCGGACTTTTACCGCCAAGGACATAGGGCAGGTGTTTGGGGTGACGCTGGACGATGCGCAAGTACAGACGGCACAAGGCCAGACTATCGAGGCGCCGAACGTTTATTTTGCCGCCTCCTCCGCCTATGGTTTGCACGCTGTTGTGCCGGACCCGAAGCGTCCCGGCGAAGTCCTGCGGTTAAAAAAGGGTCAAAAGAATGCGCAGTGGATGGCGGGCATGTGGGGCAAGGCGGATGCCAACGGCGGCCCGGGCTTAATCTGGAAAGTTGACGGCGTAACCGCGAAAGTGACGTTGTTTGCCAATGTCGCTTTGTCGGGCAGGGCCAACGCCGGTGCCGCGCTTGGCAATATCGCCTATGACGGTGCGCATAAGCAGATATTTGCCTCCGACCTCTCAACAGGCATGATTCATCGTTTTGATATGACCGGTGCTGAGCTGGAGGTCTACGACCATGGTGTCACCGGGCGCAGCGCAGCTCAGCTTAAACCCGTTGCGTATGACCCTGCGTTGGCGCTCGACATAACCAGTAAGGATTTTGACTCCGAAGCTCCGGACACATGGGGTTTGACGGACGAGGCGCGGCGGGTTTGGGGGCTGAGCGTTTATGACGGCCGCCTCTATTACGCTGTGGTGGGAGATGCGCAAATCTGGTCGGTTGGCCTTGATAAAGACTCCGGCAAGTTTTTGGCCGATGCCCGCTGGGAGCTTGATGTTCCCAAAAAGCCGAAAAAGCTGCCTGTTACCGACATTATTTTTACGCACAAGGGCGCGATGATTTTGGCCCAGCGCGGCGAAATTACCTCAACCTACGACTATCTTGGGTTTGCTGATACTGGGAAGGCGCGCGTCTATCAATACTGGCTTGAAAATCCCGATGATCCAAAAACACCAAGCCGCTGGATTTTGGAACCCGAGGAATATGCCGTCGGTTTTGACGGCAACAACCGCGCCACAAATGGCGGCGTGGCCCTCAGCTATGGCTACACCCAGAAGGGCATACTCGATACCGGAGTCTGCGAAGCATCGCTTTGGACAACGGCGGATAATCTACGGCGCAATGAGCCGTTAAGCACGGCGCTGCTGCCGGGCGGCCCGCAAGAAATCGATGGCTTGCAGGGCATGCCTGCCGGCGTGGTGAAAGACAAGAATACGCCGCCTTGGGCGAGCTATATGGTTGATCTTGACCCTGCCAATACCGAAACCGATCCGGCGCAGCCGGTTGCCTATAGTGACCGTGTCACGCAGGGTTGGGTGGGTGACATTGCAATTTACCGGGTTGGTTGTGGCGGCGCTGTAGGCGCAGGCGGTGGCGGCAAAGGCGGTGGCAACGGTGGTTCTTGGGGCGGGGCGGGCTATCCATGGTCTTATCCGCACTATGGCGATGGCGGTGGCTGGGATGGCAAATGCACTCCCGGTGTCGATTGCCCGCCTCCGCCGCCTCCTATGTGTGCGATTCCAAGGGGCAAGTTTGAGTGTGATCCGAAATCCGGCACTTGGACTTACTTGATGGATGCCGGACTTGATCCGCATATTATGGCTGACACAGTGCAGATTGGGGCAAGCTCGCCCGGCGTAAGTGTGCTCAACGGGCCGAATATTGCGCTCAATCCGCCGCCGCCGCCGCTGCAAATCAGCGGCGCGGCACCGGGGCAATTGATCAGCATCCAACTTTGTATTTTTGACAAAAAGGCGTCGGAGTCCGGCCAGCCTTATGACTGCTGCAAGACGACATTGACCGTGTTTGCGCCTGACCGCGTTTGCACAAAACAGATGCAAAAGTGAGGGGCGGACGATGAAAATGACCTTCCTGGCCAAATCCATGTTCCGCGCTGCAACAACTGCTCTGCTGGCTCTTGCACCCATGCTGGCACCAAGCGCCAGCTTTGCCGCCGACCCCTATCAGTTTGAAAAGAAAGCTTTCAAACCCGACGGCACACCTTGGACCGGGCCAGTGAATGTCGGCGATACAATCAAATATGTTTTGAGCTACAAGCCAGGAGCCACATCCTCCGGTGCGGTTAAAATTGACGATACGCTGTCACCGAGCCAGAGCTATGTCGCCCCGACAATGGCGACTGATCCGCTTTGGACATGGGGTTCTTTGCCTTACTCAGCAGGCAATCACGAGCAATATAATCACCCGGGATTCGGCCCGCAGTCGGTGAAGATCAAGGTTGGAACGCTTGCAACCATTAACGCGATTAACGGTGATGGTACAAAGCCAATCCCGTTAGGCAATCGGGTTTTTGGTGTCTACCATCATTCATTGCATGCCGCGACCGACAATCCCGGGGTGGATTGTTGGGATTTGGTCACATTGCATAAATGTCCAGGTTATCCAAAGGCAAGCACCACAGGCGCTCCGATTGCAACTCCACTCAATGTGGACGCTGTCGTAAGAGGCAGCAAGATCTTTTGGCTGGGCTTTAGGGGCACGCTCCCGGTGACAACCTCCGGTGTGCCAACCATAGGATGTTTCGACACGGCAACTGATGCGGCCTGCGCGGATACACCGCTTGATCCCAGTCTCACAATAACCGACTTTGGGAATTTAGGTGGACTTTCCGAAGACCCGGTAAGCGGCAGAGTCTTTGCTCAGGTGAAGGAAAAGCTGTTTTGCAGGGTGTGGGGGGCTCCAACTCCCGGGGTCTGGAATAATTGCGGCGGCGGTTGGCTTGCCGGTGGAAACGTGGCTGTTACGGGGCCCGTGCCAGCCAGCACCTATTATTCGAATATCGTCGCCGTCCATGTTGAGCAGTCTGCGGCTCCGAGCCATGTTTATGTTCATCCCGGCAACAACCTGGTTCAATGTTTGGAAATTTCTTCGGCGGCCACTTGTTCCGGTTGGCCCAGCGCTGGAAATACTCTTGGTGTGGGAAACACGTTTAGCTCCATCCCTAACGCCGGATTTGCTGGCGAAGATGGTGTTTGCCTTTGGACTCATGTTGGTGCCAACGCCGGCTGTGTCAGCAGTGCCGGCGCAACTCTTGGAGCATCGATTCCCACGCCGCAAGCAGGGGCTGTCGTTTCAACGTTTCGCATACCGGGCACCGGAAAAATTTTCTTTCCGAGGCACTTTGCAGGCGCGCCTGGACCTACATGCTATGACTATGCCATCCATGCGCCTTGTGGTTCACCATTTACGACACCTTCACCGCCACCGAATGGCGTTCAATATGGCTTCGCTCTTGACCCGATCGATCCGGGCAAATGCATGTTGGCACTCGGTGACGGAAACGTCATGTGGCGATTTGACTATGTGAACGGTAAACTCGATTGCGGCAAGATCAACTCTACGAGTGTCGTGGTACCGGACGCCCTGCTGTGCAGCAGCGGCAAACCTGCGCCGAAAACCTTCACATGGACCTCGTTCAAAATTATTACTCCCGGCGCACTCGGCTCTGTAAGCGTCTCGCAAGGCAGCTCGCCGGTTACGGCTATCCCTTTAACCTCCGGCGCTGGACCATACACCATTCCTGCCGGCATTTCTGCGGGCCCATCGGGGCTGGATTTCGCTTTCGCCCCGAGCGGTTCATCACCAACTCAGGTCGAAATAGAAGTTTTCTACATTGCGACGTGGAATCAGGAAATCTGCTACCAGACAAAGGTCAACAAATGCGGGCCGGTGTTTAATGATGCGGTTATGAGCGGCATGCTGAATGGTGCGCCGTTCAGCGCGGCGCAAAAGGTTGATTTGGGGATGGCAACAGGGCCGGGCTGCACGCCTCCCCCGGTTGACGTTCCGTCCTGCCTATCGTCCGACGCCAAAATAAAATGCGGCGCTGTTCCGGGCACCTATGTGGTGACGATTACGCCAAATGGTGTTGGCGGGGTTCTGCCGGATTATGTTGAAGTCAGCTCGTTGACGCCGGGCGTTGTGGTGACACCCGCAAATGCCTCTATCCCTGTGCTTGGCGGCAAGGCCACTGTGACACTCTCCGGAACAGCCGGAACAGTGGCCGAGTTGCAGGTCAATGGCACCAAAATTAACCTTGGCTCTGCCGACGGCACCGATATTTGCTGTAATGGCAAAATCAAAGTGACGTTGCCGGATTGCCCTAAGCCAATTCCGGTTGATTTGAAGGTTGTGAAAACAGGCGGTACGACGCCGGCGCCCGACGTGCCTGCCTATGCCTTCAGTTTGAACATTACCAATGAGGGCGCGGCTTATACAGCGGCACCTGGTGTGCTCAGCGTAACGGATGTTGTTCCGGCAGGCATGATCTTCAACTCTGTGACGGGTTCCGCCGGTTGGACCTGTTTGCCAAATACCAATGTTGCCGCTGGCACTTTGATCACCTGTACCTATGCCGGCGGCGCTCTGCCAGCCGGGCCGGCGACACCCGTTGGCGTGATCAGTATCGTTGCCACGGCTTTGGGGCAAATGCCGTTCCCGGACTTTACCAATTGCGCCGACGTGGCGCTTTCGGGGGCCGATGGCGCGGTGGATACCAAGCCGGAAAATAACCATAGCTGCGTGACAGTTTCGAAAAAGCCTAAGGACAAGGTTGATGTGGCAATCGTCAAGACCGGCGAAGTCATCGATCAAGCGGTGGTGTCCTATGCCTTCAAGCTTGATATCACCAACATAGCCTCCGGCTTTGCAGGCGCAGGCAATGTAGTGGTGACCGATGTTGTGCCGTCCGGCATGACATTCAACACCATTAATGGCGCGCCGGACTGGTCCTGTGTGCCAAGCGTGAATGCACCTTCAGGCTCTACCGTTTCGTGCACCTATACAGGTGCAGGCCCGGTTGCGCCCGGCGCATCGATGTGGTCTATCAAAATCACGGCCAAGGGTGTGGGGCAAAGTCAGGGCACGTTTACAAACTGCGCTGATGTCGCCTTTATCCCGGCTTCCAACTTGAGCGATGCCAACCCCGCCGACAACCATAGCTGCGCCACGGTTTCGCACGGGCCTAAGACCAATGACATCAAGCTGACAAAATCCGGCGGGGGAATGGGCGGCTCCCAGGGGCCGAACTATGCCTTCAACCTCGATGTGGTCAATGTCGGCGCTCCTTTTAATGGCGCTGGCGCTGTGCAAGTCACCGATATCGTCCCGGCAGGCATGACCTTCCTCGCTACAACTGGCCCGGGCTGGAGTTGCAACGCGCCGGTTTCTGCGGGCGGGACGCTGCTTTGCACCTACAGTGGAACTGGAATCGTTCCCACGGGCGGCGCACTGCAACAGATCGGTATTACCGCTATCGGCCCAGCTAACACGTCGTTCCAGAACTGTGCCGACGCCACATTTACCGCAAGCTCTAATCTGTTTGACGGCAATTCGGTGAACAACCGCTCTTGCGTGCAGGTCAACGCGCAAAAGCCAGTGATTAGCGTTCCTGCCGTTATTGGTGGAGGCATCATCGGCGGGGTTATTGTTGATCAGGTCATCAATGGCGGGCCGAAATGTGATCCCGCAACGACGCTGAAGAGGGGCAAGGAATGTGTGTGCCGCTTCTCCACCATGGTGAAAAACTCGGCAACCACTTGCGCTTGTCCGGACGGAGCAACCCGGGTTCCGGGCAGGGGATGCGTTGCGGTTCCGCCGGTTTGCCAGCCGCCTCTGCATCTTGATGCCAGCGGCCGGTGCGTGAAGAGCGAAACCATCTGCGCGCCGCCAATGGTCAGCGGTGTGGTGCCCGGCCAATGCTTCTGCCCAGCCGGGATGATCAAGGAAGGCGACACCTGCGTTAGAAAACGCAATGTGTGCCAACCGCCAATGATTCCTGCGCCAAACGATGCAGGCTGCGTTTGCCCTCGCGGTACGCGCTTGGAGCGGGGAGACTGCGTGAAAGACACGCCGGTCTGCCGTGCGCCGATGGTTCAAGGCGCGCGCCCCGGTCAATGTGTTTGCCCGCAAGGGACGCGTCAGGCGGGGGGCACGTGTATCGCGCCACCGCGTTGCCGCCCGCCCATGCAGCCAAACGCACAAGGCAATGGTTGTGCTTGCCCGGCCGGAACAGTGCAACGTGGCGGGACTTGTGTGAAGCCAAACACATGTGTCGCCCCGGCGCGGGACAATGGCCGCGGCCAATGCATCTGCCCGCAAAACATGAAGATGCAGAATGGCCACTGTGCGCCTGTGAAGCCGCGCGTTGTGCCGGATGGCGTGTTGCAGCATCTTCCGGGCCTGCTTCTCAACCTGCCGTTTGGCGGGAGGGGCGGCGGTCACGGGAGCACCGGCGGGCCAAGGGGACCTG
>JAYVYB010000072.1:0-3422 GCA_043784625.1 Methylovirgula sp.
CAAGGCCACGCGCAGTGTTGGGCTTCCAAACGCCAGAGGAAGTCTTTATGGAAGAGCTATCAAAACTTGGTGGTGCACTTCAGATTTGAGACCGCCCTTCTAACCGGACAATACTTTGAAAGCCGCCGCAGACATGACATTCTGCGGCGGATTTGTTTTGAACAGAGAGTGAAAAATGACCCTTCATATTGTGCAATTTGCCTGCCTTTCTGACAATTTCGGTGTGTTGCTGCATGACAGCTCCAGCAATCGTACCGTGAGCATCGATGCCCCGGAAACCGATGCGGTTGAAAAGGCTTTGCAAGCCAAAGACTGGACACTCACCGACATTTGGGTCACCCACCATCATGCTGACCATGTTCAAGGCATCCCCGGATTGCGGGCGCTGTATCCGGACGTAAAAATCACAGTTCCGAAGGCTGAAAGTGCACGCATCGGCGCATCTATCGGCAAATTTGATGTCGAGGTGTCTGAAGGCGATTTCGTTAAATTTGGCACAACTGAGGCCCGCATTTTGGAAACTCCAGGCCATACAGCCGGCCACATCGTTTATATTTTTGATGAAGAAAGCTTGTTGTTCGCGGGCGACACGCTGTTTGCGGGCGGCTGTGGCCGCGTGCTGGAAACCCCGCTTGCCGTGATGTGGAATTCTTTGTCGAAGCTGGCGAGCCTGCCAGGCGATATGCAGGTTTACTGCGGCCATGAATATACTCTGTCAAACCTTCGCTTTGGCGCAACCATCGAGCCGGACAACACTTTGCTTAAAAGCCGATTGGTCGAAGTTGAAGCGCTTCGGGCTGCCGGCAAGCCAACTCTGCCAACAACCATAAGCTTGGAGCTGGCAACCAACGTGTTTTTAAGGGCAGATGAACCCGGCGTGCAAAAAGCTGTAAATATGACGGGCGGCGATCCCGCCAGCGTATTTGCCGAAATCCGCGAACGTAAAAACCGGGCTTAAACATCAGATGTCGCAAACTTTGCTCAGTGCCGCTGAAATCATTGAACTGTTAAATCTGGAGCCGCACCCCGAAGGCGGCTTTTACCGGCAAACATTTGCGGATGGTGTTCAAATCGGCGCGCGTCCAGCTTCAACCCTGATTTACTTTTTACTGCGTCAGGGAGACGTATCTGCTTGGCATCGTGTCGATGCGGTTGAGGTGTGGCACTATTATGCTGGTGCACCCATTGAATTAAAATTATCTCAAAACGGCAGCAGAAGCATTCATTTGCTCGGTATCGACTTAATAAATGGAGAGCGGCCGCAATGTGTGGTTCCCGCTCACGTTTGGCAAAGCGCGCGCAGTATGGGTGCCTGGACCTTGGTCGGATGTACGGTTGCGCCAGGTTTTGATTTCTCTGGATTTGAACTCGCGGCACCAAATCATACTTTATAAGCACGAGAGTAAGCATGTTTGCGCGCCCGTCTAAACCCGATCTTAATCACTCATCACATAAGGTAAACTGGTAGGCGTTTCTGTGTATTGGATAGACGCAGAGAAGCCAGGTTAAGCTTTAAGGATTTGATGTGAGCTCCAAAGGATTCGGCACGCGCCAAATTGTCTTTAAACCGCTGAGCTCGGACTCAGATGTTAAAGCGCGGTCAGAAGAATCGCGTCTCAAAGTCGACCTTTCGCACCTCTTTTCAGCGAATGAACCGGTTACGCAAGTTGCACCGCCCGCAAAAACAGGGTTAACCCCCGCTTTTGCGACTCACGACGGGTCTGTAGCGAACCAAGTTGCGCCGTCTGAGCCGGACCAAAATTTCATCGACCCGCGTCAGATCCTCAATTCGATCGGCGAAGTGATTTACACATGGGACATCACAACAGACCAGTTGAGCTGGGGTCCGAATGTGCGCGAAATTCTCCCCTTTGCCACTCATGAGCTGTTGAGCACCGGCGCGGGCTTTTCCGAATTGTTGTCGCCCGCAAGCCCTGCATCACGCTTCGCAGCTGTTAAGGAGGCCAAAGGCGTCGACTCAGGTGCTGGCGTTCCGTTTCAAGTGCACTATTGCCTGAAAACATCAGATGACGAGCTGCTTTGGATAGAGGACACCGGCCGGTGGTTCGCAGGTAGCCGCGGCGAACCTGCCCACGCGCACGGCGTCATTCGCCGCGCCAACGAGCGATATGATGCGGACAATCAGCGCTCGCTCGAATCAAGAACCGATCGGCTGACCGGCGCATTAACGCGAGATGAGTTGTCGCGGCATCTCTCGGAGTCTTTAGAAGTTGCCCAAAAAGAGCAAAAAGCCGTCTCCGTGCTGCTTGCTTCCATTGATAATTTGAGCCAGATCAACCGCGCTTACGGCTATGACGTTGCCGATGAAATGATCGCCGGACTGGCCAAAACTCTGCGCGGGCAAATGCGCGGCACCGACGTTTTAGCGCGCTATTCCGGCAATAAATTCGCCTTCGTGCTTGAATCCTGCGATCCGGATCAGCTTGCAGTGGCTGTGCGGCGCTTTTTGAACACCATTACCAAAAAGCCGGTGGAAACCTCGGTTGGACCCTTGTTCGGCTCTCTGCGGTTTGGCGGCTGTATCGCCCCGCGCAACGGCAGAACACAACAGGTCTTGCTGCAACACGCCGAAGAAGCTTTGGAAATGGCTAAAAGTCACGCATCCGAGCGATTTGTGGCCTACACCGAAAGCCTTGTCCGGCAAGAAGCGCGCTTCAACGCAGGTGAAATTACCCGTGAAATTACGCAGGCTTTGCAAGAAAATCGCATCGAACTGGCTCTGCAGCCCGTCGTTGAAGCTCAAAGTGGCGATGTAGCTTTTTACGAAGCGCTGATCCGCATGCGCCGCGTCGACGGAACCGTAGTTCAGCCCGATGCGTTTCTGCCCACGGCAGAGCGGGTCGGCCTGATCAAGTTGCTTGACCAGCGCATTTTAGAACTTGTTGTGAAAGTTATTCGCCAGCAGCCTAAAATTCATGTTGCCTTCAACGTTTCCGCAACCACCGCGCATGACCCTGAATGGCCCTTGCGCCTGAAGCTGGCCCTCGCGCACAACCCCGGCGACGCCAAACGGTTGATCGTTGAGATCACCGAAACCTTCGCCGTAGACAACATGGACACCACCAACCGCGTTATTGAAGAAATGAAAGCGGTGGGCGTCAGCGTCGCTATGGACGATTTTGGGTCCGGGCACACCTCGTTCCGCGGCCTGCGACGGTTAAACTTCGACGTTATCAAAATCGACGGCGCTTTTATTCAAAATCTCGCCCGCTCCGCCGATGATCGCATATTCGTGCGCGCATTGGTGGACTTGGCCAAGCATATTGGTGTGCCAATTGTCGCTGAATGGGTTGAGGACGCTGAAACGGCCCGCATCCTGACTGAATGGGGCGTCACCTATTTGCAAGGCCATCATTTTGGCCGCGCGGAACTGGTGTCGCAGCCAAGAGCCGAGCTGCAGA
>JAYVYB010000073.1:0-13206 GCA_043784625.1 Methylovirgula sp.
CAACAGCGGGTTCACAAGCCCATAGGTGAGCGCCAGCAAAATCGGTAGATCGATCAGCAAAAGCACCGGCCAATTGCCCGAGCCGGTGGAATAAATGACGCCAAGCGTAAATGTCAGCCCGATAAGCGCAAAGCCGCCCAACAGCTCGGCGCTGGCAGCGGTGCGAAAAAAGCCTTTCCGCTTGAGCCAATAAGCGCCGCCAAACAGCGCAATGAGCACCAGCGCCAGCACAATCGCCAATTTCTGATAGGTAAATTCAAAAACATCGCGCAGCAAAATCGCCGCGCCAGCCACAGCCGACACCGCACCAAAAATCAAAAACCAGCGACTGAGCGAGATCCAGTTCCATTTTTCCAGCGGATACAGCGGCGCGATTTTGGCGCTGTCCGCCGTGTTCAACAGCCCTTCCCGAAGCAATTGCGCCAGCTCTGCACGGACGATCTTGTTGCGCGGCATCTGGCTCATGGTGCGGTTCCGTGGTCAGCATTGGCTTCAGCGGCACGTTTTGCCCACAATTCGAATACAAATCCCAGCGCCAAACCTGTGACTCCGGCAACCAGAAAGAACAGGCCCATCGACAATTTATCCCAAAAATGCTCGAAAAAGCGGGTGTAAAGATCGATAGCGAGAAAAACCACACCAAATCCGGTGAATTTTGCATCCGCCAACCGCGCACCGACGATGATTTGGCCGATAGCCACCACCGTAAATGCCAGCACCCACGCGGTCACATGGCTCTGGTCATTCCAACCTCCGCGCAAACTCAAAAACCATAGAGCGCAGTTGAAATACAACAGTCCGAAAATCACATACAACCGCCCGAAACCGGTCCAAGGAGCCAGCCAGCCCTCTTCTCGGTTTTGATGCACAAGACCAAGCAAGGCCGCCAATGCCGCAACCGGAGCCATGACACGCGGGTCTTGAATGTTGAAAAAATAAGATCCCGACCCTCCATAAAAATGCGAGGAGCCGATGGCATGAAAAAAGCAAAGCAGGCCAAACAACAGCGGCCAGCGCAACCGGTAGACATAAGCTGTGCCAAAACTAAAGGCAGCTGTGACAAACAAAATCAGCGCGATGGGCGGCTCTTGCCCGCCATTCGCCAATACGGCGGCAACGCTCATGCAAGCCATCGCCAAAATCAGCGCCACAGTCACCAAAACTGCGCCGCTCACGCCATAACGCTGCAAAGGGTCGGTGCACATTTTAACACCGGCGAACCAACACGCCGCCGCAGCGCCGCCAAGCAGGACCACCCCAACGCCAAGCGACCCGGACAAAACTCCGATCAAACCGAGAATGCCCAAACCAAGCAGAAAAATCGCCGCCAGACCCAACCATTGCAGCAGCGCCTTGCCAAAAGAACCCGCCACTTCATAGCGTTTAGACAATAAGGCTTGCTGCTCTGCGCCAATCAGGCCGCGATGGTGCCAATCGGCAACCGCGCGCACCATGATATCTTGGGACGAAAGTTTCATGCGTAACCTCATGGCATCGCGCTTGGCTTGCCTAGTTTATCGTCAAAGTAAAATTCGAATAGGAATTTGTCCAACAGTCTTCTGTCAGCTTCCATTCATGTGGAAAACGCCATTGTGCGAGCAGAATTTTTAAAACGGAAAGTCAGGCAATGAAAGCAATCGCACTCCTCTTCGCCGCAACCCTTTGCACATCCACGTTGGCGCAAGCCGCCCCTGCCGCCAATGCGTACGAGCAGGGCTTGCGCGTTGCCAAACGCCGCGGCGTGGCCGAAGACAACCGCGCTTGTTTTGCCAAATCCTTCGCCAATTATGCCCGGCAGAACCGAAACGGCGTCTATACAGCACCGGGGCGCCGCCTGCGTATGGCGTTTGAAACCGAATTGCACAGCAGCTGCGGCCTCTGAAACGCGCGCAAAATGCGCAACCGTTGGGTCATAGGCATTAACCATTTCTTAAGAGACATTAAAAAAGCGTTAATGTTGTGTTGACCCTCGAGCCAAGTGAGGTACCTTTAGAAGCGTGGTGCGGCGGCGTTTTTGCCCCACCCGCGTTTAAGGGTGAGTTATGGTTCTGCGTGCGTTTAACATTGTTGCAGTCATTGTCGCGGCCTTCGCTTTTACAGCCGTTGCAGAAGCTAAATCACTGAAATCAAATAATTTAAACGTCGGAAACCCAACATCCGTACCCTACGGATGGGTCGATTTTTGCAGCCGCCATGCCGACGAATGCAATGTGGCCGAGCTGCCCGCCAGCGAAGTGACGCTGTCTTCAAAAACCTTTAGAGACCTCAACCGCGTTAACTTGCAGGTTAACGCCTTCATTGAGCCGGTTTCCAACCTTGAACATTGGGGCACCCTGCTCGATCATTGGGACTATCCCACCGACGGCAAAGGCGACTGCAAAATCTACGCGCTCTACAAGCGCAAGCTGTTGATGGATCTGGGTTATCCACGGCAGGCGTTGCTGATGACAGTGGTGAGAGATTTGCAAGGCAATGGCCACGCCATCCTCACAGTCAAAACCAGCAAGGGCGAGTTGGTTCTCGACAATCTCACCGACGATATTCGCTCTCCGGGCGAGACAGGTTATGGCTTTGTGAAGCGCCAGTCGCAGGAAAACCCGAATATCTGGCTGACGTTGAGCGAAAACGCCGGAGCACAGGCCAGCGTTCAATAGTCCGATATCTGCGCGGTTGGCAGGCTTCGGATAGAAACCTAGTCTTCTTCACCAAAGCGGTCTGCGACCAACGCGGTCAAAGCATCCATCGCCTGTTGCGCGTCTTCACCCGCCGCAGTCACGTAAATGCTGGTGCCTTGCGCCGCACCAAGGGTTAATATCCCCATGATCGATGTACCGCCCACGGTCTCTCCGCAGCGCGTTACAGTAACTTCGGCCGAAAACTGATCGACACAATTAACAAATTTTGCAGTGGCTCTGGCGTGAAGGCCTTTACGATTGATGATCGGCAGCTCACGCAACAATGCGCCTTCGGGCACAGTCGGCGGCGGGCTATCATCTAAATCGCTCATTTGGCAGACCCTAAAACTTGGCTGGCAACGTTGATGTATTTTCTGCCTGCGTCTTGCGCGCAGGTCACCGCTTTGGCCAGATTTGCGGTGTCGCGCACCGAGGCAAGTTTGATCAGCATCGGCAGGTTAACCCCCGCCAGAACCTCGACTGTGCCGGGCTTCATCACCGAAATCGCCAGATTGGAAGGTGTGCCGCCAAACATATCTGTCAGCAGAACAACGCCCTCGCCGGACTCCACAGTTTTCAGCGCATGCACAATGTCGCGCCGCCGCTGTTCCAT
This sequence comes from Methylovirgula sp., assembly GCA_043784625.1. GTDB lineage: Bacteria > Pseudomonadota > Alphaproteobacteria > Rhizobiales > Beijerinckiaceae > JANXSV01. The sequence goes on from JAYVYB010000073.1 coordinate 3,289, forward strand.
GTCGTCTTCGGCACCGATACACACCGTCTCTATTTGACTTTGTGGCCCGACCACATGCTCTAGCGCCGCGCGAAACTCATCCGCGAGGTGTCCATGCGTCACCAACACCATTCCAATCATTCAACCCAACATCACGTGAGAGGCCCGAAAAAGCTGCGAGCTATCCTAAATTGCAAAAGAGTTTTACTTTGTGCTCAACCTTAAAATTCGCAAGCACAATATTCATTTCCTGCACAGTTCTGCAACAGTTTACTTAAGAACTCGTGTGATGCGCTGCAACATTTTTTCGTCAATATCGCGCGCAGCTAGGCGCAAGTGTCGCAGAGCAACGTTTTCAACCGTCGTAAACCCGTCATTGCCCCCGGGCGGTTCAGCTTCAATCAGGTCCACAACCAGCACGATTCGCGCCTCACCGGTAAAGCTACGTTGCGCTATGCCCGTCCCGCGCACCTCTATCATCCCGGCAATGCGCGGATGGCCCGACGCAATCAGCGCCCCGTCGCTTACCCGCAAGCCAATACGATCATCGCCGACAAGACTGGCACTTTGGCCCGCCCGTTCGGCTGCCGCAATCAAAGCCAGAGTCAGGCTGCTTTTGCCGCTCTTCGATGCGCCGCGAATAAGAATGCCCTGCCCGTTCACAACCAGCGCATTGGCATGAACATAGCGCACCACAGCTCAAACATCCCACGATGGCAGTTGCACGACAAAGCGCGCGCCCACCACCTTGTCGCGGCCGTCTTGCTGCTTAAAGCGGTTCTGCGCGTATATCTGGCCGTTATGCGCTTCGACGATTTGCCGCGAAATTGACAGACCAAGACCCGAATTCTGGCCGAAGCCCTGCTCTTCCGGCCTGTCCGTGTAAAAACGTTCAAATATGCGTTCAAACGCGTCACTGGGAATTCCCGGCCCGTGATCATCCACAGTCACTTCGATCATCCGGTTGAGATGGCGCAAACCCACCTCGACCGTGCCGCCCTTGGGCGAAAAAGAGCGGGCATTGTCAATAAGGTTGTTGAGCACTTGCCCCAGCCGCGAGTCAAACCCGCTAACCAGATAGCTTTGTCCCTCCGGCAAGGGCGCAATAGTCACCTCAACACGCACCTTGTCTTTACGCTCCACCGACTTTGCCGCGGAAACCACAGCCTCCAGCAGGCTCGCCAAATCCACCTTGGCCTTATCCGTGCGGGCAAGCTCGGCATCAAGGCGCGACGCATCAGAAATATCAGAAATGAGCCGGTCCAGCCGCCGCACATCATGTTGAATCACCGCCATCAGGCGCGCCCGCGACTCTTCCGCTTTGATGCGCGGCAGGGTTTCCACCGCAGAGCGCAACGAGGTAAGCGGGTTTTTAAGCTCATGCGCCACATCTGCGGCAAAACTCTCGATGGCTTCAATGCGGTTGTATAGAGCCTTGGTCATATCGCGTAACGAGCCGGACAAATGCCCTATTTCATCAGCACGGTCGGTAAAGTCCGGAATTTCCTGCCGCGATTTTACCCCCCGCCGCACTCTATCCGCCGCCTCGGCCAGTTTGCGCATCGGCTCCGCAATGGTGCCCGCCAGCAACATCGACAATACCACCATGATTGCCGCCGAAACCGCAAAAACCCGCAGAATCGCCCAGCGTTCCGAGGCGATGATCATATCAATATCGCCGCCCTGTGTAGCCAAAACCAGCGCGCCGCGCACCGAGCGAAACCGCTGAATCGGCACCCCGACAGAAACAATGGTTTCACCGCGCCCGTTCACCCGCACCATTGTGCGTGCGGTGCCTTGCAAAGCCGAATCCACCTCGGCGATGCCTTTGCCATTTGTAGCGACTGATTCTTCGTAAGGGGCATCGGGAGCTTTGACTGTTTTAAACGTCATCCGCTCCCAAATACCGGCCCAAAACCCGGTTTTTACAGTGGCGGGCGGCAGGTCGTTTCGCAAAATGGTGCTGCGCACCGCCAGAGAGCGCGAATCCAACACCAGATCGCCGTCGGTGTCATAAATCCGCGCCCGCGTCCGCGTTGGCGAAACCAATTTGCGCAGCACCGGGCCGATGCGTTCCGGATTGATCGAAAATTGCAGCGCGGACGTGTCGTCGGCCGAAGTCGTTTGCCCGGCTTGCAACTGGATCAGCTTTTCGGGATCAAGGATGATCTCGTCGGTTTCCACATTGGCGGAGGAGGCCACCGCCGCTGAGATAATCTGCGCCTGCGAAAGCAAACTCTGCGAGCGCGCATCAATCAGGCCTTGACGAAACTGGTTGAGGTAGAGAAACCCTGCCAGCAAAGCCACCAGGCCGCCAAGGTTCAGAACCACAATCCGGCGCGACAGGGATGACGATAGCCGCCGCCCGAAAGCGCGGAAAAACCGCCGCAAGCGAAGCGCCACTTCCCGCCGTAAGCGCGAAGGCGGCGTTCCGGCCCTAACATCGCTGCCATCCGCCTTCATTTTGCTGCGCCCCAAAAATCCTGACTCTAAGCCTCGCCGAACCGGTATCCGACGCCATACAGCGTCTCAATCATATCAAAATCCGGGTCAACCACATGGAACTTCTTGCGCAAGCGCTTGATATGACTGTCAATGGTACGGTCATCAACATAGACCTGATCATCATAAGCCGCATCCATCAGCGAATTGCGGCTTTTGACCACGCCCGGGCGGGCAGCCAGAGCCTGCAAAATCAGGAATTCAGTAACGGTGAGTGTAACCGCATCGCCTTTCCAGGTGCATGCGTGGCGGTCCGGGTCCATCCGCAACAAACCGCGCTCCAAAATCTTGGCTTCGGTTTCTTTGGCGCTGGCCGCATCCTTGGGGTTGGCGCGGCGTAAAATCGCCTTCACACGCTCCACCAGCAGGCGTTGCGAAAATGGCTTATGAATAAAGTCGTCCGCGCCCATTTTCAGGCCGAACAATTCGTCGATTTCCTCATCTTTCGAGGTGAGGAAAATCACCGGCAGATCGGACTTTTGCCTCAGGCGGCGCAGCAGCTCCATACCATCCATGCGCGGCATTTTAATATCGAAAATCGCCAAATCCGGAGGCGTGTTTTTCAACCCCTCCAGCGCGGCAACGCCGTCGGTGTAGGTTTGCACCCGATAGCCCTCCGCCTCGAGGGCCAGAGACACCGATGTTAAAATGTTGCGGTCATCATCCACAAGCGCAATGGTTGCCATAAACTTCGCCCCAAATCATTATTATTGCTTGATACTATACAGGCGTTCTGTGGCGAAACCAAACGGCCAAAATGTGGCGGAGACAACATGCGAACAGAATTGATCATTGAAGCCCGCAACCTGCTGCGCCAAATCCGCAGCGGCGCGCTGGCCACGCTGGAAAACGGCTTCCCGTTCACCTCATTGGTGACGCTGGCACCGGACAGCGACGGCAGCCCTATTTTTTTGTTTTCGCGACTGTCAGTACATACCAAAAACCTTGATGCAGACCCGCGCTGCTCGTTGCTGCTGGTTCAATCCGGCAAAGGCGATCCGCTCGCCCATCCGCGCCTGACGGTGAACGGGCTGGTGCACAAGTCCGATGCGCCGCATTTGCGCGACCTGTTCTTGCAGGCGAACCCAAAATCCAAACTCTATATCGACTTCCCCGATTTCGCCTTTTACAAAATGCAGGTAAGCCATTTTCACCTCAACGGCGGCTTTGCCCGCGCGGCAAATTTTGATGCGGGCGAGGTGCTCGCTTAGACAAGAGGTGCTCACCTAAAAAAGCCCCCGCCCTTTCGGGCAGAGGCTTTCAAAACTAGTCTCCAAGCGGAGCCTATTTTGCAAATTCGATTTCCGGCAAAGACGCCGTCTTTTCAGCCTTCACGGCCTGCAACGCATCGGGGCTGAGGCCCAAAGCCTTCAGGATGGTTGGTGCCACCGAAACCGTGCTCACCTTGTCTTTGACCACTTCCGCCTTCATTCCGGCCAAAGACACGATCAAACCAACATGGCGGTCATCTTCGGTGCCGCCGCCGTGTTCCGCCAGCTTCTTTGCTGTTGGCTTGGCAAAAATCACGCCGTGCTCAGGCTGAATAATAATGTCCGGCGCGCGATTGTCTGTGGCCGGATCGGCAAACATTGCCTTGATTGCAGCCGGGCCTTCAATTTTTTCAATCGAAAGCTCCTTCTTCTTGGCTTCCAGCGCCGCAATTGCCGCTCCGGTTTTGCTCTTGTCATGCAGCCAGATCAGCGCTGCCGAATCGGCAATCACATGGGCCGTCAGGTCTTTTTCAACGCTGTTAATGGTGGCTTCGAGCTGCTTCTCGTCGACAATCTTGCGCTTGGCCGGATCAATCGGCGATTGGCCGTGTTTGGCGGTGACGATGATCATGGTGGATTCAAACAGATTTTTCGCCTTCAACTCGGCCACGACTTTGCCCAAAGATGCGTCAGTGTGCGCCAAAGCTTCGGCAAGGCCATCGCTTGGTTCAGCATCGGCATTTTTATAGCCGTTGCCGGCATTTTTCTGGCCGACGCTGACCGCTTGAAAATTCATGCCGAAAATTGCCGGAACGCCAACTTCGGTCTTGCCGGATGAATCCTTGCCGCCAATTTGGTTGAGGATGGCCGCCACTTTGGTGTCATCATAGCTTGCGGTTTTCTTGACATCGGCGGTGATCTTGTCGCCGTTGATTTCCGGCACAAACAAATCATCAACGCCCTTGCCCGATGGCCCGTTAACCAGATCATAGGCGGGGTGCTTATCTGACCAAGCGGTGCGCTTGCCTGCCGCTTTGGCCACTTCAAAAATGGTGTTTACGCGCAAATACGCGTGCGGATAAACCGGGGTGCAGCCCTTTGCGCCGTCGCGCGGCAGCTTTTTCTCGTCAATACCGCCGCCTGCGTCCACGGCTTCCGGGTTAATGTCAATGTCTTCCGAATAAGGCACATCCGCGCCTTTCACCTTACAATCCGAACCGGCAGGAGACAGCGCAGTGTCAAAGCTGTCGTCATAATACACGCCGGTGCTCTTGGGTGTCCCGCCTGTTAGCAGCGCCAGCAGCCCGGGAAAGCTGTCGGACGGAAACGGCACGCGCGCCTCGGTGTAGGTGACGCCGCTGGCCGCCAACGCTGCCATCGCCGATTGTGGATGAGCTTTCACAAAACGCTCGACATCAACACCGTGCAATCCGTCAATGCTGAACAGCAAGACATGCTGCACTTTACCGGGCGGCACTTTGCTCATCTCTGCTTGAGACGGAGCAGCAAAAGCACACAGTGCCGTCGCGGCCAAAGTCGCCGATATAAATCGTGATAAACGGGGGGAGGAATAGTGGCGGGCCATTGGCAAATCCTTCGTGATAATTGTTCGTTGAAGACGAACTCACCGCGACCTATTCACCTAATTCATAACACCCGCATGACAGCGAAACCCGCAAGCAAACACACCCCGCATGGCGGGAGCGCTTTTTCGCTACTCCGACCGCAGCGCAACGGCGTCGTCTTGTTCCACGCAGTGGTTAGGCTCACCTTCGGGCGGGACGTACGAAATTTCAACGCTTTGCGCAGTGCCGCCCCCGCCAAAGCGGGTTGGGACCAAAACCTCGGTTTTGGTGTTTACACACTCGCTTTGCACAGCCGCTTTCATCAGTTGTGCCGGGTGCTTTTTATTTAATATGACGATGGAACCGGATTTTGAACAATCGGCAACCCGCTGCGGCCGCGACCAAAACGGGGACGAGAAATCTACAACATTTGGCCTGTCCGCCAGCCCCAAAATGGCAGACCCGCCGATCTTGGCCTCGTTGATCACCACGCACCGTAGCGGCCCGGACTGATAATCGTGCCACATTTCTTCAACCGCCGCTGCCAGCTTTGTTGAATGCAAATCAAACGCCAAAACGGGTCGGCCAAATTGGTTGCTGAGCGATAAAAACGCCATAAACACAATAAGCTGGCCTGCCGACAGCAATCCCGAAAGCGCAAGCTTCCTGTTGTCCTGCTCAGGACGCGGTGCCGGTTGCAACAAATGCGCCGCAAACGCCACTGCAACAGCGACATTGGGGATGAATACCAGAAACCAGCCTTGCCGCGGATTTTGCTTGGTTAAAATTGCCCCGATAATAAGCAAGGCGGGCGGTGCCAAGGCCAAAATCGCCGCTGTCGTGAGATCTCTGCGCAACGAAAGCCGCGCCCGGTTGAGCGTGAAACCGGAGCCGAAAATTTGCGCTATACCAAACCAAAGCAGCGGCCCGACAGCCAACACGCCAAGGCCCGCCGCCGTATTGTTCAAAGCCTGAAGCACATCGGACCAGGACGAAACATCACGCGCGTCCAGCGCATAGCTGACCGTGGACCAGTTATTGCCCGCCAGCCACATAAGATGCGGTGTCAAAACCACCGCCAGCGCCGCCAACCCGAGCCACGTTCCAAACGACCGGAAAATGCGCCAGTACGTTGGTGTCACCACCGCCAGCACCAACAGCGACAAAAACAACAGCGCCACTTCATATTTGACCAGCATCGCCAGCCCGGCGCTTACCCCGGCAATCAGCCCGCTGCGCCAGTGCGGCTGCCTAAAATGCCGCAAAGCAAAATAAAGCGACGCTGCCCAAAACGGCATGAGCAAAGAATTATGGTTGACCTGAAGCGAAAAATAGCTGGCCGCAGGAGACGCCAAAAACACCAACGCGGCAATCAGTGCCGGTTGTTCCGGCATCAACAAACGCGCGGTAGCCCAAACATAATAGGCCGAAACAGCGACGCAAACTTGAGCCAAAAGCAAAATCTGCGCCAGCGGGATCGGCCCGGAACGCACGGCAATATCAACAATCCATGTCGCCAAAGGAGGATGCTTGCCATACCCCAGCATCCAGTCTCGGCCCCAATAAACCAGCTCCAACGTGTCGTAATGCAAATTTTCGACAAAATAGAGCGATCCGATCAACCAGATGAGGAAATGAGCGGCAATCGCAAAGGTCAGCATCAAACCGGCAGGCAGCGCTTTGGAGACAATATCGAAGCGCGGCATACTCAGACTTACGGACACGATGATTTAACTCCTGAAACCGGGGCGATTATGCTTAGAATTAATTGGTTAAAATCTTAGCTTATACAAGGTAGGACGGCACTTTGGCCACCTCCCCAATTCCCGCTCAAATGTGTCGTTTTTACGTCGCGCCAAGGTTGTGTCGCTTCAGGGCTGTTCGCAGATTTAAAGCGCGCTCACTTGTTCTAAAGCATTACTTGGGCCGCGCCGCCCGCACCGCCTCTATATAATCGGGCGACAGGTTTTCGTTGGTCCACCATTTCGGATGTTCGGAATACAGCCAAACGTAATGATCTGTCGCCTCAAAGGCGTATTCGAGTTGGGTTTTCAGCTGCGTGGGCGAGAAATAGTTGAGCCACCAGCGCTCCGCGTCCCAGCCACGCAGGGCATAGGCCTTGTCCATATATGCTGCAAACGCGGGCCGAACCAATTTCAGATATTGCGCCTCATTCGCACTATATTTCACCAGCTCCTTGGCCATCATGGCCTTGCCTATGGTAAATTGCGCCCGACTGGTGAAATAATATGAGGTCTCCCAACCGTCGATAATCTTTGTAGTGTCCGTTGCCGCATCGAGAAGTCCGTCAAGAAAGCTTGCCGCCAGCCCATACCGGTTTGTGGCGCGCTGTGCCCCCGCTGGCCCGAAAGAATAATAGCCAAACGACAAAAACACCGTGATGTCGGGGTATTGCGCGTTTAGCGCCGCTATAAATTCCTGGCCGCGCTGGCGAACCATCTGCGCGTGTTCATCGAAGGTTTTCGAAGTGGCATATTTGGATTTCCGAAAGTCAAAAACCGGATCGCCATAGGTCTCTAAATCCAGCAACACGCCCTTTGCGCCGCTTTCATGCGCGAGCCGCGCCATCAAGCTGGCGTTTGCTGATAAAACTTCCCACTGACCATCGTCAAACCAGTCAACCGGCCCCGGGGCTACATTGATGCGCAAAAATCGATCGCTAAGCTTGGTAAAATGCGCCGCTTTCAGGTCACTTCGCGCTGATGAAAATTGTGCATAGTCCAGACGTGGCGCACCCCAAAATTTCAAACTCGCATCAAAGCCGCTATCGGTCTGAACATAGAACACAAAGCCATCAAACGGCATCGTTTCCATTTTTGCGGCGTTTTCGCGCATAAATTTCGGATTTGGTTCGTCCCATCCCCATTCGATCAGCTTTTTGCCGTCGTCCGCTTGCGCGTTCACCAAGCCGAGACCCAGCATAAAAGCTGCGGCCAGAATTGCTTTTTTCAAATGCTTGCTCCTGCAGATCTGTCAGCCGAAAAACCGGATCAGCACCGGAACGATCAAAGCCGTCATAAGCCCGTTCAAGCCGAGCGCAATGCCGGCAAAACTTCCCGCCAGCGGGCTCATCTGAAACGCCACAGCTGTGCCAAGCCCGTGCGAGGCAAGCCCGGCGGCAAATCCGACAGCGCGGTCGTCCTTAATCCGCAACAGCCGCATGAGCGGAAACACCATAATGCCGCCCAAAATTCCTGTCGCCAGCACAAATGTCGCTGCCAGACTTGGCTCTCCGCCCAGCTCACGGGCAATGCCCATAGCAATACCCGCAGTAACCGATTTTGGTGCCAGCGCCACCAGAATGTTGAAGGGCGCACCCATCGCCCACCCGAGCAACACGGCGGAGCTGGAGGCAACCACACTGCCAACAAGCAAGGCCGCCATAATAGGCAACACCGATCGGGCCACAATATGGCGGTTTTCATAAAGCGGGATCGCCAAAGCCACAATCGCCGGGCCCAGCAGAAAATGCACGAATTGCGCGCCGTTGAAGTAGGTTTCGTAGGATGTACCGGTGAGCTTTAGCAGCACAACCAACAGAACAACCGCCACCACCACCGGATTTGCCACCGGATGGCGATTAAACTTTTTGGCGATGGCATCGGCTATCACAAAAGCCACCATCGTCGCCGTCAGCCACAGCAGGGGCGATGCGGAAAGATAGACCCACAGAGAGCTTGAGGCGTTCACGCTGAACCTGCGCTTTCGGCCTTTGAGAACCAACCGAACACCAGCGCCGTCAAAGCCAGCGTCAGTGCCGTCGAGCCAATCAGCGCCACGCCTACCGCCAGACCGTAATCGCTGAACACCTGAAAATTCGAAACAATGCCCACGCCAGCCGGAATAAACAACAGCGACAAGCTGCCCAGCAACACTTTGGCGAAAGCGCCAAATTCTGACTCCGAAACCGGGGTCGCCGCCTTAAACAACCGGTCGCGCAGCACGAGCGCACCAAACAGCAGCGCAAAGCCAAGTACCGGCCCCGGCACCGGAATGTGCAGCCCCCGCGCCAAAACTTCGCCGATAAGCTGACATATCAGCAGGGCGGTAAAACTTAAGATCATGCGCTATCCTTCATATGGCCGGACGCGACTATAGAAACGCCGAAGAAAAAAGCCAGCGCCATGCCGCACCAACCTTGAGCGGCACGGGCATGGCTTTACGTCCCACCCTTGGCGCGCTAGCTTTACAAGGCTGAACTGTCGTCCGATGCGCGGCTGTTTGAGATGATTTATGCAAAAGTTTTTGTATCTGCTCAGTCTGACACTGCTGCTTCTGCCCTTTGCCGCCGCAGGCACAGAGGCGAGTCCGCCCACGGCTTTGGTGGCCGAGCTCTCCGCGCAAGATTGCCAAACCCAAGTTTCCGCCGCGACCAAAATCAAGCGGGACGTGGCGCTGGGGTTGGTGGCGTTTAATTCGCCTTATCTGTTTGGAGGCGCTCCGCTCCATGACGGCATCACATGCTCGGCGTGCCATGGCAGCAATGGCTTGAGCGGCCCGGTATTACGCGTGAAATTTGAACATGCGGTACCGGATTTGCACGCACGCAGCTGGCAGGGCGGCGTCGGGCGCGCCGGTTCCAGCTCTGATCTTGAAAGCTTTATCCGCACCGCAATTGTTTCTGAGTTTTCCGGTGCCGA
>JAYVYB010000074.1:0-23387 GCA_043784625.1 Methylovirgula sp.
GCTGTGTCGGGATCACAGCGCCTAGAGGTCCAGATGATGCCCTCAATGTCGGGCCGTGCCGCGTGAATGGCCTCGGCCCAGAGCTTGGTCTGGCCGTAGGTCGAAGGCGGGGTATCGCCATTCCTCTCCCTGGATCACTCCGAGAGTGAAGATCTTCGGCAGTTTGTGTTTCATGACTTCCTCTCCGCGAGTTTGCGTTGGTAATCGGTCACGAGACGGTGTTTTTCGGGGTTTGGGGCGCGGCAGACGTGCCGGCTATAGCCGCAAAAATTGTACGGCTCTTTGTGGAAGCCCGGAAAACTCTGCCGTTACGCCATATGCATGACCTGATCAGCGAACTGGGCAATGCACATATTTGCGCATTCTTGGGGTGCGAAATGGCGCAAAAACGCCGTGCAAAAGTTGTGCAAAAAGTGGCGCTCTATGGCCAAAAGTCGGACTTTTATGGACTCGGCATTGCATTCGGATTTTTCAGCGCCGAACAGCTGGAAAAGCTGGTATTTGCGGCGGAGAAACGCGGCGTGTTTGAGCTGCGCCTAACGCCTTGGCGGGCCATATTGGCCGTGATTCCCGGTGACTCTTCGAGGCCTCCTTTACCCGAAACTGACGGGTTGTTGGATGAAATGAAGGCAGCCGGATTCATCACTGTTGCTGATGATCCTCGTCTCCTGGTTATGGCCTGTGTCGGGGCGCCTTACTGTTCCTCCGCCAGCGTTGCCGCGCCGCAAGATGCGCTGAAGCTGGCCGGCATTACGCCTGATCTCGTGCATATCTCTGGCTGCGCAAAGGGGTGCGCGCACCCCAAACCCGCCCGCTTTACTTTTACCGGCCGCGATGGATTTTATGATTTGATCGAGAACGGCAAGGCGGATGCCGCACCAAGCGTGAGCGGCGTTTCGCCTGATGCCTTGACCCAAGCGCTGCGTACGCGCATAGCCGATGCCGAAATGGAACAGTCTCTTGCCTTATGATTACATCCGCGATGGCGGGGAAATTTACGCGCGCTCTTTTGCCACCATCCGCCGGGAGGCGGAACTGGCTCGCTTTTCTGCAGAGGAGGAGCGCGTGGCGGTGCGTATCATTCACGCCTGCGGCATGGTTGAGGCGGCGCAGGATATTTGGTTTTCGCCCAATGCGGCGCGTGCAGGCATTGCGGCTCTCGAATCTGGAGCGCCGGTTTTTTGCGATGCGAATATGGTGGCACAGGGCGTGACCAAAGCGCGCTTGCCTGCCAAGAACGAAGTGATCTGCACTCTTACCGACGCTTCTGTGCCAATGCTGGCGGCAAAGCTCAACACCACCCGCACTGCGGCAGCTATGGAGCTATGGCGGGACAAAATGGGCGGCGCGGTGATCGCGATTGGCAATGCGCCCACGGCGCTGTTCCGGCTGCTGGAAATGATTGATGAAGGGGCGGCTCTGCCTGCCTGTATCATCGGGATGCCGGTCGGCTTTATTGGTGCGGCAGAATCCAAAGAAGCGTTGATGGCGCATAGGCGCGTGGCAGCAGCGGATATGACGGCGATGATTGTACGCGGGCGCAAAGGCGGCAGCGCCATGGCGGCAGCGGCGGTGAACGCTTTAGCGAGCGCAAAAGAATGAGCGGATTTGGCAGATTGTATGGCGTGGGGCTTGGTCCCGGCGACCCTGAACTTTTAACGCTTAAAGCGGCACGCATTATCGGCATGGTGCCGGTTATTGCTTATTTTGCCAAGCTGGGGCGTCGCGGGCACGCCCGCACCATCGTGGATTCGTTTCTCAAGCCTGAACATCAGTTGTTGGCGATGTATTATCCGGTGACAACGGAGGTGCATTTTGAGGATGCGGATTATGTATCGCAGCTGTCGCAGTTTTATGCCGAGCAAGCGGCGCTGATTGCGGCGCAACTTGAGGCCGGACGTGATGTTGCGGTTTTAAGCGAAGGCGACCCGCTGTTTTACGGGTCATTCATGCATTTGTATGAGCGGCTGCGCGGGCGCTTTGGCGTGACCATCATACCGGGTGTGACCGGCATGGCCGGATGCTGGAGTGCGGCGGGCCTGAGCATGACGTGGGGCGACGATATTTTGAGCGTGTTGCCAGGCACTTTGGACGCGGCGGCGCTGGCGCAAAAGCTGAAATCCACCGATGCGGCAGTGATTATGAAGCTGGGTAAAAACTTTGCAAAAGTGCGTGCCGCAGTGGTGGAAGCAGGACTTTTGGCGGGTGCCTACTATGTGGAACGCGGCGCGATGGCTGGCGAAAAAGTGACGCCCCTCAAAGACAAGACCGACGGTGTGGCGCCCTATTTTTCGATGATTCTGATTCCAGGACAAGGACGGCGGCCATGAGCGCGGCCAAGGAGAGCTTGACCGCTACAGGCGGCAAGCTATTTGTGGTCGGACTTGGGCCGGGCCGCGCCGACTGGATTGTGCAGGAAGCGGTTTTGGCAGTTGAAAGCGCTGACGATATTATCGGATATGGCCCTTATGTTGCCCGGATTTCGCCCCGGCAAGGCCAGACCGTTCACGCCACCGACAACCGAGTGGAAATCAGCCGGGCCTGCCATGCGCTGCAGCTGGCGCAGGCCGGGCGGCGGGTTGCTGTGGTATCGGGCGGGGATCCGGGCGTGTTTGCCATGGCGGCAGCGGTGTTCGAGGCGATTGAACAAGGGCCGGACGAGTGGCGGGCGCTGGATGTGGAAGTGATTCCGGGCGTTTCGGCTATGCTGGGGGCGGCGGCGCGGTTGGGCGCGCCTCTGGGTCATGATTTTTGTGCGATTTCGTTGTCGGACAATCTCAAGCCGTGGGAGATTATTGCCAAACGGTTAAAGGCGGCAAGCGACGCGGATTTTGTGATTACGCTGTATAATCCCGCCTCAAAAGCGCGGCCGCAGCGGATTTTTGACGCTTTTGAGCTATTGCGCAGCGTAAAGCGCGCCGAAACAATCGTGATCTTTGCACGCAACGTCGGTCGTCCGGAGGAGCACCTGCACATCACCACATTGGCGGAGGCCGAGGTGGCAAAGATTGACATGAGCACATTGGTGATCATCGGCTCTTCTGAGACACGGCTGATTGCGCGCGAGGGCAAGGCACCGTGGGTTTTAACACCACGCAGCTACGGTGTGAGATCGTGAAGCCAGCGCAAAACCTCATCAACGCTGCTGGCTTGCGGGCAAGCTTCCGCTTTGGGGCGGCGCAGCAAAATCACCGGGATATGCGCCGCGCGGGCGGCGGCGATTTTGCCATAGGTTGCCGTGCCGCCGGAATTCTTAGTTATCAGAATGTCGATATGTTCAGAGGCGAGCAGTGCGGCCTCTTCGGCCTGTGCAAATGGTCCGCGCGCCAAGATCAAGCGGTGAGACATCCCGGCTTGCGCAAGCTCAGCCAGTCCGGATGGCGGATCAATGGTGCGGATGAGGTAAAAATGGTGCGGCGCGCGGACAAATTGAGCCAAATCCAACCGGCCATGGGTGAGGAAAATGCGCTTGAGGGCCGCTGGCAGCGACGCGACCGCTTCTGCCACCGTATCAACCTCATGCCACAGGTCGCCTGGCTGCTGTTGCCATGCGGGCCGCGACAGCTGAATCAGCGGAATTTGCGCTCCGGCGCATGCCAGAGCAGCGTGGCGCGACATCTGACTGGCAAAGGGATGGGTTGCATCAACGACGGCGGTGATGTTCTGAACTTTGAGATAGGCCGTCAAGCCTTCGACGCCACCAAAACCACCGGTGCGAAATGGCACGGGTTGGCGCGGCGTTTGCGTGCGGCCAGCGAGCGACAGGGTGGCGTGCACTTTGCCTGTAAGCGCCAACGCCAGCGCGCCAGCCTCGGATGTGCCGCCCAAAATGAGAATATGGCTTTGGCGCGGCTTTTGCTGATCTCGAGACTGTTGCTGGTTTCGGGACTGTTGCTGGTTCAAGGGACACACCGATGAGCGCGCCGTGGCTGACCATTATTGGACTGGGCGAGGACGGGCTGAACGGCCTTAGCTCTGCCGCAAAGGGCGCTTTGGAGCAAGCGGAACTTGTGGCGGGCGGCGCGCGGCATTTGGCTTTGGCCGGAAGCTTGCGCGGGCGTTCGTTGGCATGGCCAAGCCCAATAGAGGCAGCCTATAGTGAAATTTTGGCGATGCGGGGCAAGCCGGTTGTGGTTTTGGCTAGCGGCGATCCTTTTTTTTACGGAGTTGCCTCGGTTTTGGCGGCGCATGTGGACCCTTCCGAAATGCGGGTGTTTCCGCAGGTGTCCAGCATGAGTTTAGCCGCCGCAAGGCTGGGCTGGGCGTTGCAAGATTGTGCAATTGTCAGCCTGCACGGGCGGGCGCTGGAGAGGATTATTCCACATTTGCAACCCGGGCGGCGCATTCTGGCGTTGTCATGGGACGAAACCACGCCAGCGGCGCTTGCAAGACTTTTGGTGGCAAGGGGATTAGGCCTATCGCGGTTGATGGTTTTAGAGCGTTTGGGGGGTGCCAGCGCGCGCGTTGTTCGCTCTACAGCGCAAGATTTTGACGCGAATGATGTGCACCCGCTAAACATCGTGGGGCTTGAGATTGTTGCCGCGCCGGATGCCCGCATTATTCCGCTTGCGGGCGGTCTGCCTGATGATTGGTTTATCCATGACGGGCAAATTACCAAGCGTGATACGCGAGCTATGACGCTGGGCGCGCTGGCACCCCGACATGGCGATCTGCTGTGGGATATCGGGGCCGGTTCCGGGTCAATTTCGATTGAATGGATGCTCTGTAGTGAGAGTTTGCGCGCAATAGCCATCGAGCAAAGCGCCGCGCGCGCCGCCAATATCCGCAGCAATGCGCTGGCGCTCGGCGTTCCGGATTTGCAGATTATAGCGGGGGCAGCACCAGACGCGCTGGCAGGTTTGCCTGCACCGGACGCGGTGTTTATCGGTGGCGGAGCGACGGTTGCAGGCGTGTTTGAGGCGGCATGGGCGGCGTTGAAACCGGGGGGCCGCATGGTGATTAACGCTGTGACGCTGGAAACCCAAGCGCAACTGACAACGCTTTTCAAAGCACACGGCGGGCGGCTGGTGCAGTTGAATTTTGCCGAGGCGGATGCGGTGGGGCGGTTTTATGGCTGGCGCGCGTCTATGCCCGTGGTGATGTGGCAAGTAACAAAGCAGCAGGTTAGCAAGCAGCCACGAACCAAACAGGACACGGTTGATCAGGGTGTGACGCTATGACCTGTGTTGCGATTGGGCTGGGATGCCGCAAAAACGTGCCCGCGAAAATGATTGCCGCGCTGGTGCGACGGGCGCTTGATATGGCCGATTTATCGCTTGAAAGTGCGGCAATTTATTCGATTGAAGATAAATTTGAGGAGGCAGGCTTGCTCGAGGCGGCGCTTTTGCTGGCGCTGCCGCTGACATTTTTTCCGCGCGAACAGCTTGCGCAGTACAATGGTAAGGGAGCGACACGTTCGCAATTGGTGCAGGCGCAGTTCGGGCTCGACAGCGTGTGTGAAGCGGCGGCACTGGCGGGCGCGGGGCAAGGCGGCACATTGGTGTTGCCGCGCATTTCTGACAACGGCGCAACATGCGCCATCGCCATTGGAGCGGCACTATGAAAGTCCATTTCATCGGGGCGGGGCCCGGCGCGCCGGATTTGATTACGCTGCGCGGGCGCGACCTTATCGCCAGCTCAAAGGTGTGCCTTTATGCCGGGTCTCTCGTGCCGAAGGAATTGTTGCAATATTGCCCGCCAAATGCGCGGATTGTTGACACAGCGCCGATGACTTTGGACGAGATTGAAGCCGAATTTATTCGCGCCTCCGCGGCTGGCGAGGATGTGGCGCGGCTACATTCGGGCGATGTATCGGTTTGGAGCGCCATGGGCGAGCAAATCCGGCGCTTGCGCAGGCTGGCTATCGCCTTTGACGTAACGCCGGGAGTGCCTGCCTTTGCGGCGGCGGCGGCGGCCCTGCAGGTGGAGCTGACCTTGCCCGAAGTGGCGCAGAGCCTTGTTCTCACGCGCACATCGGGACGCGCCTCAGCCATGCCTGAGCGAGAGAAGTTGAGCACTTTTGCCAGCACCGGCGCAACTTTGGCGGTTCACCTTTCGATTCATGTGTTGGAAAAGCTGGTGGAGGAGCTGGTGCCGCATTATGGGACCGACTGCGCTGTGGCGATTGTGTATCGCGCGTCTTGGCCCGACCAGCAGATTTTACGCGGCACACTGGCCACAATTGCAGGGCTGGCGCGGGAAAACCCGATGCAGCGAACTGCGTTGATTTTGGTTGGCCCGGCTTTGGCGGAAGACCTCGCTGCGGGTGACGATTTCCGCGAGAGCGCGCTGTATAGCGTTGGCTATCGCCGACAATTTAGAGGCGGCACGCGCGATGGGTAAATCAGCGGGTTTGCGCTTCATAGCGCGCCAACAACGCGCCTTCGCGGTCAAAAATAATGACTTCCACACGGGCTGGAATTTGCAGAGCCTCTGCCGCGGTTTGCCTAGCTTTTTGCGCAACTTCGGCAGCCATATCAACGTGAGCGGCAGCCGCGATTTCAAAGGCGTGCTTGGCCGAATTCGCAGCGCGGATTTCATCGGCGACGGCTTTTGCGCCGCCGGAGCCCTCAACCAATCCGGCAAGAAAATTCAAATCCACCTCGCCACGGCGCGAGTGCAAATCGAGCAAACCTTGTGCAAGCTTGGTCATTTTACCCATGCCACCGGCGATGGTGATTTTGTTCACGGGCGCTTTACGCAGATATTTCAACATGCCGCCAACAAAATCGCCCATATCAATCAAGGCTTGATCGGGCAAATTGTAGAGCTTTTGCACGGCGATTTCCGAGGTGTTTCCCGTGCTGCCTGCGATATGCGTGAGGCCCAGCCCGCGCGCCACATCTATACCGCGATGAATGGAGTTTATCCACGCGGCGCAGGAAAAGGGCACGACAATTCCAGTGGTGCCCAAAATAGACAGGCCGCCCACAATCCCCAAACGGCCGTTCAAGGTGCGTTCGGCGATTTTCGCGCCGCCGGGGATAGAGATTTCAACCACAACATCGCCGCTACCGCCGAACTGCGCCGCAACTTGGGCAATGGCGGCGCGAATCATGGCGCGCGGCGCAGGATTGATAGCAGGCTCGCCTACGGGCAGCGGCAGGCCAAGCAAGGTGACCGTGCCAACACCTTCACCTGCTTTAAAATTGACACCGGTGCCAGCGCTAGCGTGCGAGACGCGGACGTTAATCAGCGCGCCGTGGGTCACGTCGGGGTCATCTCCGGCGTCTTTGATGATACCCGCTTCAGCGAAATTAGCGTAAAGATGGCTATGGGCAAGCGTGAAAGCAACCTCGGTGCCACCGGGCAAGGTAATAACAACCGGATCGGGAAAATGACCGCTCAGCAGCGCCGCATAAGCCGCTTTGGCTGCTGCCGTGGCACAGGCACCCGTGGTCCAGCCGCGCCGCAACTGGGACGCATCAAAATGTTCGGATACCGCATCTTCATCCATGGCTTTGTTCTAGCAAGCGCGGCCTCACCTGCAAAGGAATTTGCCGCATGAACGCGGGTTCGCTCGATATTTTGCAGGATTTGCCGGTTTTTGACGCGGGCACTGTCTGGCTGGTGGGGGCCGGGCCGGGAGACCCCGGGTTGCTGACGTTGCACGCGGTGAACGCGCTGCGCCAAGCCGACGTACTGGTTTACGATGCTTTGGTAAGCGACGAGATTTTGCGGTTTGCCAAAGCAGACATGGAGCTGGAATTTGCCGGAAAGCGCGGCGGTCGCCCCTCGCATTTGCAGACAGACATCACTCAAAGGCTGATCGAATTGGCAAGGCAAGGCAAGCGGGTTTTGCGCCTAAAGGGCGGCGACCCGTTTGTGTTTGGCCGCGGCGGAGAGGAAGCGCTCGAACTGGTAAAGGCGGGCGTGCCGTTTCGTGTGGTTCCGGGCCTGACGTCCGGAATCGCCGGTCTGGCCTATGCCGGAATTCCAGCGACAACACGCAATACCAATGCCGGAGTGATTTTGGCGACGGGACACAGCGCGGAAGGAACAGTTTCGGAAAAGGACTGGCAGAGCATGGCGGCAACGGGCTTGCCGATTATTTTGTATATGGCGATGTCCAATCTGCCGCAAATTGTGCCCGCTTTGATGGCCGGTGGCGCGGCGGCGCAAACCCCCGTTGCGCTGGTGGCGCACGCCACAACCAAGCGGCAGCGGGTGATGGTTTCAACGCTGGAGCATGTGGTAAAAGATGTGGCGGCGAAGGGTTTTTCCTCACCGGCGATAGTTGCAATCGGGCAAATCGTTACCCTTCGCGAGGTGCTTGCGCCGCTGGCCTTGACCATGAACCATATTCAAACGGAACCTGACAGATGAGCGCCGGATTTCTCATCGCCGCGCCCAAAAGCGGCTCTGGCAAGACCACATTGGCGTTGGGGTTGATGCGGGCTTTGCGACGCTCCGGACTGCGAGTGGCGGCGGTGAAATCCGGGCCGGACTATATTGATCCGGCTTTTCATGCCGCGGCAACGGGACGTCCGAGTTTCAACCTCGATACATGGGCGATGGAGCCGGATGTGGTGCAATCTCTTGCCGCAATGGGGGCAATGGACACCGATTTTTTAATTGCGGAAGGCTCAATGGGGTTATTTGACGGGGTGCCTGCCGCTTTGGGGCGCAGCGGGGCCTCGGCAGACACGGCAGCGGCGCTTGGTTTGCCGGTGCTACTGGTTTTGGACGTGACGGGGCAGGCACAATCAGCGGCGGCGCTGGTGCTCGGTTATATGCGATATGACCCGCGCATCAGCATTGGCGGCGTCGTGCTCAATCGTGTCGGGTCACAGCGGCATATCCGGTTGGCAAAGACTGCAATTGAAGCACTGGGCGTTCCGGTTGTGGGGGCATTGCCAAAATCGGATTCGGTTGGGTTGCCGGAACGGCATCTGGGCCTGGTGCAGGCGGGTGAAACCTCCGATTTAGAGATGCGGCTGGAAGCACTGGCGGACTTTGTGACGGCGCATGTGGATCTGGCGGCAGTGCAAAAAATGGCAACTGTGCTAACGATTTCGCCTCTGACAAGCGCGGGACTGAAACCACCGGGCCAGCGCATTGCTTTGGCACAGGATGCGGCATTTTCGTTTATTTATCCGCATTTGTTGCAGGGATGGCGGGCACATGGCGCCGAGATTGTACCGTTTTCACCCTTGGCAAATGAGGGGCCGGATGACTCTTGTGATTTTTGCTGGTTGCCGGGCGGCTATCCGGAATTGCACGCCGGAGCGCTGAGCTTGGCTGAGGATTTTCGCGCCGGATTGCGGAATTTCGCACAGACGCGCGGTGTTCATGGCGAGTGCGGCGGCTATATGGCGTTGGGAGAAAGCTTGACGGATGCGCAGGGCCACGTTCACAAAATGGCGGGGCTGTTGAGCGTAGAGACCAGCTTTGCCAAGCGCAAAATGAACCTCGGCTATCGCGCCGCGACCTTGGCGGCAGAGTGCGGGCTCGGGCTTAAAGGAGCCCAATTTAAAGGACATGAGTTCCACTATGCCGTTGTAACATCGCAGGGGGCGGACGCCGCGTTTGCCACCACGCAGGACGCTTATGGCAGCGCACCCACCCCGGCGGGAAGCCGTCGCGGCCATGTTACCGGCAGCTTTTTCCATCTGATTGCCGCCGCATGAAACCACCGGTATTTGACGACAGCTTTCAAGCGCAACTGACCACCCTGATGGAGTGGCGGCGCGACGTGCGGCGGTTCCGGCCAGATGCCGTGCCGCAACATTTGATCGAGCGGTTGCTTGACGTGATGCAGCTATCGCCTTCTGTTGGCAATTCGCAACCGTGGCGCTGGATGAATGTGCAAAGCCCGGCGCGGCGGCAGCTGATGAAAGCCAACTTTGCCAGCGCCAACGCCTCGGCTCTTAAAGTGCTGCACGGAGAGAAAGCTGCCCTTTATGCGCGGCTGAAACTGTCCGGCATGGACATTGCCCCGGTGCAGCTCGCGTGTTTTTGTGATCGGTACACGGTGCAAGGCGCGGGCTTGGGCCGGCGAACCATGCCGGAGACGCTTGAGCTTTCCGTGGCCGGGATGATTTCAAATTTCTGGCTGGCGGCGCGGGCGATGGGGCTGGGTGTGGGCTGGGTGTCTATTTTAAACCCGACTCAGGCGGCGATCGATCTCGATGCGCCAACAGGATGGAAGCTGATCGCCTATCTTTGCATCGGATGGCCGGTGGAGGAACACGCTGACCCCGAACTGGTACGCGCCGGATGGCAAGACCGCACAGCAGCTGGGCGGCAGGTACTGGAGCGGTAAACCGCCCTCATCCGGCTTTTAGCCACCTTCTCCCGCAAGCGGGCAAAGGGATTTATTCTGCACGTAGCCGCTTAAGTCCTCCGCCCCTAAAACCGGAGAAGGCGAACGAATACCGGATGAGGGCGTAGGCCTACTCCCCGACCTGATAATCCTTAATGTCGGTAAACGTCAGCTTTTTCCAGCGCTCCTGATCGTAGTTCAATTGGAACGCCGACGGAGAGAGGAACACCGGCGCGCCATCGAGATCATTGGCCACGGCAGAGCCATTACCATCAATGAACTTCTGCAACTCGGATTTGTCATCTGAATCTATCCAGCGGCAAATTGAAAAGCGGGTTTGTTCAAAGCCGATCGGCAGGCCATATTCGGCTTTCAAGCGATCCACCAAAACATCCAGCTGCAAGGCACCGACCACACCCACCATGGCCTGTGCGCCATCGCGCGGCAAAAATACCTGCACCACGCCTTCTTCGGCAAGCTGGGTCAGCGCTTCTTTCAGCTTTTTGGCCTTCATCGGGTCTTGAAGGGTGACGCGGCGCAAAATTTCCGGCGCGAAACTGGGCACGCCGCGAAACACAATATCCTCACCCTCGGTCAACGTATCACCGATGCGCAGAGTGCCGTGATTGGGCAGGCCGACGACGTCGCCGGCATAGGCCTCATCGGCGATGGCACGGTTTCGGGCAAAGAAGAATTGCGGCGCCGTTACCGAAACAGGCTTGCCGGTGCGCACCAGTTTGGCTTTCATGCCACGCGTCAGCTTGCCGGAGCAGACACGGATGAAGGCAATGCGGTCGCGATGGTTGGGGTCCATGTTGGCTTGAATTTTGAAGACAAAGCCGGACATTTTATCTTCATCCGCTTCGACAATACGGGTGCTTGCCTGCTGTGAACGCGGCGGCGGGGCGATTTCGGCCAAGGCATCAATCAGGTCCTTCACGCCGAAGTTGCGCAGGGCCGACCCAAAAAACACCGGAGTCAGATGCCCTTGACGAAATGCTTCGAGGTCAAACGGTTTGCACCCTTCCGCCGCCAGCGCGATTTCTTCCTGCCATTCGGCGCGATCTTGCACCGGGAGCAACGCTGCAACGCGCGGGTCATCATAGCCCGTAACTTTCATTACGGTGTCATCACGGTCAATCTGGCGCACTTCATTTTGGCGCAAGTCGAAAGTCCCGGCAAAGCTCTTGCCGGAACCAATGGGCCAGGTGACAGGAGCGCAATCCAGCGCCAGCACCTTTTCGATCTCATCCAGCAGGTCAAAAGTGTTGCGGGTTTCGCGATCCATTTTGTTGATAAAGGTTACGATTGGGATATCGCGCAGGCGGCAGACCTCGAACAGCTTGCGCGTGCGCGCCTCGATGCCTTTGGCGGCGTCGATGACCATGACGGCACTATCAACCGCAGTGAGGGTGCGGTAAGTGTCTTCGGAAAAGTCCTCATGGCCCGGCGTATCAAGCAGGTTAAAAACGCAATCGCCATATTCAAACGTCATCACCGAGGTGACGACGGAAATGCCACGGTCGCGCTCGATACCCATCCAATCCGAGCGGGTTTGCACACGGTTTCGCTTGGCCTTGACCTCCCCCGCAAGCTGAATCGCGCCGCCAAACAGCAACAGCTTTTCAGTGAGCGTGGTTTTACCGGCATCCGGATGCGAAATAATGGCGAAGGTTCTGCGCTTGGCGGCGGCAGAGGAAATTTCTGACATTTTTATCCTGCTAACATTGTTAGCTGCGAGTTAGAGGGCTTGAGCGGGCGCGTCAATGTTTTGTGTGGTTTTTTGGTTTTGTGTGAACTTTAGCGCGCCAACGGTTTTTGATGCTCCCGCGTCAGGGCATCAAGGATTTTCATGGCCTCCACCGCGCGCCCGGCGGGCACAAACAAATGGTCATGATAAAACGCCGAAACCGGATTTACACTGATATTGGCTGCGGCAAGGCGGGTGGTGATGGCGGCAAGAAAGCCCACCGCCTCCAAGGCGGAGTGAATGTTCAGTGTGATCATCCGGCTGGGATAGGAATAGGGCAGGTTTGCGGCCTCGGCCTCGGCAACGGTGAGAATGAGCGTGATGCGTTCGCCCTCACGAAAGGTCATGATTGGCTTGAGCCGATTCGGCACCTTGGGTACTGTGGCGAACACATAAGTTTCCTCGTCCATGGAGGGCGCCATTGCCGCAAGCAGGGTGGGGAGATGGGAAATGGAAGTCATGCAAGGTGCCAATTCATCGCTGCCTCATAGCTGAGGCGGTGGAACAGGTAAAATTTTCGTCAGACTGAGCTTGCACAAATATGTCAAATTTCACAAGCTCTTCACAGAAGACTGAAATTGTTTATATATAAACATTATCTCTCATAAGGCTCGATCATGTCCCTGCCCGCCATTTTGCAAAACCTGTCCGTCCCGGTGATTGGCTCGCCGTTGTTTATCATTTCCAATCCTGATTTGGTGATTGCCCAGTGCAAAGCCGGGATTGTCGGCTCGTTTCCGGCGCTCAACGCCAGGCCGGGGCCGGTTTTAGAAGAATGGCTTAAACGGATTGAGGGTGAATTGGGCGAGCACACTGCCAAGCACCCCGAGCGCCCCGCCGCACCATTTGCAGTGAATCAGATAGTCCATAAAAGCAATGAACGCCTGCTGCACGACATGGAGCTGTGCGTGAAATATAAGGTGCCGCTGATCATCACCTCGCTGGGCGCGCGAGCGGATGTGAACATGGCGGCGCATAGCTATGGCGGCATTGTGCTGCATGATGTCACCAATAATTTTTATGCGAAAAAGGCCATTGAAAAAGGCGCGGACGGACTGATTGCGGTGGCGGCGGGCGCGGGCGGCCATGCGGGCACCCTGAACCCGATTGCTCTGATTCAGGAAATTCGCGCATGGTTTAACGGCCCGCTGGTGTTATCGGGGGCAATTGCCACCGGCAGAGCGGTGTTGGCGGCGCAGGCAATGGGCGCGGATTTGGCCTATATCGGTTCAGCCTTTATTGCCACAGCTGAAGCAAACGCACAGCAGGCCTATAAGGACATGATCGTAAATTCCGGCGCGGCAGATATTGTTTATTCAAATCTATTCACCGGCATCGCCGGGAATTATTTGCGCGGATCCATCGAGAAGGCAGGGCTTGATCCGGATAATCTGGAACAGGCAGATGCCTCAAAGATGGATTTTGCTAAAGCAACCAGTGGCGCAAAGGCATGGAAAGATATTTGGGGTTCAGGCCAAGGTATTGGCGCGGTGCATGATATTGTTCCGGCTGCGGAATTGGTGGCGCGGCTTATTCGTGAATATTCTGAAGCCAAGCGCGCATTACTTGGACAAATTGCGTAGGCTTTAAGCGTGAAGATGATTTTAAGATTAGTACGGTAAAATCCCAACATTACTAGTTCAGGGCTAAACATTGATAGGTTTGGCGCTCATTTTATATGTTCGGATTACCATGCCACTGATTGCTCTGATTGATGATCGCCAAACCAACCGCAATATTTTCAGCCATCTTGCCGCAACGTTTGTAGAAAAATGCGATATTATTACGTTTGTGGATGCGATGAGCGCTCTGGAAGCGTTTGCTGAGCGGGTGCCTGATCTGGTGATCAGCGATTATAATATGCCGGACCTGAATGGTGCCGAGTTCACCCGGGCGTTTCGGGCGCTGCCTAAATGCGCCGATGTGCCGGTGATTGTGATCACAGTACACGGCGAGCGGGCGCGCAAGCTGACAGCCTTGGAGGCGGGCGCGACCGACTTTTTGAGTTCTCCGGTCGATCCTGTTGAATTTGTTACGCGCGGACGCAATCTGCTCAAACTGCGCCTAAACCAGCTGCAACTCGAAAAGCGGGCGCAGCGCCTCAAGGGCAGTTTGGCGTCTACGAAAGCGCTGCATAGCTCGGCGGAGCGGGAATTGGATGCGCGCCTGCTGCAAGTGATTGATTCTCTGCCGATGATGATCAGCGCCGTCGACAAAACCGGAGCGCCCCTATTTGCGAACAAGCTGCGGCAGCAGTTTGAACCGGCGCTTGCCGGCCCGGCGCGCGCCCTAAGCAAAACAGATCGGGCTATGCTGAATGCAACCAAGCCGCTTGCTCCTTTTGAGGAAACTCTGCGGAGCCGTTCGGGGCTTCAGCACGAGTTTATGATGCAAAAGTCACTGTTGCGGGATAGCGCCGGTCATGTGTCGGGGATACTAACTGTCGGGTTCGATATGAGCGCGCGGCGCGAGGAGAGCGCTCCGGAAACTGCGGGGCGTAACCACGCCACCCCTGCTGACAGAGCGGCTCTCGTGCGCCATATGCACAGGATTATGCTGCGCGGGCGACGGCTCGATCATAGCTTTGCACTGCATCTGGTGCGGCTGCACGGGCATTCGCGCAATGGGGCATCGACCATCCATCCGCAAGAAGATCATTTTTTACTGGTCATGATGGAGCGGCTTGGTGCCATTCTGCGCGAGAGCGATATGATCGCACAGATCGACGGCGAGACCCTGGCGATTGTCCAGAGTCAAATTGCCAACAGCGGCGATTGCCTGCGTCTGGCCAAACGCGTTCAAGCCATTGTGCACGAGGGCGGCGGCTTAACCGATCAAAAATCAACAACAGCAGCGTCGATTGGCGTGGCGCTGTTTCCTGTGCATGCCGACATGCCGGAGGCGCTGCTCACTTTAGCGCAAGCCGCTTTGAACCAAGCTGTTCCCGATTGCGCAATATGCTTCTCTCAGCAGGTGTTTTCGCCGCAAAGCGAAGTGGCATAACTATTTAAACAAGCCGCCAAAGCGCGATTTCTTGGGGGATTCCGTTTCAGCCTCAAAGTCGCGCCCGTTTTGTACTTGTCCAGGGTCATCCGGCGCATTGGCTTGAGGGAAAATGACCGGCAGCGAAGATGATCTTGGCAACGCGCCTGCACTGGAGCCCGAAGCGGACAACAGTTTTGTCAAGGATTTTGGCGCAGGCGTTGTCGAAGGCGGGGTTACATCAATGCGCGGCGGATCCGGTATCACTTCCGGAGCAGGTTCCACAACATAAGCTGCCAAGCGCTCAACCGGGCGCTCCCATTTAAACGCATCGAGCTTGCCGGAAACCGGCGACACCGGCTGCCATATGTCCGACACCATGCCATCGGCGGTCCATGCCTCGTCACGCGGGGCGCGGGCGGCGCGCGCAAGCCAATCGCGGGCACGGCTTCCGGCGCTGCCCTGAGCCTCTTCCAACGCCGACATTGCAAGACAGACTTTTACGCTTGGCCGTGTCACCCCATCGAGATTTGCCACCGGCTCCAGAACCGCGCGGGCGCGGTCAATATTGCGGCTTTCAGTTGCGGCCTTTGCCACGGCGAGGCGGGCATCAAGCGACTCTGGTGTCATTCTGAGCAAGGTTTCGGCACGGGCAAGCCGCTCCGACGCCTTATCGCCGGGGCGCAAATTGACATAGCTGGCCGCCAAATCCGGATGTTGCACCTTGGGCCAGATTGCTTCAATCAGCTTTTTGGCGCGGCGGGTATCACCGTTGCGGATGAGAAGATTTGCCGCCAGCACATTGGCGGGCACCAATAGAGGACTTAGGCTGACCGCCTCTTTGGCAAGATCCAGCGCAGCGGAAGGATTTGAAGCCTCCTGCTGCAACGCTATTGCGGTTTTAAGCACCGCGCGCTGACGGTTGGCGGTTGGTTTGTCAATAAGCCGCGCCGAAGCACTACGCTCAACGCCGGCCAAAGCCTCGGTCCAGTTTTCACGGGCGGCGTGATGCTCCAAGACGGCGTCACCCGCCCAGGGCGCGGCACCGTGCTTTTGCGCCTCCAAGGCGTGAGCGTGGGCCGCTTCATGATCACCGCGGCGGCGGGCTTCCACGTGCAAGCCGCGTAATCCCAAAACACGGGTTTCAGGATGTTCCGCCATTTGCGAAAAGGCGTTTTCAGCGGCCCGCTTGTCTCCTGAAAGCTGGGCAGATTGCGCCTTGAGCAACAGAGTTAGAGGTTCACCTTTGAGATGGCGCTCCGCATCTTTGGCAGCGGCATGCGCGCCTTTATGATCTCCCGCGCCTAGAGCAACCATCCCGCGTGAAACTGCGGCATAGCCCTTGGCGCGACGGCGCGCGCCAGACGCGATGGTCAGAATTGATGGAATACGAAAGACGAAGCGAATCAGGCTCCACAGAAAGCTGAACGCCGCCAGTGTGAAGGCAGCAATGCATGCCCCTGTGAGCAGCGAAGTTTCAATATGGGTTGAGCCCCAATTGATCGAAATATCGCCAGGCTGATCTGCCAACTGGCCAATGCCAAAAGCCAATCCGCCCAAAATTGCCAGCAAAATGATTAAACGCAACATGAAGCGGCCTCAGTTTTTAGGTTTTGTGAGATTGGTCAGGGCATCGCTCCACAAACCTTTGATGGCAGCCTCCGCGCCCACCCGCGCTGTGGCTTTTTCAACCCAAGGTTTGGTGGCGGAGAGCAGCGGCTCTGGTAATTTGGCCTGCAAAGCTATCGCCTCACTCAGGGCACCCTTGGCGAGCAGGGCCGTTATGGGAGCGACAGAGGCCTCTTCCGCCGTGTCCTTGCTCCGGATTTTAACGAGGTTGAGCGCGCCGGAGCTAAGCTTTTCCCAATAGGACTTTGGTGCGTCTGCGGTGGCGGGTTTCGCGGCGGCCTTGGCCAGCGCATTCAAATCAGCCGCAAGCACAGCGTTGTCCGGCAGCCCGGCAGCGGCAAAAGGTTTGATGGCTGCAAGTTTAGCCTTGTCGGCACCAAGACTTTCGGCGGCGGCAAATTCGGCGGCAAACGGTACACTGCGCGCCGCGCTAAGCGCCAAAGCTTGGGTAGCGATAGCAAGGCTTGCAGACGCGTCTGACTTTGACGCCGCACTTTGTTCCATGATCACACGGTTTTCCGCCTTTGTTGCGGTTTGCGCGGTTTCAAGCTTTACCAGCCGCTGTTCGAAAGTGGACGTATCCGGCACGGCCGGCGCTTCTCTGGAGGGAACCAGCTCCAAGACTTTGCCCTCAACCGCTTTGAGGCGACCATCGAGCGCCGCCAATGGTTCTTGAAGGCTTGCCAGCGCTTTAGGAGAGGTTTCGCTGGTCTTTACGGCGGCTTGCAACGCCGCAATTTGCTGGGTCAATGCGACATCTGGCGGCGGCGGCGGCAACAGCTTCGGAGCAGCTAAAAACACCCCGGACGCAACAACCGCACCGACAAGGCCGCCCAGAATCCCAGCTTTACCGTAAGCAGGTTTTGGAAGAGGCAGAACAGGCGCAGCAGGCTCAAAAACCGGCGGAGTTGGAGGCGCGCTCTGTGCCTCGGCAGCGAAAGAACCGTCATCCGGGGCTGGCATGCTGACGTCTGTCGTTTCCGCGGCTGCATCAATCTCGCTGTGTGCAACGGGCTCGTCAAGCGACAACGGCGCGCTGCTCTGCTCAGCTGCGGGCGCATCGCCTTGCGGCAAATAGGCGGGCTTCTTGCTGGCTTTGGGTCTCGCCTTCGGCTCTTGATTGTCACTGGTCATGAAACATCCTCTTAACCGCGACTATAGGCCAGACTGGTTGGTGTGCAAACCGCACATCTGCACCCTGGGACAAAAAGGTTTGCTCAAATCAAATCCATGAGACTTGCCTCATCCGGCGACGCAGCAATTTTTACGCTTAAGGCGGATGTCCCGTTAAAGGCTGTGGTTTGCAAAGGCGCAGCCACGTCGCGGGAGAGACAAATATGGCTGGCGACCAATGTGGCCAAGCTGATGTTTTGCTGGTGAATCAATCGCACAAAAATTTCGGCAGATCGGCGCGAATAATGCAAAACAACGTCTATGCGGTTTGATTTGAGCTGATCGAGCGCATCCTCGGGCAAATGATCACAGGCGCGCGCCTCATAAGTTTCCAGCACTGAAAGGCCGGGAATTGCCGTTTCAAGAATTGGCTTACGGTGTGTTCCGGCGAGATAGAGCGCCCCGGAACTGTCACTTACGGCAAGCAGCGCCGCCAAACCACCAACATCATCACGCACGATGACGTCGCGGGTGAAACCTAGTTTGGCGGCTGCGCGGGCTGTGGTTTCACCGCCAACATAAAGCGGCAGGTCATGCCAATCGGCGGGCGGCGGCTTTATAAAGGCATGAGCGCTGGTGGCGACCAGCGCCCTGGGCTTTTGCGGCCAGACAAACTCAAGCGGCATGATTTCCAGCACTGGTGCAAGCACAGGCACATGGCCAAGCGCCTGCAATCGCGCCGCAGTTAATGCAGCATCTTGGCGGGCCCTCGTCACCAGAATACGCATCAGCCACCCACATTAGCGTTGAAAACAATTATATCAACGTTGCAGAAAATCTTGCGGCGCGCGTTTTAACAGTTCGCGCCCGGCGTCCTCGCCTATTCTGGCGGCATTTTCCGGCAGGCCGATAAAGGCCACTTCATAAGTTTGCTTGCCGTCGACGCTGTAAACTTCGCCGCGAAATTGCAACCTTCCCATGTGAATATGAGCATATCCGGCAATCGGAGTGCGGCATGAACCATCGAGCACCTGCAAAAAGGCCCGCTCGCAGGCGAGCGCAGCGGCTGTTTCGGTGTGCAAGATCGGCGCTATCGCGGTCAAAACCGCGCTGTCATGCGTGCGCGTGGTGATCGCAATTGCACCCTGCCCTACTGCGGGCAGAAAATTGATCATGTCCAGCACTTGAGTGGCGTGGTGCGCGAGACCGAGACGCCTGAGGCCCGCCAATGCTAAGAAGGTGCAATCACAAAGCCCGGTTTCGATTTTTTTGAGGCGCGTTTCGACGTTCCCGCGCAACAATGCCGGTTGCAAATCCGGCCGCAGCTTCAGCGCCTGAGCTTGCCGCCTTAACGAAGCAGAGCCAAGCCGCGCGCCCTGAGGCAGCGCCATAAGGTTGTCAAACTTGCTCGAGATGAACACATCGCGCGCATCTTCTCGCGGCAAATAACCTGATATTTCAATCCCGTCGGGCATCAGGGTTGGCATGTCCTTGGCGGAATGCACTGCAAGGTCAATGTCACCCGAAAGCAGTGCGGCATCAAGCTCTTTGGTGAAAAGGCCCTTGCCACCAGCTTCCATCAGGCTGCGGTCTTGAATCATATCGCCGGAGGTTTTGATGACCACAATTTCTACGCTGTCAACGCTGAGGCCATGGGCTGCGGCCAAAAGGCCGCGGGTTTCATGAGCTTGCGCCAGTGCCAGCGGGCTGCCACGGGTGCCGAGTTTGAGAGCAGGGTTCGGAGCTGTCATTTTACGTTCGCGCGCATGGTTGCGTTTCAATCTTGCCCGTTTATAGGTTACAAGGCTGTTTGTTTATAAGCTGAACAGGCAATAAGTTCGTCGGGAGCAAAAGTAAACCGCTATGATGCGTGTGCTTGGAATTGAAACAACCTGTGATGAGACTGCCGCTTCTGTGGTGGCCCTGCGGCCTTCGGGCGGCGGCGATATTCTCTCCAACGAGATTATGAGCCAGATCGCTGAACATGCCGCCTATGGCGGTGTGGTGCCGGAGATTGCGGCGCGGGCGCATGTCGATGTGCTGGATCATTTGATCAAGCGTGCCTTGGACAAGGCAGGCTTAAAATTATCGCAGCTTGACGGTGTGGCGGCTGCGGCAGGGCCGGGGCTGGTGGGGGGCGTTATCGTTGGCCTTACGGCCGGGAAAGCACTGGCCTTGGCCACACGCAAGCCATTTATGGCGGTAAATCATTTGGAAGGGCACGCCCTCACGGCGCGACTAACCGACGGCATTGCCTTTCCCTATCTGCTATTGCTGGTGTCTGGCGGGCATACACAATTGTTGGCAGTGAAGGGCGTTGGCGATTACGTCCGCTTGGGCACGACGCTGGATGATGCGGTGGGCGAAGCTTTTGACAAGGTGGCAAAAATGCTCGGCCTGCCCTATCCCGGCGGCCCGCAAGTGGAAAAGCAAGCGCTGCACGGTAACCCGGAGCGCTTCAATTTGCCACGCCCGATGATGGGGCGGCCCAATGCTGACTTCTCTCTTTCGGGCCTGAAAACAGCGGTGCGCATTGAGGCCGAACGTATAGCGCCATTGACAGAAACTGACGTTGCTGACCTGTGCGCATCGTTTCAAGCATCAATTGTCGATGTGATCGCCGACCGGATAAGGGTTGCTCTGCAGCGGTTCGTTGAGCAATTTGGTCCGCCATCTGCCCTCGTTGTGGCGGGCGGCGTTGCCGCAAATAGCTCGATACGACGGGCGCTGTCGCGCTTTGCTGCTGAGGCTGGCTTACATCTTGTGGTACCGAACCCGGTGCTGTGCACTGATAATGGCGCGATGATCGCTTGGGCAGGTATTGAACGGCTGGGGCTGGGATTAATCGACGACCTGACGTTTGCGCCACGGCCGCGCTGGCCGCTCGACACGAAGGCCGAGCTATCCTTGAACCGGAAAGCGTGATGCGACGCGGCGCGGCGGTGTCGGTTTTAGGTGGCGGCGCTTGGGGCACCGCTTTGGCGCTCGCAGCAGAACGCGCCGGATGCAGAGTCACACTGTGTATGCGCAATGCGGAACAAGCAGACGCGATAAATGCAACAGGTGAAAACACGGCCTATCTGCCCGGCGTGGCGCTCCCTGCCGCAATAAAGATCAGCGCCGATATGCGGGATATTGGTGCTGGCGACCTGGTAATCGCAGCCGTTCCGGCGCAATCATTGCGCGGAGTTATTTCCAACATTGCCAGTCACGTAAAGCTGCATGCGCCCATCGTGGTTGCGGCGAAAGGGATTGAGCAGACTTCCGGCCACTTCCTGTCCGACGTGATCAACGAGATTTTGCCACAAAATCCGGCGGCGCTGCTGTCGGGGCCAAGCTTTGCCACCGATGTGGCGCGCGGACTGCCAACAGCCGTGACTTTGGCGGCGAAGGACGACCGGTTGGCACAGCAAATCGCGGGGGTTTTGGCGTCGCCGACATTCAGGCTTTACCATACCGATGACTTGCGCGGCGCGGAAATTGGCGGCGCGGCCAAGAATGTGCTGGCGATTGCCGCCGGAATCACCGCCGGACGCGGGCTTGGCGCCAGCGCCAGCGCCGCATTGATCGCGCGCGGCTTTGCCGAACTGACCCGCTTCGGGCTGGCCTATGGAGCGCGCCCGGAAACCCTAATGGGGCTCTCCGGTTTAGGGGATTTGATTTTGACATGCAATTCAAGCCAATCGAGAAATTTTTCGCTTGGGTTGAACCTCGGGCGTGGCATGAGCGTATCTGAAGCCATGGACGGCAAGCTGGCCGAGGGGGTTTACACTGCTTCGGTGCTGGTCAAAATGGCAAAAGCAAAAGGCGTCGATATGCCGATTGCGATGAGTGTGGATGCGGTTTTGAGCGGGCATTTGACCATTGGCGACGCGATTGACGCGTTGCTGGCACGGCCATCCAAGGCCGAATGAGGACGTAATGGCATATTGGCTGATTAAGAGTGAACCTTCTGCATGGTCTTGGGACATGCAGGTTGCGGCGGGCGCAACCGGCACCGGCTGGACCGGCGTGCGCAACCATACAGCAAAGCTACAAATGATGGCGATGAAGCTCGGCGATCAGGCGTTTTTCTACCATTCCAATGACGGTAAAGAGGTTGTCGGGATTGTCGAAGTTTGCCGCGAATATCACCCCGACCCGACCGATGCGACCGGCAAATTCGGTATGGTGGATTTTCGCAGTGTTAGGCCATTGCCAAAACCGGTTACTCTGGCGCAGGTCAAAGAAACGCCTGCGCTGAAGGATATGTCGCTGGTGACCAGCTTTCGGCTCTCGGTGCAGCCGGTGAGGGACGAAGAATGGAATTTGGTTTGCAAAATGGGGGGCATGTAACATGCAACATGCGGGTATAAATTATCTGGCGGTTTTGGTAGCCGCAGCAGCAGCGTGGTTGGCCGGAGCGGTTTACTATGGCGTGCTCAGTCAAAGCTGGATTGCGGCTTTGGGAAAAGCCAAAGAAACATTGATGCCAAACGGAAGACCAACCACGCCAACTTTTATTCTGTCATTTGTGTGCGAATTTGTGATGGCTTTTGTTTTGGCCGGTGCCATCGGCCATCTTGGTCCCGGACAGGTGACATTTAAGAACGGGGTAATTTCTGCGCTTATTCTTTGGGGCGGCTTTATTCTCACCACCTTTGCTGCAAGCTACGCCTACGCCCATAACAAGCCAAAGCTACTGGCTATCGACGCCGGGCATTGGCTGATTGTGATGGTGATTATGGGCGCGATCATTGGGGCATGGGGCTAGCGTTCGGTAAACGCGGGTTTGACCTGCCGAAAACAGATCAGGTCAATGGTCTGAACAGCTAAATCTGAACTGTCTTCTTCACCAGATCCAACAATGCTTTATCCAGATAGTCGGCAGCGGCGAGATGCGCTCCAGTGGCCAAAACGGCTTCGTTGTTCAAGCTGGTGGTCATGCCAACGGTGGTAAGGCCGGAACTCACGGCTGCGGCAAGACCAGACTCTGAATCCTCGAAACCAACGCTTGCAGCAGCGTCCGCTCCCAGTAACTTCAACCCGGTGAGGTACGGCAACGGATGCGGCTTTTGGTGTTCAAGCTCTTCTGCGAGCACCAAAACCTTGAAACGGTGCGTTAGGCCAAGCGCGTCAAGCATATGTTCGGCGTTGGCGCGCGGTGCATTGGTGACAGCACCGCAGGGAATTTTGTGTGCATCTGCCCAATCAAGCAGGGCAATCAAGCCGGGCAGCGGATGCAATGTGGTGGCCATGGCGCGAAAAGCCGCTTCTTTGGCATCTGCCATGACGGCGTGATGTTCGGCCGGTACATGCGGGAGCAGGTCCGCCAGAATTACCGAATTCGACTTGCCGGAAATGCGCTCGACAAACTCTTCACGTGTCACCGAAACATTGTGGCGGGCAAGCATGTCATTGAAAGCGATAAAATGATAGTGGTCACTGTCGGTGAGTGTGCCGTCAATATCGAAAAGCAAACAGGATTTCATCGGATAACCATCATTCATCAAATAAAGCTATTGGTACAATGCTTTAGAAAGTGGAACACACACTCGGTCGTTTTGGGCAAGACACACGCCGTCTCCGCACCGCTCTGTCAGATAGCAGGTGCATGGCGTCCCCTGCAAGTTTCTTGTTGTCGGCGTTCCGTTTGAAAATGGCGTACTT
>JAYVYB010000075.1:0-8870 GCA_043784625.1 Methylovirgula sp.
GGAACGGTCCCAAGCAGGCCGGAGGCTTCGCGCACCAGCAGATTTTTCAGCGGCGGTGCGCGATCGACCAAACCAAGGCCGAGATCGCGTATCAACCGAACCGGCAATATATCGTTGGAAAACAACCGATACATCATATCCGCAGCAGCACCCATGCTGAGCGCATCAAAGCGGCGCGCGCGCTCATAGGCTTTGAGGCCCGCTGCCGCGCCGGGATCCAGCCCGAGGCGCATTTGCGCGATGATGATTTCCGCCAAAACAGCGACGTCTTTCAGGCCGAGGTTCAGACCTTGCCCGGCGATGGGGTGAATGACATGGGCGGCATCGCCAAGCAGGGCAAAGCGCTCCGCCACATAGTGCCGCGCGTATTGCATGCGTAGAGGGAAGCTTTGCGGACGATCCAACACGCTAAAATCGCCAAAGCGCAGGCTGAAGCGGCGGGTGAGTTCTAAGAGAAAGTCTTCCGCATCAAGCGCCAGCAGGTTGGCGACATTGGATTTTTTGTCGCTCCAGACAATTGAAGAGCGGTTTTTGGTGAGCGGCAAAATGGCGAACGGCCCATCGGGCAAAAAATGTTCTTCAGCGACGCCTTCATGCGGGCGCTCATGGGCAATGGTGGCGACAATCCCGGCTTGATCGTAATCATGGCGATTGATCGCGATGCGGGCCTTGTCGCGCAATTTTGAGCCTGCGCCATCCGCAGCAATCAAAAGCCGGGTGGTGAGTTCGGTTTCATCGTTCAATTTTACCTGAACCGCGTCCGTGCCGGTGGTAAAATCCGGGATGCTTTGGGCGCGCAGTTCAACGTCAAGTTCGAGGGCGCGCAGCTTGAGGGCATCGCGTAATTGGGCGTTAAACACCATATGGGCGAAGAACTGCCCTTGTTTTGGAGGCTCAAACCGTAAAAAAACCGGACGGACGGGATCAGCAACCCGCGAATCCGTGCAAACCATCCGGGTTATGGGTTGAACATCCTCTAAGCCCTGCCATACGCCCAGAGTTTCGAGCATTTGGCGGGGACCGGCGGCAATGGCGGTGGCGCGCCATATATTTGCGTCCGGCTTTTCTAGGCCCGGATCGCAGACCAGAACCTTGACGCCGCGCCCCAAAGCGGATTTTAGCGCCACCGCAAGCGTTAGCCCGGCTATGCCGCCACCGCCGATGATGATATCGAAATTATTGGACGCTTTTTGCATGAATTGTGCTTAATGGCCTTAGATTTGCTTAGCTTTGACATGAGAACGCGACAGCCGCAACGGGACTTACAGCCGCAGGACCAGTAGCTGAGCAGTGTGGCAAGAGCAGGAGAGATGTTTTGGGGGATAATCCACGCCGTTTAACAGTGATCACCGGTGCTTCGGGTGGTATCGGCGCTGATCTGGCGCGGGTTATGGCGCGTGATGGCTGTGATCTGGCGCTTGTGGCGCGATCAACATCGGCGCTCGAAGCGCTGGCGGATGAAATCAGCGTATCCGGGCGACCCCGGCCGCTGATTATCACGCTTGATCTGGCGGTGCCGGGGGCGGCGGACAGCTTGCGGCAGGCTTTGAGTGCAGCAAATGCAGAGGCTGACTGTCTCGTCAACAATGCCGGATATGGCCTGAACGGCTGGATGGCAGAGTTGGACCGCGCCGATCAAGTTGGAATCGTTGATCTGAACATCCGCGCTTTAACGGATATCACGCTGGCGTTATTGCCAGATATCATTCGTCTTAAGGGTGGTATTTTGAATGTTGCCTCGACAGCGGCATTTTTGCCCGGGCCGGGCATGGCGGTTTATTATGCCAGTAAGGCCTATGTATTGTCATTTTCTCAAGCGCTGCAGGCGGAACTGGCAGGCCAAGGCGTGCGGGTGAGCGCGCTTTGCCCCGGGCCAGTTGAAACCGGCTTCGCCGCGCGGGCGAAGTTTGAAGCAAACTTACTGAAAATTTACCATATTATGACATCTTTGGACGTTGCTGAGGCGGGTTATGCCGGGTTCAAGTCCGGTAAGCGGGTGATAGTGCTGGGGTGGATGAACAAAATGACGGTGTGGACGACGCCGTTTTTGCCGAAGGCACTGGTGTTACCGGTGGTAAAATGGCTGCAAGCCAGAAGGACGAAGATTTAGAATGTCTGCTCCTGTTCTCGTGGTATTTCATCAAGAAAATTCCAGTGCCGGCCGTGTGGGCCGCCACCTGCGCCAATTGGGTCATGAGCTGGACTGTCGCTGCCCCCGCATGGGAGATACGCTGCCCAAAACCATGAAAGAGCACGCGGGCGCGGTTATCTTCGGCGGGCCGATGAGCGCCAACGACGGCGATGAATTTATCAAGCGCGAGATCGACTGGATAGATGTCCCCCTGCGCGAAGAAAAGCCGTTTTTGGGCATTTGCCTTGGCGCGCAGATGCTGGCTAAAAATCTGGGTGAGAAGGTGCAACCGCATGACTCGCGCGCCGTGGAGTGCGGCTATTATCCGATTTATCCCACTGCGGATGCTGTTGGCTTGAGCGCGGCTTGCGGCGTGGATTTGCCCGAACATGTTTATCATTGGCATGGCGAGGGCTTTGATGTGCCAAAAAGCGCAACTTTGCTGGCGCGCGGCGAGCAGTTTCCCAATCAAGCGTTTTCCTATGGTAAAAATGCCTTCGGATTGCAGTTTCATCCGGAAGTCACTTACGCGATGATGTGCCGTTGGGCGGTGCGCGGCGGAGACAGGGCAAATGCGCCAGGCGCGAAGCCATTGCAGCAGCATCTCTCGGACTGGTTTATGTATGACGGCGCAGTGGCAAAGTGGAGCCGCAGCTTTTTAAAGCATTGGCTAAAGGCAGGCTAGGCCCCGGGATTTTTAGCTGCCAGCCCGATAGTTTCGACGCCGCGTAATGTGATTTCCCGCTGCACCATCGGCATGGTAATTCCGGCCTCGCGCAGTCGGCTGAAGATCAGATAGTGCAGGTCGCTTTTCACCATACCGGCGGTTTCAACCTCATCGACGAAGCAAATCAACTCAAAGTGCAGGGCTGACTCGCCAAAATTTTTGAAAATGACCAGCGGCGCAGGAATTCCCAGCACCAAATCGGTGTCCTTGGCGCATTTGATCAGAATGCTACGAAACAGCTCGGGGTCACACTCGTAGGGCGCGCGTACCTCGATCAGAATCCGGCCGACCCGATCAGAATGCACCCAGTTTTTGACGACGCCGCCAACCAGATTGGTGTTAGGCAGAATTACGGTGGCGCGGTCAAAGGTCTCGATTTCTGTCGAGCGGACATTGATCCGGCGGACAAAACCTTCCTCGGTGCCAACCACTACCCAATCGCCAACACGAACCGCGCGCTCCCATAAAAGAATGAGACCGGAAACGAAATTGTTGACGATGGACTGCAGTCCAAGACCGATACCCAGCGAGAGGCCGCCCGCGACCAAGGCGAAGCGCTCGAAACTCAAGCCCACATGGGACAGCGCCAAGGCGATGGCCAGGGTGATGCCGACATATCCCAAGCTGGTGCGAATGGAGTTTCGTAGACCGGTATCAAGATTCGTTGCCGGTAGGAATTTGGCATCCAGCCATTTTTGTAATGCGCGCGTGGCGATGAAGCCGCCAATGAACAGCAATACCGAAATGATGATGGTGGAAAGCGAGATGTTAACATCGCCAACCTTGAAGCCGAAAAACGCGGTTTTGACCGAACCGACCATATCGTCGGATTCGATGCCCCACGGTGCCAAGATCACCATGATGGCAACCGCCACCAAAATCACCCGTAACAATCCCGAAAGCAAAATGGCAATTTGATCAACACTTTCGGGGCGCATGCCGATGCCGGCGATGATTGAGCGGCCATAACTGTTGGCAGTATGGGAAAGTTCGGTAATGCCGTCCTCGGCCAGCATCAAAAGCAGATAGAGCAGCGTTCCGATAAAGCTTACCCACACCATCTGATCAATGAGGAAGGCGGAAAACGCCACATAACCGACAATGACAGATAGGGTGACAGCTATCACCACTGTCCAGGCAAACAGGCGCAGCCACGCATAGGTGTCTTGTTCAGGCGGTAGGCCGCCGCCTTTGGATTCCGCAGGCGGGAGAATTTGCCGCAAAGAAACCGACATGGCGGCTACCACCGCCAACGAACCAATGCCGCGGGTGAACACAGATGTTAGCAGCGAGGCGGCAATGACGTCATTGATGGCTTCAACGATTTTTGCTGTGGACACAATAATGGCCACGCTTAACGCCAAACGGGAGACGCGCGTTGCTGTAGCATCGCTGAGATCAACCAGCCGCCATGTTGGCCGACGGGGCGCAAGCAGCGCGCGCGACATGGCATAGGTGAGCGAAATGCGTACGACAGCGTCAAATGCAGCGCGTGTCACCGGTTGTAATTTTGGGATCAGCAGCTCGAAGGCGTCGAAAGCCAGCGCCACGGCGGCGAACATGCCAATGGGCACTGCGGCAGTTATCAGCGCCAGCCAGAGTGCAGCCAGCACTTTACGCAGCCGCGAGGGTTGTTCATGGGTTTTATCGCGCTCAACAACATTGCTGGCAACCCGCATCAGTGGCCGGTATATGAGGCCACCGAGCAAGACCAGGCCGATGAGCAGGGCCAGCGAGGTGGTCGGCAGCTTGGCAAACGAGACCGAGTACCAATCGCCCATTACGGTGTTAAACTGTTTCCAGTCTTGCGGCAGCTCCAGCATAACGCGCCACCAAAGCGACGGGCTGAGCATGCTGGAATTGCGCTGAAACAGGGCGTGGGTGAACAGAGCGTGTCGCCGAACCCCGATCTGGCCCTTGATCTGATCGGCCTGTACGTTCAGCAACCGGCCTTTGCGCACCATTTCGTCAATTTGATTGAACAGCTTTTCCTGATCAGCGCGATCCTGCGCCACGCCGGATGTTTCTACCGGATCTTTGTCTGTTGGCTTTGGCCCAAGTTGATCAAGGCGGCTTTTGGCAGCGGCCAATTTTGGGGTCAGCTCTTCAATGACGCCAAGAATTTGCAATTGCGGCGCGTCAAGTTGAACGCGGAAGTTTGCAAGATCATTGTCGCTGAGGTCTTTGCGCAGGAGTCCGGCTTCCACCTGCTCAATTGCCAGCCGCGCCACATCAAGGCGGGCGTTTAACGGATTTGGCGCTGTGGTCTGAGTGCTGGCAGAGGCGGGGGCGTTGACAATTTGCGGAGCCGGAGCCGGTTGCTGCTCCTGTGCACAGGCGCCCGCTACGAACAGACAAAAACCGGCAAATAGGCCGAGCTTAAATCTCATGCTGACACACCCCTGAATTGCACCCGTCATCCGATTCGGCTCAAAAAGACTTTGGCGCAAAGTTGCCAAAGTGGAAAGCTTACAAGTGACGGGCTAAGCGCCTTTAAGCTCAGCTAAACCGGCAGCAGGAAGCCTTCGCGAAGCGGATCATCGGTTTCAACGATATATTTGGCAGTGCCTGTGTAGAATGAGCGACCTTCAACGCGGATGTGAACCGCAGGTTTGGCGTGAAAGGTCGTCAGTTTCACACCAACCGCATCAAACCCATCGCCCGTCGGGCCATAAAAACGCCGGGACTGGCCGAGCGCCATGCGCTTTTGCAACACATCAAGCGCCATGCGTGCCGTAACGCCCGAGCCGGTGGGCGAACGGTCAATTTGTGCCTCACCAAACAGACAAAGATTGCGGCTTGGCGCATCTCCGAGCGCGTCATCAACCAAAATCACGCCGTAGAGAAAGGATAAATCTTCGTCGCCGGGGTGATGCGGGGTGTAGATCGCCCGTACTGCGGCAAAGAACTTTGCTGCTGTTTCGGTTAACTGAGTCAGGCCACCTTCAAACGACACGTTCAAGCGGGAGGCCGGCAGAATGGCGTAAAAAGCGCCGCCAAAAACCACGTCGCAGTGTATTTTTCCCAATTCCGGTACGGGCACACTCAAGTTTGCGCGGTCGATATAGGCCGCGACGCTTTCGAAGGCGGTTTTCACCACCTTGCCGTTTTCGACTGTTGCGTCCACCTGAACCAATCCGCACGGAAGCTCCAGACCAAAGCGAGCGGTGCTGCCATCATGCGCCACCTGGCCGCTTTCCACCGCCCATCTGCCGATGGCAATGGTAGCGTGGCCGCACATGGTGGAATAGCCGGTGGCATGACAAAACAACACCGCGAGCTCTGCGCCAGCAAGGGACGGTTGCACCGGAATAACCCCGTACATTCCAGCGTGGCCGCGCGGCTCGTGCATTAAAATGGTGCGTAAATGGTCGTGGTTCTCAACCGCGTCGCGGCGCTTGTCGAGAATTGTGGCACCCTGCAAAACCGGATAGCCGCCGGTGACAATGCGCACAGGCTCGCCCGCCGTGTGCATATCCAGCACATTCAGGCTTGAAGCGGGCAGGCTTGCGGCGGGCAGAAAACTCACAGACGAACCTCTCCGGCAATTATTTTTTGATACAGCGCGGTGTCGATACGAACAAACTGTCCGCGCTGTGCATCGTTAAAATACAGCGCGTCCTTAACCACATCGGGGTTAAAGCCGTCCTGAACCAAATCGACCTTCTTTTGTTTGAAGGTGCCGGTAATATCCAGATGATGCTGGAAGCGCAAAAAGACAGGGCGTGCATATTCGGGCAGATGCTGCGCCAGATAGGCGCGAAACGCCGCCAGATCCAGCTTTGCAGGATCTTCCATAACCAGCGCTGCCATGCCCGCCCTGCCCTCAAATCCTGGCACCGGAACGCCATAAATGTTGGTTTCGAGAAAGCTGCCAAAGCCGGTCAGCGCTTCAGACACCTCGTTGGTCGCAACATTTTCACCCTTCCAACGATAGGTGTCACCAATGCGGTCGATAAAGTAGTAATAGCCGAGCGCATCTTTGCGCATCAAATCGCCGGACCGGAACCACGAGTCGCCGGATTTGAACACATTGTTAATGATTTTTTTAGATGTAGCTCCCTCTTCCGCATAGCCTTCAAAGCGGCCTACGGGCTTCTCAGGATCATTGGTGATTTCGCCGATGATTTCGCCGACTTCATCGACCGCACATTCGATACAAAAGCCGCTGGAATTGCGAATGACGTCTTCTTTTTCAACGTCAAACTTGACGATTTTGGCAACGATTTTCTTTTCGACCCACTTTGGCACGCGGCCTACTGATCCGGGCTTTGAGTCAAAATTGAACAGCGTGACATTGCCTTCGGTGGCGGCATAAAACTCTAAAATATGCGGCAGCTTGAAGCGGTCCCGGAACGGAATCCAAACATCGGGGCGCAGGCCATTGCCATAACATAGGCGAATACGGTGGTTTGTGTCGTAGTTGCCGGGCGGTGTATTGATCAGATAGCGGCAAAGCTCGCCGATGTAACAGAACATCGTGCAATCATAGCGCACCACGTCAGACCAAAATTCGCGCGCAGAAAACTTTTCCCGGATAACGCATGAGCCGCCCACAGTCAGCACACTGCCCGGCGCGGTTATGCCGCCCACGGTATGATAAAGCGGAAGGCAATCATACATGCGGTCAGATTGGGTCGCTCCTGTCACGGCAGAATAGCCATGCATTGCCAGCTGCAACCGGTAGTGATTGATGTTTGCCGCTTTGGGCAATCCGGTGGTGCCAGAGGTATAGATATATACACACTTATCGTTGATGTTGAGCGGCACCCGCTCTGCAAGTGGCTGGTTCAGGTCTGAAAACTGTGAAATCAGCTTATCGATGCGCGGATAGGCGTCGGACTCGCCATGGGCCAGAATTTGCAGGTCGGACCGGAGAAAGGGCTTGGCTGTTTCAAACAAGGGCATCAGTTCAACCGCAACTATAACCGCACGGGCATTTACCACGTTGATGCAGTGGGCGAGAGACTGGCTGAAAATGTTGGTGTTAATGAGCGCTGTTACGCCGCCCGCCTTGGCGATGCCAAGCCAAATGCTCAAATATTCCGGACGGTTTGGCATCATCAGGGCGACAACTTCGCCCTTCTTCAAACCGATGCTGCGGGCCCAGCCGGCATACATATTGGCGCGACCGTTCCAATCCCGATAGGTGAAGGTCTCGCGCTCAGATATCAGCGCGACGCGGTCGGCGTATTTTGCCGCCAGCTCTTCAGACAGGTCGCGAATGGTACGATTCGGGGATTTGGCAATCGGCGTTGTACGCCGCAACGTGCGCAAAAATCCGGTCAGATAGGCAGCTTCGCTCTTGATTCGCGATAGCAAATTCATCAGCTCCTCCCCAGGACGCTTATTTGTCGGCG
Organism: Methylovirgula sp.; assembly: GCA_043784625.1. Taxonomy (GTDB): domain Bacteria; phylum Pseudomonadota; class Alphaproteobacteria; order Rhizobiales; family Beijerinckiaceae; genus JANXSV01. The sequence goes on from JAYVYB010000075.1 coordinate 8,219, forward strand.
TTTTTATGATTTTAGCAAGATCATTGCTTATTTATAGTCTCAATAGACGTATTATCGTTTATTTGTAAACGAAATTGTCACGAGTGGCTCACCCCAGCAGCCCGCCGAGGTGCGGCTTGAGCGGGTTGTGCTTGTGGCTGGCGGCGTCTTGCGTATCAACCATCGGCATGCCGGTAAAAGCTGACCAAAGCGCCGCAATCGTGCCGGCGGGGATGTTTTTCACAATGAACACAAGCCGGGTGCTGTGGTCAGCGTCCGGCCAGCTTTCCAGCCGCACGGGAGGGTGAAATACATGCTGCACGCCATGGATCACGATTGGCGCATCGGAACGGTCATTGAGTGCGATAATCCCTTTAACGCGGAGCAGGTTCGGGCCGTGCAGGCTGCGCAACAGTTCGAGAAAAATGTCAAAAGCTGCTGGCGACACCTCAACATCGCTGCGCAGGCAGAAAGCGCGAATGTCGGCATTATGGCGGTTAACATCATGATGGTGATGGTCGTGGCCAAGCGTTTCAGCTTTCAACCAGCGCTGCACGTCTGGCGTTTTGCTCTCCGGATTGTAAAGTCCGGCGTTAAGCAAAGCGGAAGCGGTGGCTTGCCCGGTGGTGAGCACTGTTGCGGTCGGGTTGAGCGCATGAAGCCTTTCGAGCAG
>JAYVYB010000076.1:0-47314 GCA_043784625.1 Methylovirgula sp.
AGCATGGTCTGCACCATTCAACACAACAAACGTCAATCAAGGCGATAACTTTATCCAATCGGCCTATCTTTGACAACTCGCCTGTGTATGTAAACCCACCTGTCTCACTTCGAGACACCCCGGTTAATGCTTACCTTCCGCCGCGTCTCCGCACCGGGCAAATTGCCATGAAAACCGGCGCGCCCACCGCCCCTTTCTGCGCGGACAAACCGTGAAAATGCCTGTTCATCCGATTCGGGCGCGGTTTGTTTCCGCCTGTTCTCAAGTGTTAATCCGCTCGAACATTCCTCCTCTCCGCGTTAGGCCGGAGAGGGGGAATTTTACACAGACCGATGGCTCAGCCCGCAAAGCTGTAAGCTGTTTTCACCGTGGTGAAAAATTCCGCTGCATATTTGCCTTGTTCGCGCGGGCCGTAGCTCGAGCCTTTGCGCCCGCCAAATGGCACATGATAATCGACACCTGCTGTCGGCAAATTCACCATCACCATGCCTGCCTCCGCGTTGCGTTTAAAGTGGGTGGCATATTTCAGGCTTGAAGTGCAGATGCCGGATGCCAAGCCAAATTCGGTATCATTGGCAATATGCAACGCGTCCTCATAATCCTTGGCGCGGATAACCACCGCAACCGGGCCAAACACCTCTTCACGCGCGATTCGCATATCGTTTTTCACGTCGGTGAACAGCGCCGGAGCCATATAAAATCCCGGTGTTTCGCGGTTGAGCAACCCGCCGCCGTAAACCAGGTTTGCGCCTTCTTTCTGCCCGATCTGCACATAGGACTGATCCTGATCAAGCTGGCTTTGGTCAACAACAGGGCCAATATGGGTGCCAGCCTTGCAGGCATCGTCAATGCTCAAACCCTGCAACCGCTCGGTCAGCGCCGCAACAAACTTGTCGTGGATGCCCGGCGTCACAATCAGGCGGCTGGAGGCTGTGCAGCGCTGCCCGGTCGAGAAATACGAGCCATTGGCCGCCACTTCAACGGCGGTTTTCAAATCGGCATCATCAAGCACCACCAGCGGATTCTTGCCGCCCATTTCAAGCTGGAATTTCGCCATCCGGCCAATCAAAGAACCAGCCAGCTTGCGCCCCGTCGCCACCGATCCGGTGAAGCTGATCGCATCGACGCCTTTGTTTTCAACCATGGTCTGCCCCACCACAGAGCCGCGCCCCATCACCAGATTGAACACGCCGGCCGGCAGGCCCGCGCGCGAAATGATGTCTGCCAAAGCGTGTCCACATCCGGGTACCAGATCGGCGGGCTTGAACAAAACCGCGTTGCCATAGCACAATGCAGGCGCGATTTTCCAAGCCGGAATGGCAATCGGGAAGTTCCATGGGCAAATGATGCCGATCACGCCCACCGGCTCGCGGGTGATTTCAACATCCACATTCGGGCGCACCGACGGCACTTTGTCCCCGGTCAGGCGCAACGCCTCTCCGGCGAAAAATGCAAAAATCTGTCCGGCACGGGCAGTCTCGCCAATGGCTTCCGGCAGGGTTTTGCCTTCTTCGCGCGCCAGCAGGCGGCCAAGCTCATCCTTGCGGGCAAGAATTTCCAGCGAAATGCGGTTCAACACGTCAAAACGCTCTTGCGGGGTCGATTTTGACCAGACTTTGAAACCGGCGCGTGCCGCCTCAATGGCTTTAAGCGTTTGCGCCGCGTCGGCCTGCGCATATTCGCCAATCACGTCGCGCGTGTCAGACGGATTGATGTTCTGTGTCAGGTTCGCGCCATCCAGCCACTCCCCCGCAATAAAATTCTTAAAAACAGACATATGATTTTCCTTAGATGAGGCCGCGTTTGGCCAGATTGCGCATGAGAGCGGAGACGCCAAAAGTCCAAGGCGCACAGGTGCTTGAGCTTTGCATGATATTGGTCAGTGTGCCGAGTTTTTCTGACGATACCGAGACAATATCGCCCATTTTATGCGTGAAGCCCTTGCCCGGCGCGTCGCGATCGGCAATCGGCGCAAACATGGTGCCAAGAAACAGCGCCGCCCCGTCCGGGTATTGATGATGCGCGCCGATGGTTTGTTTTACCAAATCAGCCGGATCGCGGCTGATTTTTGCAATCGAGGAGCCGCCCTCCAGCTGATAGCCCTCCGGTCCCTCAACCTTGAGGTGGACATAGGCCTGCCGCACATCATCAAGGGAAAAGCTGGCATCAAAAAACCGCAAGAACGGGCCGATGGCGCAAGAGGCGTTATTGTCTTTGGCTTTGCCCAGCAACAGCGCCGAGCGCCCTTCCACATCGCGCAAGTTCACATCATTGCCCAAGGTCGCGCCCACGATTTTGCCCGCGCTGGACACGGCCAGTACGATTTCGGGCTCCGGATTGTTCCAGGTTGATACCGGATGCAGCCCGGCGTCCGCGCCAAGCCCAACCGAGGACATCGGCTGCGCTTTGGTAAAAATTTCCGCATCCGGCCCGATGCCCACCTCGAGATATTGCGACCACGCGCCCTTTTCCATCAAGACTTGCTTTAACGCCATCGCCTGCTCAGAGCCGGGCTTGAGTTTGGACAGGTCATCGCCGATCAGCGCGGTAATCTCTCGGCGCAATGCCACCGCCGCTTCGGCGTTGCCGCGCGCCCGCTCCTCGATCACCCGTTCCAGCATGGAGGTGGCAAAGGTTACGCCTGCCGCCTTGATCGCCTGCAAGTCAAACGGTGCGAGAATGTGCGGCAGTGCCGGATTGCGCATGGCCTCACCCGCATTGGCGATCAGCGCATCAAGATTGGTAAAAACCTCGCCTTTGGCGCTGCCCATTGCGGCAGCTGGATCGGCAACCTCGCACAAATCCCGCATGGTCGGGAATGCGGCGGATATATCCACCACATCTTCCCCGCGCAGCACACAAACGGAAGGGCCGCCCAGGTTTGGCCGCCAAACCCGTAACGCCAGCGCCCCGACAGTGCCGTCTTTGGGCAGAACGGCAGATTTTTGCAAAGAAAGCGGGGATAGAGACATGGTTGCTCCTAGCTAAAGCGAATATGTTGAGGCAAACTTGACGTTGATGCTTGCATTCTTTAGCCTCTGACATGCTAGCCTTCAACGCTTAATTCCGTACAAATGCAAAAAGTAGCCGCAAACTGTGGCGCTGAGACAAAACGCCACCATAACACGCCAACCCAACAACAAGGCAAAGACGATGACCAATGTTGCCCAGCCGCGCCGCGCTTCTCAAGAGGCAGCGCCCACCCAGCGTCTGGCAAAGGCTGAAATTGTCTATGATTTTATCCGGGACGCCATTCTCAAAGGAAAAATCGAGCCGGGTGCTATCATTGATAAGTCCAAATTGTGCGATCAGCTCAATGTCTCGCGGTTTCCGGTCACCACCGCCATCAACAGGCTGGCGTTTGAAAGACTGGTGATCATCGAACCGCAACATGGCTCTTTCGTCTCCAAAATTTCGGTGCATGACGCCCGCGAGTTTTTGCGCATCCGCCGCGCGCTTGAAACCGACATCGCCGCGCAGGCCGCTGCGGAATTGCCCGAAGAGGCGCGCGAGGCTTTGCGCCGCAACATCCGCTATCAGCAAGCCGCCGCCGAGGCTGAAGACACGGTCGGATTTTACGTGCTGGATTTCGAATTCCACCAAACCATCGTCATTGGCTTGCAGCTCAATCAGAGCAACGAAATTCTAAAGGGCTTGCGCGCCCATGCCGAGCGGGTGCGCCACATTCTCGCCCCGCATAAAAGCCGGTTAAGCGCGATTTTCAAAGAGCATTACGCCATTTGGCAGATGATTGATGCGCGCGATTCTGCCGGTGCGACAGCCGCCATGCGCGCCCATCTCGATCAGACAATCGGAACCTTTGAGGGTGTGGTCAAAGCCCGCCCCGATCTCTTCGCTTAAGGAACTCTCATGCGTATCGCACAAATTAAAACCAATACCGGATCCCGCGCGCTGGTTTGCTCGCATGGCGGCGTCAGCCGCGTGGTCAAAGGCGTCACCGGCACCTATGAGCTTGCCACCGCTGCGCTCAAGTCGGGCCGCAGCCTCACCGGTGAAATTGCCGCGTTGGGGCTGGGCGAACATGTTGATCTGGCGGATTTGCTAAAAATGGGGCAGGTGCTTTGCCCGGTAGACCATACCGATTCTGCGCATGTGATGGTGGCAGGCACCGGCCTCACCCATTTGGGTTCCGCTGAGGGACGCGACAAGATGCACAAAAATCTTGATGACGCCGCCACGCTGACCGACTCGATGAAGATGTTTAAAATGGGCTTGGAGGGCGGCAAACCTGCGGGCAGTGCGCGCGGCGTACAGCCGGAATGGTTCTACAAAGGCGATGGTTCCACGCTGGTTGCGCCCGGCGCGCCGCTCCCCTCACCGGACTTTGCCCTTGATGGCGGCGAAGAGCCCGAAATCGCCGGGATTTATCTCATCTCCGCTGATGGTACGCCCATGCGCATCGGCTTTGCCTTGGGCAATGAATTTTCCGATCACGTTACCGAGCGGCAAAATTATCTGTTCCTCGCGCATTCCAAGCTGCGCGCCTCAAGCATCGGGCCGGAAATTCTCATCGGCGACCTGCCGCAGGATATTCAAGGCCGATCCAAAATCTTCCGCGATGGCACCGAAGTGTTTGATAAGCCGTTCATCTCCGGCGAGGCCAATATGTCGCACTCCATCGCCAATCTTGAGGCGCATCATTTTAAATACGCGCTGTTCTGCAAGCCTGGCGACGTCCACGTCCATTATTTTGGCACTGCGACGCTGTCGTTCTCGGAAGGTTTCAAGACCAAAGAGGGCGATGTATTCGAAATTTCCGCGCCCGACTTTGGCTTGCCGCTGCGCAATGCCCTCAAAACAGTGCCCGCGCCCTGGCCTAAGGTCAAAGCGCTTTAGAACTTTGAAGCACCCCTTAGAACTTCTCCGCCAGCTTAATCAAAAACTGTGACGCCGCCTCAATTTCGCGGGTGGCGGCGTCCAGCCGCTCATCCATAATCATAAAACCGTGTTGGACGCCCTCAACCACTGAAAGCTCGAATTCGGTTCCCGCCTCGTCCAGCCGTTTGGCCAAATCAAGGCTGTCGCACAACAGCGGGTCAAGCCCCGCCGCATTGATGTAAAACGGCGGCAACTTGGCAAGGTTGGCCTCGCTGGCTTGCAGCGGCGCTGCCAGCGGGTCGCTATGCTCCACATCGGCCAGATACAGCTTATAATACCACTTCATCCAGTCTTGTGTCAGGCCAAAGCCGTCTCCAAGCACCTGCGCCGAAGGCGTCTCCATGTCGCCATAAAAGCCGCCATAAAACAGCAGGCCGCCGTCCGGCGCTTTGCGGCCAACCTCCGCCTCGGCAAGGCAGGTGGCCAAAGCCAGATTGGCCCCGGCGCTATCACCGCCAATAAACACCGGCCCGCCTTTGGTGTGGCTAGAGGCCAGCAGCCAACGATAGGCGGCGCGCACATCATTCAATGGCTCGGGGTAGGAATGTTCCGGCGCCAGCCGATATTGCACATTTAAAACCGGGAATCCGGATTTGAGCGCCAATAGCCGCACCAGCCGCCCGTGCGAGGCCAAATCCCCCATCACCCAGCCGCCACCATGCGCATACACCAACGCGCCTTTGCGGGCGTTGGGCGGCACAATCCAGTCGCAGATCACCTCCGGCGCGCCGCGGATGCCCGGTGCGCTAACCCGGGTGGACGACACTTCCGGCAGGTTTGATTGCCATAGCGCATAGACCTTGGCCTGCTGCCTGCGGGCAAACTGCGGCGTGTCTTTCAGTTCATAGGTGAAATCTTTCGCTGCCACGGCAAGCCAATCAACAACGGCCTGCATTTGTGCAGAGCGGGTGGGGTTTTTTAAAAGCGTCTGCAGATTCGGCATTTTTCGCATTATTCTACGCATCTTGGCCCCTTCGATAACCTAAGCCCGCAGTTTAACGCGGTGGTGTGACACTGGTATCATAGCCCTAACCTTGCTGATTTTTGTCAAATCAAGCCGGGCGGAAACCGTACCGATGCCGTCGGATGCTTTGGCAATCACATGGCCCCAAGGATCCACCACCAGCGAGTGGCCATAGGTGGCGCGGCTCTCATTACCCACATGAAATGTGCCGCATTGGGCAGCGGCAGCAAAATAGGTTTCGGTTTCAATTGCCCGCGCGCGGCACAGCACCTCCCAATGGTCTTTGCCGGTGGCGAGCGTGAAGGCGGCCGGTAGCGCAATCAGGTCGGCGCCCTTTTCCGCCAGTGCTAAAAACAAATCGGCGAAGCGCAGATCATAACAAATGGCGCACCCCACTGTCACGCCTTCCACGTCGTAGGTAACCACAGCGTTTCCCGGCGCAATCGCGTTGCTCTCCTTATAGGATTGCCCGTCCGGAGCGGTCACATCAAACAGGTGGATTTTACGATACTGGGCAATTTCCTCGCCGCGACGGTTAAACACAACCGTGGTGTTCGAGAGCCGCGTCTCGCCCGCACGCTTTTCTAAAATGGAACCTGCATGGATGAAAATACCGTGCTTTTTGGCCAGCGTCTGCATCGCCAGATAGGCCGGGCCGCCGGGAACTTCTTCCGCCACAGCCTGCTTGTCCGCCGCCGAGCCGCCCGCCCAGTCAAACGTTTCGGGGAGCAAAACCCAGTCCGGCTTTTCGTCGCGCACCGCATCTTCAATCAGCTTGCTAGCCTGCGCGATATTGGCAAGCTTGTCTGAAATGGAATTCATCTGGATGAGGGATATTTTCATTCAACTTGCCCAGTTCTGTTTGAAATCCGCATAAAGTGTCAGCCCGCCACAGGCGAAAATGGTCTGTCCGGTAATATAGGCGGCATCTTTGCTGGCAAGGAAGAGATAAATTCCGGCAATATCCTCGACCGTTGCCGCGCGCCCCATCGGAATATGGCTTTCAACCTGCGCCCGTGCGGTTGGGTCATTGGCCCAGGAGGCGTTCATGTCGGTTATCACCGCGCCCGGGCCAACCGCATTCACGCGGATATTCTTATCGGCATATTCCAACGCCAATGTCCGCGTCAGGCTGCCCAACCCGCCTTTGGCAATTGAATAGGCGAGAAACTCCGGCTTTGGGATAATTTCCTGCGCGCTGGTGGTGTTGATGATGCTGCCGCCGCCCTGCTGCAAAAACAGCTGTAACGCGCGGCGGGCACAAAAAGCCGGCCCGATCAAATCCACCGCCAAAACCTGATTAAAGGCCGGTGTGGCAAAATCATGCCCCGGCGTCTTCAGCTGCATTCCGGCATTGTTCACCAAAATGTCGAGCTGCGAAATCTGGTCAAACATAGCATTGATGGCGCTCTCGGAGGCCATATCGGCCTCAAGCACACGATGTGTGGCAATAAAGCCATTGTCGGCGCTGATCTTCCGCAACAGACTCAGCGTTTCGCACGCCCCTGCGTCATCGTCTAAATGGTTGAGGATCAGCGATGCGCCCTCGGCGGCAAATCTTAAAGCCACCGCACGGCCAATCCCGCGCGAGCCGCCAGTGATCAGCGCATGTTTTTCAAAAAGCTTGGGTGAGGTCATGCGCCAATATGAGCGAAAATCCACGCGCGCGAAACTGTTTTGATGCGCCGGTTGGCAGATTTTAAATGCTCCTCCGCAGAGCCGGTTTGCATCCTTCAGCCTAACCAGTTTCCCACCGGGATCAAAAAAATCCGGCAGGGAGGCCCCGCCGGATTTTTCTCATCTTCAAAAACCTAGAAAAACGTCTTAGTTTGTCTCAAGGCGGTAATGCGCGCCATCAGAGCCGGTGTTATAAACCTTGACCGTGAACGGGCCGGTCCAGGCTGGTGTGAACGGGCAATAGGCCGGGTCCGAATCCCGGCAGATCAAATGGCCGCCTTGGTCGTAGATTTCCAAAACCACGTCATTGTTGTCAGTGCCAGCCGCTGCAATTTCAGCAAACCGTCCGCCGGCAAAAGTGATCGAGCGGGTGTGCACAGTGTCACCGCTGATGGTGCCAAGGCTGATGATGCCACCGCCAACGCGGCCCTTTGCGGCAGAAGCCTTTACGTCATCCGCCATCGCCACAATGGTCTTGTCATTGCTGGACATGTCCTTGGCGTCTTTCAGCAAGGCGTCAATCGACATGGCGCCGTCGCCAGCCGCCGCCGCGCCGGAATCGCCTTCGTTTGGCTTACGGTCTTCCACCTTAAAGCCAACGCCCTGACGCATTTTGGCTGCGGTAATCAACGCCAGCGGGTCCTTGTTGGCGCGGCCATACTGGGCCAGCTGCAAGGAAAGCTCCAGCTGCTTCACTGCCTGTGTGCCCTCGGGGCGCTTGGCTTTTTTATCAACATTGTCGACTTTTGTCGGGTCGGCTGGCGGGTCACCAGCAAATGCAGGCAGGCAATAAAGCGCGGTTGAAACAGTCGCAATCGCGGTTAGTGTCTTCATATAAGTGTTCACGTTCATCACCCTCTCCTCGTAAAACCAAACCCGACACTGCGGGGAAATTTCTGTTGCCGAACCAATCGGCTGACCTATTCATACACGAAGCCATGTGGCAGGCAATTACCTAAGAATTACATTTGCTGTCATGACAGGCTTTGTCATTTTAACCTCTATTAAGCTTCAGTTTGTACTCACCTTATAGGCAACGGCGGTCTCGCTGCGGTTCTCAAGATTCAAGGTAAAACCCTGAGTGTCCTTCGGCCACCAGCCGCAATAAGACGTGTCTGCCGGGTTGGCATCTTTGCAGATCAGATTGCCCTGTGCGTCATAAACCGAGAGCCGGATTTCTCCGGTGCCCTGCGCCTCGACATAGGCTTCGGCATATTTGCCGCTCTCAAATTTTTGCCCCTTAAACACGTCGGTTTTGCCAGCCGGAACCACACCGCGGCTCACCGCCACGCCTTTGACCCGGCCCTTGGCTTTGGATGCCATAATATCCTGCGCCAGCGCCACAATCACCGGATCATTTTGCGCCAGCGCCACAGCCTCCTGAGTTAAATTTTGCACGGGGTCACCGCCCGAAGGCGTTTCCGCAATGAAATCTTCACCTGTGCGGCTCACGTCTTTTTGCGCCACCGCGCTTTGCACACGCGCCGCCGTAATCAGCGCCAGCGCATCCTTGTTGGCGCGGCCATACAGCGCAAGATCATGCGAAAGCTGCAACAGCCGCAGCTGCGAATCCGCCGGTTTTTTCACCGCCGTCGCGGCTTCCTGCGCCGTAGCCACAGCGCCCATGAACATCAGAGCTGTAGACAGAATTAAAACCGCTTTGTGGGACATCTTCTTCACCTCGTTCAGTGTTGTGCGTTGAAACTAGAGCATATTCTCATCGGGTAAGATGACAATTGCCGTAATACAGCCGCGCTGTGCTTAACGCCGTTTCAATTACAGCACTTGTCACCCCAAATCGGTTTCAACTCGGGCATCCTTGGCATCACATTAACAACAGGTGCCAACGGATGTTCAAACCAATCACAAAACCCAATATCAAAATGCGTGACACAGCAACGTTTCTGCTGCTGCTTTTGGCAGGCGAAGTGCCCGAATCCAAAGCTGAAACCTGCGCTCAAACCAGCGGCTTTGTCCATGCCGCCCAAGTCACCCGCAATTTTACCGCCGCTCTGGAAATCACCAACGCCCAGGGCCAAAAAACCGACGCCGCCGCGTTCTTCATATCCGCTGATGGCACGCTTGCCACCGCCGCTCATGTGCTCACCGCCACCAGCGCTGTTACGGTGTTAATGCCGGACCACAGCCGCGCTGCAGCAAAGTTGATCGCCTCTGACCCTTTAAGCGATATTGCCCTGCTGAAAGTCAGCACATCCGATAAAATCATCCCGGCCCACATGCGCGAAACCGCGCTCGAACTTGGCGAACCTGTCGCCGCCGTCGGCAGCCCGTTGGGATATCAGCAATCCCTCACCGCTGGCATCGTTTCGGCGCTGGATCGGCCTTACGGTGCCACCACGCCCTATGGCTTTATTCAGCACGATGCCGCGCTCAATCCCGGCAGCTCCGGCGGGCCGCTGGTCGATAAAAATGGCGAGGTCGTTGGCATGAATGTGGCCATTGCCGATGGCGCGCGCCGCAATGTCGGCGTGTCGCTGGCGGTTCCCGCCGCCCTTGTGCAAACCATTACGGCGCGCTTGCTGCAAGGCAAAATCCCCCGCACCGCGCTCGGCCTGCAACTGCGTGATTCAACATCAATGAAAGACGCCATCCCGGAACTTGCCCATGGCGGCCTGCTTATCGAGGCGGTTGTGCCGCAATCCGCCGCCGAGATTTCCGGCCTTCGCCCGGGGGACGTTATTTTGCGGGCCGCAAACGCCGCGGTAAAGGACACGCGGGACTTGGCAAAAATCATCGAGCCGCTCGCCCCCGGCGACATGGTTGAGCTTGCAGTGCTGCGCGATGGAACCGCTCAAAACATCGCCTTAAAGCTCGGTCCGGCTGTGGAAGAGCAAACCGCCAGGCTCACCCGCACGGTCAAAATCCAAATCCCGCATTTTGGCATCACGCTGGAAAAGTCAGGCACCAAAATTGACGCTGTCGAGCCAAATTCTGCCGCCGCCAAAACCGGCCTTTTGAAAGGCGATGACATCCTTGCCGTGGGCATTAAAGTTGCTGTCAGCGCCGCTCAGGTGAACGCCCTGCTTGCCGATATGTCATCCCCCAAAGCCTTGCTGGTTCAACGCGAGGGTGTCACCCGCTATGTCATTATCGGCGCACAAGGGCGGCTTGATTCTACCGCTGGTTTCGGCGCAAATGCTGAAGCCAACACCAGTTCTTCGCTCTAAGGAAACATCGATGCGCGCGCTTGTTATAGAAGATGATTCATCCACCGCCGCCCATGTTGCGGACCTGTTGGCCATTCAAGGATTTACGGTGGAAACCTGCGCAAACGGTTTGCAAGGGTTGAAGCTTGCCGCCGCCAATGCCTACGCTCTGGTTGTGGCAGACCGCATGTTGCCGGGTTTGGATGGCCTCAACATTGTTGGCCGTCTGCGTGAGCTGGAAGTCAAGACCCCCATCCTCATCCTGTCCGCCCTTGGCCGCACCGAAAATAAAGTCGAGGGATTGGAGCGCGGCGCGGACGACTATCTTGCCAAGCCCTTTGCAGATGATGAATTTGCCGCCCGTGTCCGTGCCTTGTTGCGCCGCGCTAAGCCGGAGGCCCACCCCGATGTGATGTTGATCGGCCCGTTGGAAATCCGCATCAAAGCCCGCACGGTTCACCGCACCGGAACCCACATCGCGCTCTCCCCCAAAGAGTTCGAATTGCTGCATTGCCTTGCCGAACATGCAGGTGCTTATGTACCGCGTTCAATCTTGCTGGAGCGGGTATGGAATCTGCGGTTTGATCCGCAAACCAATGTCGTTGATGTCCATATCAGCCGCCTTCGGTCGAAGATTGATGATGGCTTTGAGGTTGCTCTCATCAAGAGCGCGCGCGGCGAAGGCTACATGCTTGAAGCGCCTGCACCATGAGGTCGCTGCGGGATTTTTATGCAAGGTCGGCGCTGTTTCGTTTCACCCTGTTGTTTGGAGTCATCTTCGCAACAGGCTCCGCCATCGCCTTCTATCTCGCCTATTCCACCGTTTCCGCCTACACCCAGGCCCGCGTTCTGGACACGATTGAAACCGATATACGGGGGTTTCGGGACATTTTTACCGCGTCCGGGCTGGCAGGGCTAACGTCAGCGGTCACAGTACGCTCGCAAGATCAATCCAGCCCGCGGGTTTATTTGCTGGTATCTGATCAGGGTGAGAAAATTGCCGGAAACTTCGAGTCCTGGCCTAATAACCTGCCCGCCGACCAAAACCGGATTAGCTTTTCCGATCCGGACGGGCGGCAGAAGTTCGATGGCGCGGCCACTTTGCTGCCCGGGAACATCCGGCTGTTGATTGCGCATAGCCGCGCCGAGCATGAAGCTTTGCTGGCAGGATTGCGGCGGGAATTGGCGCTTCCGGCGCTTGTGGCGCTGCTCGTTGCTATGGCTGCGGGATACCTTGTGTCGCGCCGTCTTCTCGCCCGCATCAATGCGCTGAATGCCACTTGCAAAGCCGTGGAAGCGGGGGACGTATCAGCCCGCGCCACCGGCTTTCAAAGCCCGGATGAGTTTGGTCAGCTTGCCGCCAGCGTCAATGCCATGTTGGCGCGCATCGCGGTGCTCATGCGTTCGGTGCACGATTTGTCAGATCATGTTGCGCATGAAATGCGGACGCCGCTGGCGCGCTTGCGCTCGCGGCTGGAGCGGGCCCGGCGCGACATAGGTCCCGATATGGGCCCCGAGGTTGATCGCGAGGCAGCCGCGCCGCCAAAGCAGTTGCCCGTCGCCCAAATAGCGCATCAGGCTTTCGACGGTGCAATCCATGAAACCCAAAAAATCATCGATATGTTCTCGGCGCTGCTCGACATTGCCGCCGCCGAATCTGCGGCAGGAGACGTCCGCGGCCTCAAGCCGGTTGATCTGGCGCAGACCATTGCCGATGTGGTCGACATCTATGACGTGGTGGCCGAAGACCGCTCAATCACCCTTGATGTTAGCACTGTTTCCGCCACCATTCTTGGCGAGCCAATTCTGCTGATGCGGATGGTGGCTAACGTTGTTGATAACGCGCTGAAGTTTGCGCCGCTTGGCGGCAAAGTCAGCATTTCGTTGACCCACTCGGGGGCCGATGCCGTTCTCGAAATTGCCGATAACGGCAAGGGCATGGCGGCCGAGTTTCAGGACAACGCGTTCGAGCGTTTCGCCCGCGCCGATGCCGCGCAGCAAACGCCCGGCCACGGTTTGGGCCTCACCCTTGTGCGCGCCATCGCCCTGCGCCACGGGCTGCACATTTCGCTCGAAAATAACAACCCGGGCTTGCGGGTGATTTTTCGCGGACGATTGGCTTAAATCCCTTAGTTGCCGCAGCTCACGCCAAATGACGGCGTCACTTGGCGCCCGGCGGCGGCGTCACCGTCCAACGATAGCTGAAGATGCCGGAATTTCCGGTCACCGGAGCGCTCACGGCGCGGGTTTTGCCGCCGAACGCCGCAGCGTCCAGATAGGTGCCAAGCGGCGTCGCCGAAACCGCAGCGCGCGTCAGCCCCGGTTGCGCCAGATGGGCGAAGTTCGCCGCAAATGCCTGCCGCCCGTCCACTTCCACCGCAATAAACAAAAACCGCTCCTGTCCTGCCGGTTCCGGTTGTCCGGTTTCGGAATTATAGGTTTTGGTGCGCACAGCAATCACATCCGGCTTGCCTTTGGGCTCAAGCCGCGTTCCGGTTTCGGGGCCGAAGTTGGAAATTGCGCCGCCGCCGTCCACGTAGAGCGGGGTTAAATCAATCGCTTTTTCGCCAATATTGCTCACCTTAAAATAGACCATGTCGCATTGGCCCATCGGCAACGTTGCCACATCAGCATCAAGCTTTTCGGCAGTGGCGGGAATGGTCTGGCTGGCAGCTTCGCACGCCCGGTCATCAGGTGCGCGCGCACCCACATCGGCCACGCCCTTGTCCCGCACAATATATCGTTCGATCTGCAATTTGGCCGCCAAGCCGTCGCTGTTCATCGCGTCGGCCACCCGTAGCAGGTTTTGCGCTTTGGCCCAGTTCAGCAGCGGTGGCTCGATCAGTTTGCGCAAGCTGCCGCTATCGGTGCCGCCGTCAAGTTCGATGAAGCGGGTATGGTTGCGCCCGAGCTTTTCAAATGCGCCATTGTCCGGCACCAGCCAAATCCTGTTGTCCTCAACTTTCAAAATCACATTGGCAGGCTGATCGGCGTTGACGATGTCGAGAGCAAGGCCGCCCGCCGGCTTGGCCATCATTGCATCAAGCGCCGCATTCACAGCCTTTTCTGCTGGCGTATCGCCCGCAGGCCGCGCAATGCGAAAGCTCAAATCCACGCCTTTTTCGAGCACGCTCGCCACCAAAACCGTGTCCTTGGGCAAATCAGGCGCAGCCGCGCTCACCGCGTCTTTTGCCACCAGTTTTGCCACCGCTTTGGCCGCTCCGGCGCTTTCCACGCGGCCATAGCCCTTAAACGCCTGCGGATCATCGGCCGTCGCAAAGCCAATCAGCGCCCCGACGCCAATTCCATCCAGCGCGCCGCCATCCAATGCAATTGTCTCACCATTGCGTTTGGCGGCAAAGCGGGCCTGCCCGCCCGCGCCCGCGCCGGGAAAGGCCGTTGCCAAATCGCCCTCAAACATCGGCGTTGGCGCTTCAGCCCCGAACTGGCCATAGCCGCTTAAAATCTGATGTGCCAAATCCTTGAACGTGGAGGCGTGGCCCGAGCGCATGGCCTGAGCCAGATAAAATGTCAGCACGCCATGCGGCCGCTTGTCGGGATCCGGTCCAAAACTCCTTGGCAGATTTTCCTGCTGCGCCGCCTGGTCGGGATAGGCTGCAAAAAACGCCACATAGCCCCCCTCAAGTCCGCCCGCTGCGCGGGTCCCGGCCTGATTGGTCTGCCCGAACGCCCAAGATCGTGTGGCAGCGCCGCTGCCTTTTTTGCCCGTACCTTTGGCCTTATCAAATGCCGCTTGTGGAATCCCCAGTTTTGCCGGGGGCACCTGTTTCACCACCGTGCCGATTGCGGCGCTGCGCGTCATCGTGCCGGAATGGCAGGCGTCAATCACCACCCAGACCAGCACGCCCTTGGCCCGCAATGCGTTTACGGCCTGCCCAAGCTCGTAATCAGGCAACGCATTTTGCACCGCCTGCACCGCATCCTGCCAAGGGCCGATGTCGAGGGGCAGAAATATTTCGTCGAGGCCGTCGGGCTTCGGCACCGGCCTTTTGCCGGGGTCAACATCTGGCTGCTGCGAACCGTGGCCGGAAAGATAAACCAAAACCGTATCACCCGCTTGGGCTTTATCTGCCATGGTTTTCAGCGCCGCCATAATCGCCGCCTTGGTCGGCATGCCGTCCGGCTTGCGCTGGGCATCAGTTTGTTCCAGCCCGTCTGCCAGCACAATCATATCTGCGGGCGCAAATCCAACCCGGCTCATGGTGTCAATCATCAGCGCCGCGTCATATTTGGGGCCCGCCAATTGCAAATCCCCCACCATCTCCGCCGGGTAATTGGAGACACCAACAATGAGCGCCAGTTGTTTGGCGTAAACAGGCACAGTGCCTAAAGCGCCAAAGCTCAATGCGCTTGCCAAGGCCAGCGCCGAAACCGAGCCGAATTTTTTGCCGCGCATAATCATATCAAGCTCCCTGAATGTCGCGCAGCCTGCCAACTTATCCGGTCTTTGTCCATCAAGCGGGCGCGCTGTTACAGCAAATGTAATCCGCCAAACACATTATCTGTTGTAAGCTCCTGCCCGCTAACCATGTCCCGCTGCCGCGCTATACTTTGTGGCGGTGAAATGGCATAAATTTACCAAGTTTTCTGTACCAAGTTTTCTGCCCCAAGGTTCTGCATGCCTTTGCCTTTCAAAAATCATCTGGTTCCAAACAGTCGCACCGCCATTGCCTTCGCGGCCTTTATGCTGGCGGGCTGCGCTTCGCTGGACAATTCGCCGATCAACGTCCCGTTTGAAACCGAACTTGGCGGTGCAAATCTCAGTTCGGATATTTTCGGCAATGAAAAGGGTTCAGACACGCTGGTCGGGTTGACGTTTTCCGGTGGCGGCACCCGCGCTGCGGCGTTTTCCTTTGGCGTGCTCAAAGCCTTCGGCGATCTGAATATCGACACCGGCGGCGGCAAAAGTTTCAATTTGCTCGACCGTGTGGATTTTGTCTCCGGCGTCTCCGGCGGTTCGGTCACCGCCGCCTATTATGGCTTGAAGGGCCGCGCCGCCCTCAGCGATTTCCGCGAGCGGTTTTTGATCAAAGACGCCGAAGAATCGATGAACGAGAGCCTCGTCAACCCCGGTAATATTATGAAGCTCTATGCCGGCGGTGCCAATGATCGCTCAAACCTGCCGGCCTGGCTCGACAAAAACCTGTTTGAAGGCGCCACCTTCGGCCAGCTGTTGGCGCGCAAACACCCCTCTGTCTGGATTAATGCCTCAGATATTGCCAACCACGCACCGTTCGTGTTTGAGCCAAACACCTTCCGCGCCCTGTGCAGCGATCTGGCAAAATTCCCGCTTTCCGAAGCCGTTGCCGCTTCGGCTGCCGTGCCGCTGATTTTTGCGCCGGTCACGCTGGAGGCTTTTCCCGAACGCTGCAAATATGAGATGCCGCCTTGGGCAAAATATGCGCAGGAACAGCCGGCCGCCCCGGCATTGCTCAAGGGCTATGCCCGTGCGCTGGCCAGCTACAGAGATCCGGATAAGTTGAAATATGTCCGCTTGCTCGATGGCGGCCTCACCGACAATTTTGGCTTGTCCGGAATTACCATCGCCCGCGCCGCCGCCGAAGCGCCCTACGCGCCGCTCACCCCCCGCCAAGCGGTTACATTAAAGCGGGCACTGTTTGTGGTGGTCAATTCAGGCCGCGCCTCGGAAACCGATTGGGCCAAGACCAAAGTCGGCCCCACCATCGGCCCGCTGATTTCCGCTGTGATTGATACCGGCGTCGATTCGTCCGTGCGCCAAGGCTTTGATGCGTTCCAACTGACCATATCGCGTTGGCAGGAAGAGCTGAAAACATGGCGCTGCAAACTGTCCATGAGCGAAGTGCTGAAATTGCGCGGCTCCACAGCGGGTTGGAAATGTAACGATGTGAAGTTTGAAAGCGGTGAAGTGGCGTTTGACCAATTGCCGGACCGCAATGAACGCCTCAAAAAAATCGCCACCAGCTTTGTCCTGCCGGTGAATGAGGTCGATTTTCTCATCGAGTCCGGCCAGATGGTGGTGCAGTCAAACGCCACCATCAATGGCTTCCTGCGCTCGTTCCGCGGCGGTGCGGGTGCACCAAGCGCTGCACCGCAATCGATGCAAAAAGAGACTGTTGTCACTCGATAACGAAACCTGAACCCAGTCTTACAACACTTGTAATCTTTGCCGCATTGACTTCAATCGGGTAAAATTGTTGTCTTATTCCATGCTTTTAAAGGTATGGATCACATGCGCGCGTCATTGAAAAAATCGATTCTAGCCGCCGGGTTTCTGGTGCTTAGCGCCTCGGCGCAAGCCGCAGACCGCGTTGCTTTGGTTATTGGCAACGCCGCCTATAAAGACCAGCCGGCTCTGGCAAATCCCACCAATGATGCTGACGATGTCAGCGCCATGTTGCGCAAGCTTGGCTTTGAAGTGATCGAGGGGCTGGATACAGACCGCGATGCCTTCAAGGATAAGGTGCATGAATTTGATAAAAAGCTGAAGGGCGGCCAGATCGCGCTGTTCTACTATTCCGGCCACGGCATGCAGGTGGATGGCCGCACCTTTGCCATTCCTGTCGATGCCAAAATCGCCACGCAGGATGATCTCGACAGCGCCACCATCGACATTGCTGACATTCTGAAGGTCATGGCCAAAAAGGATATCACCAGCATTGTCGTGCTGGACGCCTGCCGCAACAATCCGTTTTCGGCGGAGTTGGCCCGCTCGTTAAAGCTGGTGACGCGCGGCGGCGAAAATCCGTTTAAAGTCGCGGCGGATATTAAAGCGCCATCTGACCCGTTCATTGTCTATTCAACCGACCAAGGCAATGTCGCGCAAGACGGCGACGGGCGTAATTCGCCCTTCACCAAAGCCTTTCTAAAACACGCACCGTCGCGCGGCATCGTCATTGAGAAGGTCGCGCGCGAAATCCGCGAAGACGTTTCCAATGCCACCGGCTCCAAACAGGTGCCGCATTTTGCCGGATTGCCGCGCAAGGACGTGTATTTGGGCGGCGAACCCGAAGCCACTTTGCAAACCGCCGCGCTGTCTGCTGATGCAAACCCCGTCAGCGCGCCGTCCGCCGTGCGGCTTGTGGCCATGCCGGTGCCCTCCGGCGCGCTTACACAAGACCCGCAAGCCGCGCCGCAGGTGGTTCCGGTCGAAGATTTTGGCGCGAAATGTGACCGTCTGACCAATGATGTCGAAGACCCGCTGCGCGATAAAACCTTGCCGATTGTTCATGGCCTTGTTCCGGTTGAAGCCATTGCTGCATGTGAAAAAGCGGTTGAGTCCAAGCCAACCTTCCTGCGCTATCAAAATGAGCTGGCCCACGCGTATTTTGATGCCGACCGCCTGGAAGACGCTCTAAAAATCTTCCAGAAAGCCGCCGCGTTAGGCTCGGGTTATGCCGCCAATCAGGTGGGCTACTTCACCTATCGCGGTTTGGGCGGTTTAGCCAAAGACTATACCAAGGCGCTGCCTTGGCTGGAAAAAGCCGAGCGTCTGGGTGCCCAATCGGGCGGCTCCAATGCCGGTTATATTTATGCTCACGGCATCGGCGTGCCCAAAGACACCGCCAAAGCGCTCGAATATCTCAACAAAGGCGTTGCGCTTAACCACGCCGAATCGATGATCGAACTGGCATACGAGTATGAGCTTGGCCTTGGCGTTCCCAAGGACATGAAAAAGGCCAAAGAGTTGCTCACCAAAGCAGCTGAGTTGGAAGACCCCTCCGCCATGGTTGGCCTGGGTGATTTGGCTGGATATACCGCCGACGGTGCCACGCCAAATTATGACGAGGCTTTGCGCTGGTACATCAAAGCTTCCAGCTATGACGCGCCAACTGCTATGTCGGCGCTGGGCTATCTCTATCTGGAAGGCAAGGGCGGCGTCCAAAAAGACCCGAAAATTGCGCTGGATTGGTTCAAGCGCGGCGAAAAGCTCAAGGACTCTTCGTCCTTGCGCGGTCTTGGCTATATCTATCGGGACGGTCGCGGCGTCGACAAAGACGCCTTTACGGCGCGCACATATTTTGAACGCGCTGCCGCCCTCGATGACTCCAATGCAATGATCGAACTGGCGCACATGTATCAAAGCGGGGATTTTGGCACCGCTGATCAGGCCAAATACATCTCCTGGCTGGAGAAAGCCGCCGTGCTTGATGATGCCTTGGCGCGTGACGAATTGGAGGCTGAGCGTAAGCCGGAAGCGCCGGGCGAAACCTGCGACCGCCTTGCGGCAGCGCAGACAGACCCGCTGCGTCCCAAGGAGATCAAATTCACTCAAAACGTCGACCGCCCGGAAAAAGCTGTTGCCGCTTGCGACGCAGCCTTTAAGGCCTCGCCAAAAACCTTGCGCTACGCCAATCAGCTCGGCCGGTCGTATCTTGAAACCGAAAAATACAGCGAAGCCCTCAAAGTCTACACCGCCCCGGCTTTGGCCAAATCCGCCTTTGCCACCATGTGGGTCGGGAACTTTTACGGTCGCGGCCTTGGTGTGCCGCAAGACCCGAAACTAGCGTTCGAATGGTACAAAAAGGCGGCGGACCTCGGCTCCACCGACGGCATGTTTAACATGGCCTCGGCCTACCGTGATGGCACCGGCGTTGCAAAGGATCTGACCAAGGCGGCGCAGCAATTCGAGCGCGGCGCAAAACTGGGCGATGTCAACGCCATGCAGCAGCTTTGCGAGGCCTACACATGGGGTTACGGTGTCACGCAGGATTATGTCGAGGCGCGTGACTGGTGCGAAAAGGCGGCCAAACTTGGCAATACCGACGCCAAATTCCGTTTGGGTGACCTTTATGACCACGGCAACGGCATCAAGCAGGACGGAGCCGCCGCGCGGCTTTGGTATCAGCAGGCGGCTGCCGATGGCAATCTCGCCGCGAAATGGAACCTTGCCAATATTTACCTGAACGGCATTGGCGGCGCGCAGGATTTGCAAAAGGCGCGCGGCTTGTTGCTGGAGGCGGCGGGCAGCGACAATATCCGCGCCCAGAAATTGCTGGCGCAAACCCTGCTGGCCGGAGTCTTCACCAAGATTGACGCTGATGAAGGCCGCGTCGGCGGTGAGGATGAAGCGCGCAAATGGTATCAAAAAGCCTTCGCCAAAAAGGATGCTGACGCACAATCCTGGCTGGCCAATTTTGGCCCCGGTGCCAATGGCGATATTTCGCAGGGCTTACTCTGTGACCAGAGCGCGGGCAATGTCCAAAATCCCAACTATAACCCCGAAGCGCCGCCGCCTGCCAAAATCGATACGCTCAAGGGCGTACCCGCCTGTGAGGCCGCCGTTGCCGCATCTCTGCCGCTCAAGGCCAGCGATCTGACAGGTCAGCGTTACGCTGAACAGCTTGGCCTCGCCTACTATGTTGCCGGGCGCTATTTCGATGCCGCCCGCATTTTCAAAAGTGTCGCCGCTGTGAGCTCGTCCTATGCAAAAACCTGGATTGGAGCGATGTATGAGCGCGGGCAGGGCGGTCTGCTGAAAAGCTCCGACGAGGCCGCGTCATGGTATGAAAAGGCCGCCGAAACCAACGCGCCAAACGCCATGTATAATTTAGGAGTTTACCGGCAGGATCTGTTCTTTGATAAGATAGATCCGGATAAAAACGGCAAACTGGCGAAGGAGTGGTTTGAAAAAGCCGCCGCGGCCGGCAATGTCGAGGCGCGCTACCAGTTGGCGCTCAGCTACAAGCGCGGCATGGGTACCCCGGTCAGCATCGAAAGTTATGTTGCCGAGCTGAAAAAAGCTGCGGATTCCGGCAGCACTGATGCGCTCAAACAAATGGGATATTACTTCAATAACGGCGAATTCCTGCCAAAGGATGAGGCCAAGGGGCGTGCGGCGTACCAACGCGCTGTTGATCTTGGCGATAAGACCGCCCTTAGCAGCCTTGGCGTTATGAAGGTGATGGGAACTGGCGGGCCAAAAGACGTGGCCGATGGCAAGAAGCTCATTGAAAGTGCGGCTTCTGAGGGTGAAATTTCCGCGCTGTCGACCATGGCCAAAGGCTACCACTATGGCTATTTCGGCAAAGTTGATCTGGCAGAAGCTAAGCGCTTTTATCGCAAAGCCGCCGATCTTGGCGACACTGAGAGCTTTGAAAAACTCAAAGAGTTTAAATAAGCCGCCTCGCTGATAGTTTAGGCACCCCCAAAACATGCCTAAACTATCAGCAATTTTTCGCCCACTGTTGACGATAACAGAAAAACCAGTGCTTGATCGCGCCGCGATGCGGGTGAATACTGCTTTTTTAAGGCCGAACGGCTGCCCATAGTGAGGGAAACAATCACTTTCATTCTGTGCTTCATTCAGGACTGGGAGTCTGAACATGCAAAGAATATCACCTGTGTCAGCCGAGGTTCACGACCCCGCACAAAAACCTGAGTCAATTCTATCTAGCCCGTTTAAGTTGCGTCAGTCCATTGCGGTGCTGCGAGATCTGGGCATGACCAAACGCGATATTTTGTCGTATCTGCGCCGCTTCACGCTTATGCAAAACCGCTCGTCGATTGAGCGCCATTAAGCTGAACGGCTTATATTTTCTTCTCTTGTAAATGCTTAGGCCAGCCCGAGAAACACGGCTAGGGCTTGATTGACTGTGACCATAGTGCGGTCATCAAGGTGGCCAAAAGCTGCACTGATTTTTTCGGCACTTAAAGTTTGCGTCTTGTCGACCATGATTTGTGAAGGGCGCTGCAGCCCGTTCAGCGCGCTGGGTTCCACGGCTATGCGAAACAGAGGCGTTTCCCGTAAATCACTCGTCACGGGCAAAACTGTCACAGAAGGGTCAGAGCGAAAAAGTCGAACTGTATTATCAGCGCAGGGCGCGGTTTGCCATAGTCGCCCTGCAACGCCACCGTCACTAAGTCCCCGCGCCGAGCTGTCATTTCCAGCCCGTGGTGTCGGCGGTCTTAGCCAGCCATTCAAGCATATCTTGCTCAGCCGGGTCCCTCGCAAGGCTCAAAGATTGCCGTTGGCATTCTTCCAGAAAACCCGCCCTTCGTGTGTCCGGCACCCAGATTTGAATAGGGCGCAAACCCGCCCTCCGGAGATTGTCCCTATGCAGTTTAACCAGCTCTGAAACCTTTGCCATCTCTAACCTCAGTGAGCTACATGTAACATTAAACCCCGGAATTTACAACTAAAAAGCGGGAGCCCTTTCGAGCCCCCGCTTTAAATGCGTGCCTAACAGATAAGGCTCAGGCCTTGCCGCGTTTGCCTTGGCGATATTGGTCGGCGATAACAGCCAGAATAATGATCGCACCTTTGACGATTTCCTGAAAATAGGCGTCGATACCCAAAAACGTGAACCCGGAGGTAACCACACCCAAAATCACGATACCAATCACCGTGCCGGTAATGCGGCCAACGCCGCCGCTCAAAGATGTTCCGCCGATAACGGTCGCGGCAATCGCGTCCAGCTCATAGCCAACGCCCATGCCGGCCTGTCCTGAATCTTGCCGCGCCGCAGCAACAACGCCGGCAAGTCCGGCCAATAGTCCGGCGATTGAATAGATCAGCAGCAGATGTTTCTGGATATTAATGCCGGAAACGCGCGCCGCCTGCCTGTTTGCGCCAATCGCGTAGGTGAATTTGCCGTAGCGGGTGTAGCTCAGCGCAATCTGGAAAATGAGCGCCACCGCCAAAAAGATCAAAACCGGCACGGGCAGCGAAACCGGCCCGATGTCCAGCGTTCCGCCAAGGATGTCGAAGTTAGGCGTAAAGGTGCTGATAGGTTGGCCTTTGGTGTACCATTTTGCCGCGCCGCGCGCCGAAACATACATGCCAAGCGTGGCAATAAATGGCGGAATTCCGGTATAGGAAATCAACCCGCCATTGATCATGCCGCCGATAAGCCCCACGCCCAGCCCCACCAAAAGCGGCACCAGAAACGGCAAATCTGCCGCCCACGGGTAAATCAAATGCGTCGCTTCCGAGCTTTGCGCGAAGCTCGCCGCCACCATCACCGTAACGCCGACAATCGAACCGGAGGAGAGGTCGATGCCGCCGGTGATAATCACCTGCGTAACACCCACCGCGATGATGCCCACTACCGACATTTGCAGAATGATAATTTGCAAGCGCTGCCAATTGCCAAGAAAGCTTTGGCCCACGAATATCCAGCCGAGGGCTTCAAACGCCAGTGTGATGCCGAGCAAAACCAGCAAAATGCTGAATTCTGGCGGCATTTTCCGGCGCGTTGCGGGGGCTGCGGCGGTTTGGGCGGGATTTTCAGCAGACATATGACGCTCCGGCGTTCTCATTTATTGGCTTACAAAATTTACGGGCAAAGCTCATTGCGACGCGAGTTCCATGATTTTAACTTGGGTGGCTTCCGCCCGGTCAATAATGCCGGTGCATCGGCCTTCATGCATCACCAGGATACGGTCGCTCATGCCCAGCACTTCCGGCATTTCCGAGGAAATCATGATCACCGCAACGCCTTGCCCGGCAAGATTGCTGATAATGCGGTGAATTTCCGCCTTGGCGCCCACGTCGATGCCGCGTGTCGGTTCATCCAAAATCAAAATGCGCGGGCTGGTCAAAAGCCAACGCCCCACCAGCACCTTTTGCTGATTGCCGCCCGAGAGGTTTTCGATGCGCTCATGCAGGTTTGGGGTTTTGGTGCGCAAGGCTTTGTTGATCTCGGCCGAGGCGGTGGTAAGCGCCTTTTGTTGCACAAATCCATGTTTGACATAGCGCTGGCTCATCACGGCCATCTGGGTGTTTTCCAGAATGTTCAACACCAGAAAGCAGCCGGTATCTTTGCGGTCTTCGGTCAAAAACGCCATGCCCTGCGCCATAGCCACGCGCGGCGAGCTCACCTTAACGGCTTGCCCCTCAATCGTGATGGTGCCGGATGTGGCGGGTGTTACGCCAAAAATCGTCTCTGCCACATTGCTGCGCCCGGAGCCCACCAGCCCTGCCACGCCCAAAATCTCTCCCTTGCGCAAATCGAACGACACATCCGAGAACACACCCTTGAGCGTCAGATTTTTCACACTCAGGATCACATCGCCGATTTTTGCCTCTTCCTTGGGAAACATCTGGGTGATTTCGCGCCCGACCATCATTTTGATAATATCGTCGCGGCTCAGCTTGGATGCCGCCTCGGTGCCAACATATTTTCCATCGCGCAAAATGGTCACTTCATCGGCGATTTCGGCCAATTCGTTCATTTTATGGGTGATGTAAATGATGCCTTTGCCTTTGCCGCGCAGGTCTTTGATAATCTTGAACAGATGCGTCACTTCGCGGTCTGTCAGCGCCGAAGTCGGCTCGTCCATGATCAGAACGTCGGATTCAAATGAAACTGCTTTGGCAATTTCAACCATCTGCCGGTTGGCGATAGACAGTTCCGAAACCTGAATTTCAGGGTCGATATCGATGTTCAACTCGTCGAACAGCTTTTGCGTATTGGCGCGCATTTGCGTGTGATTGACAAAGCCGAAACGGTTGAGCGGCTCGCGCCGGATCCAGATGTTTTCCGCCACCGTCATATAGGGCATCAGGTTGAGCTCCTGATGAATCATCGCGATGCCGTTTTCCAAGGCCTCAAGCGGTGAGTTCAAGCGGATTTCCTGCCCGCGCAGGCGAAACTGCCCGCCATCGGGGATATAGACCCCGGCAATAATCTTCATCAGAGTTGATTTACCCGCGCCGTTTTCACCCATCAGCGCATGGACAGTGCCGCGCTTGAGTTGAAACTTCACATCGTCCAGCGCCACAACGCCCGGGAAGGTCTTGCCGACGCCCGAAACCTCAAGCAGAAAAGGCGCGTTGGGAATGGCACCGCTGCTGCGCACAGCTTGCATGGTTGAAGGGCTCAGCATGTCACGCTCCGCAAAACCGCACTAGAAACACTCTAGTCCGCAGGAATGGATTGGCAATCGCGCTTTTTCAGAAAGGCAAAAAGCGGCAACGGCAAAAAGTGGCAAGAAACAAAAGTCGCAAGAAACGAAAGTCGCAAGAAACAGAATTCTTGACAAGAGGCGCGCCGGGAGATGAGCGCGCCCCTCACATCAAGCCTCGCAACAGGCCGTGTCGTTAAGACACGGCGCATTTCAAGGCGATTAGAACCTCAACAAGATGTTGAAGAACTCAGTTTTTCTTGACGTATTTGTCCATGTTGGCTGGTGTGATCAGCTCGAATGGTACCCAAACCATCGAGTCAACCTTGTCGCCCTTTGCCAACTTAACAGCTGTATCCACAGCGCCTTGGCCCTGAGCCGCTGCGTTCTGGAACACGGTCACTTTCAACATGCCGTCTTTCATTGCCGCCAAAGCATCAGCTGTGCCGTCAACGCCGCCAACGATAACCTTGTCCATCTTTGCGCCCTTCAGCGCCTTGATGGCACCGATTGCCATTTCGTCGTTATTGGCGATAACTGCATCTGGCTTCACACCCTTGGTGATCCAGTTGGTCATCAAGTCGGCTGCCTTGGTGCGGTCCCATTCAGCTGTCTGCTCTTCCAGGATCTTGATGCCGGCGCAATCTGCACCCTTCAACACGTCATGGATGTCGGCAGTACGCTGTACGGCAGCCTGGTTGGACAATTGGCCCATCATCACAACGATGTTGCCCTTGCCGCCCAAAAGCTTGCAAACTTCTTTGGTTTCCAATGTGCCGGAGTCAACTTCGTTCGAACCAACGAAAGAAACCTTGGCGGGCAAAGTCTTGTCGGATGGCATACGGTTGACATACACCAGTGGCACGCCTGCGGCTGTTGCCAAAGCTGTCATCTTCGGGGTTGCCGATGTGTCAACCGGGTTCACCACAATCGCGTCCACTTTGGCAGCGATGAAGTTCTGAATCTGGCTCAGCTGCTTGCCCACGTCGTCGTTGGCGTCTTCAACCTGAAGATCAACCTTCTTGTCTTTTGCATAGGCAATCATGCCGTTGCGCAAAACAGTAAGGAAGTTGTCGTCAAATTTTGCCATCGATACGCCGACCTTTTCAGCCATTGCAGCGCTGGAAAGCATGGTGGTCGCAGCCAATGCGATAATAATGCGTTTCATCATGGTTCGTCTCCTCCTGTGGTGCCCGGCTTACACCTTGGTTTCCGGCGGCTTTAAAAAGCCTTTTCCCGCGTGCGCAGGATTTTTGTAGCTGGCCTTAGCCAGCCTGAACTTTATCCATAATAAAGGCCATGCTCACGCTCAGCGCCGCAGCAATGTCCTTGATTTGGTGAACTTTGTCTGAGAACGGCTCAAACGATACCGATCCTGTAAAGCCGCCCGCCAAAAGCGCCTTGATCTGACCGACATTGTCGATGGTGTCGCGCCCGTCCACCAAAACCCGGTGCGGGTCGCGCATCACATCGGCACCAACAGCGGCGTCATCGACGCCCGAAATATGAACCAGACCCGTGCGCAACGGGAACATGTCACGCTCGCCAGCCACAAAGTGGTGGAATGTGTCGTGCACCAGCTTAAAGCGCGCCGCGCCGCCTACAGCATCAATCGCCGCCACGGCTTCGGATTTCAACCGCAGCGAGCATTCGACAAAGCCCAGCGGCTCAACCAGTCCGGTAATTCCGGCATCAGCCAAAATCGGCATCAGGCCTTGCAGCGCCGCGCGCAGTTTTGCCAAACGCTCGCTTGTTTCAGGCTGCCACGCGGTGTCGTTTACCGGACACATCACCAGCGCCAGTGCGCCACATTCCTTGGCATAGTCTGCCAGCGCCTTTGCTTCATCGGCCCGCTTTGGCGACCAATCATTGAAGCGTTGCAATGAGTTGATCGAGATAATTTTCAACCCGCGCGCTTTGGCAGCTGCGCCAACAACGCTGGCTTTGGTGCCGTCCAAAATGGCCTGTCCGGCCAGATCATTGCGAATTTCAACATCGGATATGCCCAGCTCATTGGCCAGATCAAACAAAGCCTCGTAGCTCTTGGCGGGAGCTGCCATATGGTTCAGACCAAAATTCAAAGAAACGGACATCTGACGCCTTCGCTGGTGCGGCGATCGTTTCAATTCAAAAGCGAGAGGGAGCAGACGACGCGCGGATAAATCGACCAAGATTTGTCCGGCATACCGGCCTCGCGCAGGCAAAATCCCGCGTTATGGCCATATCCTCCCTCAAGGGTCATGCAGTGCGGCGCCGCTGTGGCATCTTGCCTGCTTGTTGCCTTGCCGTTTGTTTTGAGACTTTCGCCCAAAATGGAACGATTTATAAATCTTCCTGACTGGCGATATAAATATTCCAATATTATCCACCCGTCAATACAAATCACCTAAATACAACGGCTAGGCGACCGTATTTTATGATAGAAAATGATAGAAATAATTGATTGTGAGGGTTCTAATCGCTGACCAAGCGGTCAGGTTGTTTGAACGGCGGTATTAGCAGTTTGGCCGGTTTTGCCAGGCCAATGGCCATGTTTTGGCCGACTTGCGCCGTGAAATGACAAGCTTTTGGCCACACTCTCCCCACTGATTTTGTGCATTTGGCCAGCTTTGGCACGTTTTTGGACGATTTTCGCCGCAGGCTAGCCGGATCATGGCGGGAGTTTCAAACAACCGCACTCGCGGGCTAGATGTTCTCGCTATTATAAAGCTCGAACGGCAACACCACCCGTGTTTGGCTGTCATCTTTGCGGGGCATCGCCTTGATCATCACTTCAACAGCCCTTTCGGCCAAAAGCGGCACCGGCGTCGAGATCACCAGATCGAGGGTGCCGTCAATCAGTGCCGAACGCGTTTCGGGTATCATTTCGTTACACACGGCCACCACGTCCTGCCCTCGCCCGCTTTCGCGCAGCGCCTCAATCACGCCCTCCATGCCGCCTCCGGCCACATAAACCCCTGCCAAATCGGGGTGCCGCTTATGCAGGTCCTTCATGCCCTCATAGGCAAACTGCGATTTTTCGAAGGTGGAGATTGGTTCCAGCAATTGAAAGCTTGGCGCAAGCTCACGAAAGTAAGACCGGAAGCTCATCTCTGCCGCCTCTTGGCCCAGATAACGATGGCTGCCGACAAAAATGCCAACTTTACCGGGTTTCGCCGCCAGCCTTGAAATGCCCCAGGCGGCGGTTCTGCCAGCTTTGCGGTGATCAATGCCCACAAACCCCGCCCGTTGCGGCGCGGTAATATCATGAAGCAGCAAAATCACCGGTCGTCCTGTCGCGCTCACCTGCGCCACCGCCTCGGACACCAGCGGATGGTCGGCCGTCACCACCGCCAGCGCATCCACCCGCTTGCTCATGGCAATCATACGTTCAGCCACCACTTGCGGCGAAATATCTTCGAGATACTCGACCAAAGCCCGCCCCGAAATCAGCTTGCTGGCGCGGGTGGCGTTAGCAAGCTCGGCTCCAAGCCCGCCATAAAAATGCTCGGTGCGGCGCTGGATCATGAACCCGAGTGTGCGGGTTTCCACTGTCTCTTCAATGCGTTTCAATATCAGCCCGGCGGCATGGTAGCCCAGAGACTCGGCGGCGGAATACACCAGCTTTGCCGTTTCCCGGTTTACCGGCGCACGTTTGTTCAACACGCGGTCAACAGTGGCAACGCCAACTCCGGCAGCTTTGGCAACATCACTTAAAGTCGGGCGGCGCATCAGAATCGGACCTATCATTTCATATCAAAGGCCGCATGATAAAACAGTGGCTTTATCGTTTTTGTCAAATGCGGCGCTGATTTGCGCAGGAAGTGCGGAATTCTGCGGTCGTTATTCCGCAATTATGCAGGAAGGTGCGGCGTTTGGTGTGTCCGATCGCTCCCGCAACAGTCTTTGTCCTATCGCTTTTGCCCGGCATATGTTATTCTATGCGTAGATAAAGGGCCACGCCGGGCGCATATTGCTGCAAAATCAAGTCGCTTCGGCCAATCTGGTCTTCTTTTAAGTGCGGTTTCAAAAATAGCACCGGGTTGTATCTTTGAAATTGCCAATATTGCTATCCAAGGTTGCAGGTAACCCGCGCAAGAACATCGCATTCGGCCTTGCGCAATTTGTGATAAGATTTGATAAAATGAGAGTTATTTTATCAAATAGCTGAAAATAGTCGTTGAAGATTTTTCGCTTTGTGTCACCCATATCGAAACAACAAAATATCAGGGATGGAATTTCGGGCGCCAAGTCGAGCCGCCAATCAAGGTAAAGCCTTGGTTCCATTGCGATATTTTTAGCAGTTGGCGAGGCATTTCAATGACAGACAGCACCTTAGAAGCACCAAGCTTTCCGCGGGACTACAGCCTGAAGGGCCCGCTCAACGCCCGCGCCGTCGAGCTCGGGCTTGCCAATGCCCAGTGGTATCACACCGAAATACCCCGCGCCCGTATGAAAGAACTTATGAAGCGCTCGGATGGTCCAGCCACCCGCGATACAATCTTGTGGGTCGGCGGCATGATCCTCACCGGCGCGCTCGGGGCATATTTCTGGGGGACATGGGCCTGCGTCCCGTTTTTTGCCATCTACGGCGTGCTCTATGGCTCGGGCGGTGACAGCCGCTGGCACGAGTGCGGACACGGCACGGCCTTCAAAACACTCTGGAAAAACGACCTCGTTTACCAACTCGCCTGCTTCTTGATGGTGCGGAATCCGGTGGTTTGGCGCTGGAGCCATTCGCGTCATCACACCGACACCATCATCGTTGGCCGCGACCCCGAAATCGTCGCCATGCGCCCGCCGGATATCTTCCGCCTCGTCGCCAATTTATTCGGTATTTTCGACTTTCCGCAAGCTTTGCTCAAGACCGTGCGCTACAGCTTCGGCCAGCTGGATGAAGAGGAAAGAGACTTCATTCCCGCCATGGAACAGGGCAAAGTCTTCGCAATTGCCCGCCTTTGGATCGCTATTTATGCATTTACGGTGCTTTTAGCGCTTTATTCCCACTCGTTCCTGCCGTTGATGCTCGTCGGCTTGCCGCGTATGTATGGCGCTTGGCACCATGTTTTAACCGGCGTCACCCAGCATGTCGGCCTCGCTGAAGATGTGTTGGATCACCGCGTGAATTGCCGCACAATCTACATGAATCCGTTCAGCCGCTTCATCTATTGGAACATGAATTACCATGTTGAACATCACATGTTTCCGATGGTGCCGTACCACGCGCTGCCCGAGCTTCATAAAGAGATTATGAACGACTGCGCCAAGCCATATGCCAGCATTCTGGAAGCTTATGCGGAGATATTGCCAACCATGCGGCGGCAACTTAAAGACCCCACATATTTTGTGCGTAGGCAGCTGCCGCCCACCGCGCGCCCGTCCTCAGCACTTGTCGCAGCAGAATAACTGCGGCAAAGTTCACGAAACCAACAGCAAAAATAGGAAAATACGATGAGCAATTGGGTAAAAGCCTGTGCCACCGACGACATTGACGATGAAGACGTCAAGCGTTTCGATCATGCCGGGCGTACATTTGCGCTTTACCGGCTGGACGACGCGTTTTTCGCCACCGACGGTCTTTGCACCCATGAAAAGGTTCATCTTGCCGATGGTCTGGTCATGGGCGACATCATCGAATGTCCCAAGCACAATGGCCGCTTCAATTACAAAACCGGAGTGGCCAAGGGCGCTCCTGTTTGTATCAACCTAGCGACCTATAAAACCAAGGTCGAAGGCGACGATCTGTTCATCGATATTGGCTAACGCCCTCACATCTCTCATTGGCTCTAAAGGAAAAATAATAAAATGACGATAAATATTGGCCTTCTCGGTGCCGGACGTATTGGCAAAACTCACGCAACCGCCCTCATGGGCATCCCCGGCACCAAGCTTGCTGCGGTGTTTGATCCGGTTGATGCCGCAGCGGAGGCCATCGTTAAGATGTCCGGCGCCCGCCGCGCTTCGGTTGAGGAAATCCTCGCGGATAAGACCATTGACGCTGTGTTGATCTGCACCCCAACAGACATGCACGCCGACCAGATCGAACAGGCCGCCAAGGCTGGCAAGGCCATTTTCTGTGAAAAGCCGGTTGATTTGAGCGCCGAGCGGGTGCGCGCCTGCCTTAAAGTGGTTGCTGAGCACAAAACAAAACTGATGATTGGCTTCAACCGCCGTTTTGACACCCATTTTGCTGATGTTCGTGCCCGTATTGATGCCGGTGAGATCGGCAAG
The DNA here is from genome assembly GCA_043784625.1 of Methylovirgula sp. Taxonomy (GTDB): domain Bacteria; phylum Pseudomonadota; class Alphaproteobacteria; order Rhizobiales; family Beijerinckiaceae; genus JANXSV01. The sequence continues at coordinate 30,766 of JAYVYB010000076.1, forward strand.
GTGGAACTTGTGCAAATCACCTCGCGTGACCCTGGCCCGCCGCCAATCGACTATATCAAGCGTTCCGGTGGCTTGTTCCGCGATATGATGATCCATGATTTCGACATGGCCCGCTTCCTGTTGAACGACGAAATTGTCTCGGTCACAGCGACAGCATCGGTTTTGGTGGATGCCGAAATCGGCAAGGCCGGAGATGTTGATACGGCTGCCGCAACCCTGCACAGCAAGTCGGGCAAGATCGCAGTCATCACCAATTCGCGCCGTGCGACTTACGGTTATGATCAGCGCATTGAAGTTCACGGCGAAAAGGGAGTGCTTTCGGCTGGAAACATGCACACCAATACGGTTGTGCTGGGCAATGGCTCGGGCTATCGCGGCGCTCCGCTCATGGATTTCTTCATGGAGCGCTACGCCCCCGCCTATCGCACAGAGTTAACCAGCTTCGTCAAGGCAATCGAGAGCGGCGCGGTGATATCGCCATCGGGCGCAGACGGCCTAAAGGCACTGGAATTGGCCGATGCTGCGGTTGAATCCGCAAAAAGCGGCAAGGCAGTTAAAGTTTCGGTCTGAAACAGGTCGTTTCGTTTAGCGTTTAAGAGAAGCGTCTGCCTAGCAGGCGCTTCTTGCGTTTAAACGGTTGCTTGACATTGCATTGCACAAATCATAAAAAACGAACATTCATTCGTTTTAGGCGCTCGTGTCGATGCCAAAGCTCTCCAAAGATCAACAGCAACAACGCCAAAATGCCATATTGGCGGCGGCAGAGCGTTGCTTCCTGCGACGTGGCTTTCATACCACGACCATGCAGGACATCTGCAAAGAGGCCAATGTCAGCGCCGGCGCGATCTATGTTTATTTTCGCTCAAAGGAAGCGCTGATAGCTGGTCTAGCCGCCCTGGAGCAAGATCAGCTCCTGCAGCGCTTCAGCCATCTTAGTGAGTCCGGCGACTTCGTCTCCGGTCTTGAAGCGATGATCGGCAGTTGCATCAGCGAACACACACCGGAAAAGACATCGTTTCTGCTGGAAATCGTTGCTGAATCCACCCGCAATCCGGAATTGCGCAACATCATCCAGCGCGTCGATGAGGCGATCAAAGCCAAAATGGTGTCGCACTTTGAGCGGGCGCGGCGCAAGCCCGAGGCTATTCCTGAACCGCTGCTGCGCCGTTTTGAGCTGTTGTTGCCGGTCATTATGGATGGTTTGATGCTGCGAAAGGCATTGGATCCGCATTTTGACCAGCAGAGTGTCGTCCACGAAATGTTGCAATTCCTGCGGACACAATCTGACACTCGCAGCGCACAAAATATGCCATCAACCGGCTCAATTCTTGCAGAAGCTTGAAATAGAGCAACTTCGGTTCATATCCCGTTTAAGTAAAATTCGTAGAGACCAGTGGAATGCAAAGTAAATTGACAAAAATCGGTTCGGGTTTTCTGGTTCTCGCGTTGATGAGCAGTTCCGCGGGCTTGGCGGCCGACAAACCGGAAGTTGCGCCGGTCGCTGCGCCCCGCGTCACAGTCTCAAAGGTGGTGCCAACCGAGATAATCGAAAAAATTGATGTGGCAGGCACGTTTGCGGCTCAGGAAGATGTGTTTATCAGCCCACAAGTCGAGGGGCTGCAGATTTCGGAAATTCTGGTCGATGAGGGTGATAAGGTTAAAAAAGGCCAGGTGCTCGCCCGTCTAAACCGCGCCACGCTTGATGCGCAGTTGGCGCAGTGGGATGCAACGCTTGCCGTCGCAGACGCTTCCATCGCTCAAGCTGCCAGCAGCGTTACGCAGGCAGAAGCGGCGCTTTCGCTCTCCGCTCCAGCCCTGAGTCGGGCGCAGGATCTGGTCAAAATGGGTGCTGGAACTACCGCTGTGCTCGAGCAGCGTCAGTCCGATCAGCGCAGCAACGAAGCTCGCCTGGCATCGGCAAAGTCAGGTCTCGTGTTGGCAAAAGCCGATAAAACCTCGAAAGAGGCTCAGCGCAATGAGTTGTTGGTGCGCATTAGCCGCGCCGATGTTGTTGCCCCGGTAAATGGAACAGTCACCCGCCGCGCCGCGCGCCTTGGCGCAATTGCCTCGGCCTCAGCGGATCCGATGTTCCGCCTTGCGGCAAATGGAATCGTTGAGCTTGAGGCTGACGTTCCTGAAATTAAACTGTCAAAGGTCAAGCCGGACCAACCGGCGCAAGTTGTTGTCGGTGAGGATGTTACCCTTACAGGTAAAGTGCGGCGCGTGCTGCCTGAGGTAGATAAAACCACCCGCCTCGGCAAAGTGCGCATCTCCCTGCCCGAAGATCAGCGCATCCACATCGGCGCCTTTGCGCGAGGCACCATTGAGCTTGCGCGCCGCAACGTCTTGGCTGTGCCCGCCGCTGCGGTGCTTTATGATGGTGGCGAAGCAGTTATCCAAACGGTGAGTGACGGTCATGTCACCACCAAAAAAGTCACCCTCGGCTTGATGGTCGATGGCAAGGTTGAAATCGCCTCCGGCCTGACCGCTGGCGAAACCATTATCGAGCGCGCAGGCGCGTTTTTGCGGTCGGGTGATGCGGTTTCTCCGGTGGAAGCTCCGCCCGTGGCGCAAAGCAGCAACACGGGAGCGGTGCAATGAGAATAAATATCTCGGCTTGGTCCATTCGCAAGCCAATTCCGGCGCTGGTGCTGTTTACGGTATTGATGGTCATTGGCACCATCGCTTTCCGTAATTTGCCAATTACCCGTTTTCCAAACATCGACGTGCCAATCGTTACCGTTCTGGTAGGGGAGCCCGGCGCGGCCCCGGCTGAGTTGGAAACCCAAGTTACGAAAAAAATTGAAGACGCTGTGGCCGGTGTCACTGGCGTCAAGCACATCACATCCACCATCACCGATAGCACATCGCAAACCGTCGTCGAGTTTCTGCTCGAAACCAATACTGACCGCGCCGTAAACGATGTCAAAGATGCGGTGAGCAAGGTCCGCAGCGACCTCCCCGGCACCATCAATGAGCCGATCATACAGCGCCTCCAAATTGAAGGAGCCGCCATTCTCACCTTTGCGGTGAGCAATCCGGTGCTCAGTTCCGAAGAGATATCGTGGTATATCGACGACGTTGTCACGCGAAAGCTGCAGGGCGTACGCGGCGTTGCCTCGGTGTCGCGTGTGGGCGGTGTCACGCGTGAAATTCGCGTCTCGCTTGATCCGGACAAAATGAACGCGCTCGGCGTAACCTCTGCCGATGTCAACAAACAGCTTCGCGCCACCAATGTTGACGTTGCCGGCGGCCGCAGCGAAGTAGGTGGCAACGAACAAGCCATCCGCACCTTGGCTGGCGCCCATTCTATGGAAGAGCTCGCCAACACGGTTATCGCGCTGCCCGGAAACCGCAATGTCAAGCTGTCTGAGCTTGGCACGGTCACGGACATGTTTGAAGAGCCGCGTATTTTCGCGCGGCTGGACGGCAAGCCCGTGGTTGGTTTTGGTGTTTTCCGCTCAAAAGGCGAGAGTGACGCCCGCGTTTCAGACCTTGCAAAAGCCAAGGTTGCCGAACTGCTCAAAGAGAACCCCGAATTTAAAATAGACCTTATCGATACGTCGGTTGACTACACCGTTGGCAATTACAATTCGGCGATGGAAGGTCTGCTTGAAGGCGCATTCTTGTCGGTCTTGGTGGTGTTTCTATTCCTGCGGGACTGGCGCGCGACGCTGATTTCCGCGGTTGCGCTGCCCTTGTCGGCCATTCCAACCTTTTGGGCAATGAGCCAACTGGGCTTCTCCCTCAATCTGGTCAGTTTGCTTGGCATCACCCTCGCCACAGGTGTTTTGGTCGATGACGCCATCGTCGAGATCGAAAACATTGTCCGCCATATGCATATGGGCAAATCCGCCTATAACGCGTCGCTCGAGGCTGCGGACGAAATCGGACTTGCGGTTATCGCCATATCCTTGACCATCATGGCGGTGTTTGCGCCGGTCAGCTTCATGGGCGGCATCGCTGGTCAATATTTCAAGCAGTTTGGCTTGACCGTTGCCATTGCGGTTTTCTTCTCGTTGCTCACCGCGCGTTTGATCACGCCGATGCTTACCGCCTATTTCTTGAAGGCACACGATGAGCCCAAGCATGTCGAAGATGGCTTGATCATGCGCTCCTATACTGGGGTCGTGCGTTTCTCGGTGCATCATCGCTGGTTTACATTGCTGGTAGGCTTGGGACTCTTCGCCCTGTCCATTTGGTCGACTGGCTTCTTGGAAAAAGGCTTTATTCCTGCGGGTGATGAGGCTCGGCTTTTGTTTGCAGCTGAACTTCCTCCCGGCTCGCGCCTGGCCGATACCCAAGCTGTTGCCGATGATATCACCGCCCGTCTCAAGAAAATGCCGGAAGTTGAAAGTGTTTTTGTCAATGGTGGCTATGTTATTTCCGGAGGCAACGAAATCCGCAAGGCAACGCTCACCATTCGTCTGGTGCACAAAACCAAGCGCAAAAAGTCCCAAAAGGATATGGAAAACGAGATCGGCCATCTGTTGGCCGAAACACCCGATTTGCGTTTCTGGGGCATTCAAGGCAATGGCCAGCGCGGCTTGTCCTTGATCATCGCGGGCAACAGCAATACCCGTATTGCCGACGTCGCTGCGCAAATGCAGAGCCAAATGAAGACAATTCCGTCTTACATCGCCAATCCGGTCTCGACAGCGCCGCTTGACCGCCCGGAGATCCATGTGGTGCCAAAGCCCAGCTTGGCGGCGGATTTGGGTGTGTCCACAGACACGATCTCTCAAACAATCCGCATCGCTACCATCGGTGACGTGTCAACAAATCTGGCCAAATACACCATCGGAGATCGGCAAATTCCCATTCGAGTCCAGCTTTTAGACAAGGCCCGCACCGATATGGGCGTGTTGGAAAACCTCAAAGTCGGAACCGGTCGCGGCGGCACCGTGCCACTATCCACCGTCGCTGATGTCGAGTTTTCCCAAGGCCCAACCTCGATTGGCCGCTATGACCGCACCCGCCGCGTTGCCGTGGAAGCCGATCTTGTCGGCAACACGCCCTTGGGCAGTGCGCTGGATAAGGTCAACCAACTGCCTGTGGTCAAAAAAATAACGGAAGAAAATGCCGAGAGGAAAAAGCGCAACCTGCCGCCGGAAATAGAAATCAAACAAACCGGTGACGCTGAAGTGCAGGGCGAAGTCTTTGCCGGCTTTGCCACCGCAATGGGTGCGGGCTTGATGATGGTGTTCGGCGTGCTGGTGTTGTTGTTCGCCAGTGTGCTTCAGCCCATTACCATTTTGTTCTCGTTGCCGCTTTCAATTGGCGGCGTGGTTCTGGCCCTGCTCATCACCGGTAAAGCCCTGTCAATGCCGGTGGTCATCGGTATTTTGATGCTGATCGGCATCGTTACCAAAAACGCCATCATGCTTGTCGACTTCGCAATCGAGGAGATGGCCAAGGGTGTTGCGCGCACCGAGGCCATCGTCGATGCGGGCCGCAAGCGGGCAAGGCCCATAGTCATGACCACCATTGCCATGGGCGCGGGCATGTTCCCTTCAGCTTTGGCCTTGGGGGATGGCGGTGAGTTCCGCGCGCCAATGGCGATTGGCGTTATCGGCGGCTTGATCGTCTCAACCGTGTTGTCATTGGTGTTTGTTCCTGCAGTTTTCACCATCATGGATTCTGTAGGTAATGGCATTTGGTGGCTGTTCGGGCGGTTCATCGGCCCGACAGACGCGCCAACCCAGCCGGAACAGCTTAATCAGCCGATTTTGACGAAACCATCACTGGCCAACGCGGCAGAATAGCAAATTTTGACTGAAGCTTCCGCGCCTGCGCTGCACGTTAAGCACCTCACCAAGCGGTATGGTGCGCTGCTGGCGGTTGATGATCTTTCCTTTGCAGTTTATCCAGGAGAGATTGTCGGCCTGCTCGGCCTCAATGGCGCAGGCAAAAGCACCACCATCAATATGATATTGGGGGTGCTGGAGCCAACGTCCGGCAGCGTCTCTCTCAATGGCTTTGATGTTGCCAAACAGCGGCAGCAAGCTTTGGCAAAGACCAATTTTGCCGCCGTTTACGCTCCGTTGCCGGGCAATCTGACCGTCCGCCAAAATCTTCGCATCTTCGGCCTGATCTACAATGTCGCCGCCCTCGAGCGCCGCGTCGATGATTTGCTGGAGCAATATGAATTGACAAAGTTTGCCGGCACACGCTGCGGCCTGCTGTCATCCGGCGAGCAAAGCCGGGTCTCTCTGGCCAAAGCCATGCTGAACGCCCCGCGTGTGCTGTTGCTGGATGAACCGACCGCCTCAATAGACCCTTCCACCGCCCAAGGCATCCGCGCCTATATCCGCGATTTCACCGCCCGGCAGCAGGGGGCCGTATTGTGGACCAGCCACAACATGTATGAAGTTGAAGAAGTCTGTGACCGGATCATGCTGATGTCTCAGGGCAAAATCCTGATGCAGGGAGATCCCAAAACCTTGCCTCAGGCGCACGGTTTTGCAACGTTGGAGGCGTTGTTTGTCGATGTCGCCCGCGAAACAGGGGCAGGTTCATGAATCTGTCCCGCATCTACGCGATAGTCCTGCGGCAGTTTTATCTTCTCAAAGGCAGCCCCACGCGGCTCTTGCCGTTGTTTGTCTGGGTCATGATCGATATCGTGCTTTGGGGCTTCTTCACGCTTTACCTTGGAAGTGTCTCGCCGCAAGGAGACCGGTTCGTCCCGGCTTTGCTTGGCGCGGTTCTGCTCTGGGATTTTCTGACGCGGGTGATGCAGGGTGTCACTATGGTGTTTTTTGAGGATGTCTGGTCGCGTAATTTTCTCAATTTTTTCGCAACGCCGATGCGCGTCACCGAATATATCGCCGGATTGGTCATTACCGGCATAGCCACCAGTTTAATTGGTCTGGTGGCAATGCTGCTGCTCGCTTGGTTGGCTTTTGGCCTGTCGTTTGCCGCCTATGGCGCGGTGCTGATCCCGTTTATTATGGTGTTGTTTGTGTTTGGTATGGCTCTGGGCGTCTTAGGCAGCGCCTTCGTCCTGCGGCTGGGCCCGTCGGCGGAGTGGCTGATATGGCCTATTCCGGCAATTTTGGCACCGTTCGTTTGCGTGTTCTATCCCCTCTCTGTGCTGCCGGTTTGGATGCAGGCAATCGCGCATCTTCTGCCACCCTCTTATATTTTTGAATCGATGCGCGGTATCGTCAACGGCGGTCCGGTTCCATGGCTTGGTCTGCTCGCAGCGTCTCTCTTATCGCTCGCCTATCTGGCGGCATCAATATGGGTGTTCCTGCGGGTGTACCGCACTGCTGTGCGTTCAGGCCTTATCGCGCGCTATAGCGCCGAGGCGGTCAACTAACCGTTTGCTTAGCTCGCCAGCTTGAGGCGCGGCTTGGCCTGCTTTTGCTTTTTCTGTTTGGGATGTTCCAACCGCCCTAAAAATTCGGAAAGAATGGTTTTCAGTCCCGGTTCGTCTACGAGTTCCGCCGCCATCTGCGGCTCCATCCACCGCGCGATGCGCTGGCCAAATTCCCGCCAGTTTTCGCTTTGCTCCACAAAGCGCATTGGAAACACTTTTACGGTGCAGAGTTCAAAATAAGACTCCTGCCGTTTGAAATAATCAAATGACCCTATCGACTTTTTGGAAATTTCCCCGAGGGCTCCGGCCTCTTCAAACGCCTCAATTTGCGCGGCCTCATACGGCTTTTTGCCCTTCATAGGCCAGCCCTTTGGCAAAACCCAGCGCCCCGTGTCCCGTGAGGTAACAAGCAATATTTCCGGCCCGCCGCCAAAGTTGACACGCCAAACGAGGCACGCAAGTTGAGATTTGGGCTTCAGGCGAAGAGCTTTGGCCAGTTGTTTAAAGTCCGAAAAAGCGAATCATGTGCTGATAATTTGCAAATGATGCAAGTGACTTAGCGCGGTTTCAAGTTTTCTTTATGGCTGCATTGATATCGCTACACTTTGTGCATGGCGCACCGAGCAAAAATCAGCTATCGAAAGACTAAATGTGGCCACCCGGCAGGCGGATTGAAGGATCAATCCGTGGTTGCGCGGCATGCCCTTCGAAAGTTTTGACATTCTTCATGACATTCCCTTCCATACATCCGGCGCTTGATCGCGCCCTTTTGGCTCGCGATTACCTTGAGCCAACCCCTGTTCAGGCCGCTGTGCTCGAGGCAAAAGCCGGCGCACGGGACCTTTTGGTTTCGGCGCAAACCGGCTCGGGCAAAACCGTCGCCTTTGGCCTTGCCATGGCCCACGACATTTTAGGCGAGACGGAAACGCTGGCGCGCGCCGCAGAGCCGCTGGCGCTTATCATAGCTCCCACCCGCGAGCTGGCGCTTCAGGTCCAACGCGAGCTCTCATGGCTCTATGGCAAAAGCGGCGCCCGCATTGTTGCCTGCGTCGGCGGCATGGACGCAAGAGCCGAAGCCCGCGCCATGAATGCCGGTTGCCACATCGTGGTCGGCACACCTGGCCGGTTGCGCGACCATCTGCAACGCGGACAGCTCAACACATCCAAGCTTGCCGCCGTCGTGCTCGATGAAGCCGATGAAATGCTGGATTTGGGTTTCCGCGAAGATCTGACCTTTATTCTGGACGCAACCCCTGAGTCGCGCCGCACCCTGCTGTTTTCCGCGACTCTTCCCAAAGAAATTGTCGCGCTGGCCCGCACCTACCAAAAAGACGCGCTCCGCATCGATACGCTGGTGCGCAATGCCGCCCACAGCGATATTGAATATCGCGCCATCCGCATCGCGCCAAACGAGATGGAACATGCGGTTGTCAACGTCTTGCGCTTCTTTGATAGCACTGCTGCGCTGGTGTTCTGCGCCACCCGTGATGGCGTCCGCCATTTGCAGGGCGCTCTGCAGGAGCGCGGCTTCACCGCTGTCGCCCTCTCCGGCGAACTCACCCAGCATGAGCGCAGCCACGCTTTGCAGGCGCTGCGGGATGGGCGCGCACAAGTTTGTGTCGCAACCGACGTCGCCGCCCGCGGTCTGGATTTGCCTGATCTTGGTCTGGTCATTCACGCGGATTTGCCAAACAATAAAGAAACGCTTCTACACCGCTCCGGCCGCACCGGGCGCGCCGGCAAAAAAGGCATTTCGCTGCTGCTGGTGTCCTATCCACGCCGCAGGCGCGCAGAGGCGCTGCTGCAAACTGCAGGCGTCAACGCATCGTGGTCCGGCCCTCCAACCGCCGCTGACATTCGCCACCGCGATCAGGAACGCATGTTGAAAGATCCGGTGTTTTCAGAAACGCCAACCGAGGAAGATGCGGCCCTTGCCCAGCTGTTGCTGGCACAGCGCTCGCCCGAAGAGCTGGCCCGCGCGCTGGCGCGCTTGTTCAGCGCCCGCTTGCCTGCGCCCGAAGACTTGTTTGAAGGCCCGCAACAAAATGACCGCCCGGAAAAATCCCGCCGTGATCGCGAACCTTCGCGTCACGACCCGCTACACTCCGACGGGCCGCAGATGCGCACCAGCGGAACAGGCGAATTTGTCTGGTTCCGGCTCAACATTGGCCGCGATAACAATGCCGATCCAAAATGGCTGTTGCCGATGATCTGCCGCGCCGGCCACGTCACCAAGCCGGATATCGGCGCAATCCGCATTTTCGATACGGAAACCCGCTTTGAAATCGCCGCGCATCTGGCCACCCGCTTTGCCGCCGCCTCGCGCGAGAGCAAGGAAAAAGGCGTGAAGATTGAAGCCGCCACCGGCGATATGCCAGAGCGGCGTCCCCGCAAAGGCCCACACGGCCTCGGTGGTGGCGAAAACCAGCTGGCAGCCGGAGATCGTCCGCCGTTCAAGGGCGAAAAGCCGCGTCGCTTCCAAGATAAGGGTGGCCCGCCACATCGTAAAGGCGGCCCCGGCAACAACGATACGTCCAAAGGCGGCGCACCGCTCTCTAAGCGCCCGCGCCCTAAAGATATTCCATAAGGATATCGAATGAGCGCCGACCATCTCGCAAAAATGGTTGCGGACCATATGTGGGCGAAGGACGAAGCTGCGCGTTTACGCGGCATCGTCCTTGGCGCGGTCTCGGCGGGCAATGCGCAAATGCAAATTCCGGTGTCGCAAAGCAGTCTCAATGCTTTGGGCGTCTGCGATGGCGGCATTATTTTTGCGCTGGCCGAAACGGCCTTTCTCTACGCCGCCAATTCGCACAACCGCCGCGCGGTGAGCCAAAACGCAACCATAAGCTACTTTGGTCAGGTTGGCGCGCCTGAAACACTCACCGCCACGGCGCGTGAGCTAAGCCGTTCGGGCCGCAGCGCGACCTACGTCGTTGGCGTGCACAGCAAAGACGGAACCCTCATTGCCGAACTGCGTGGCCAGTCCCGCGTGGTGCGCGGCGAATGGCTGCAAAGCTTTGCACCCTAGAGCCGACTCTCGTTTTTGAGCTTGCTCTAGTCCTTGAGCAAACCCTTGAGTTTAACGTCCGGGTCCGCCAGCTTGGACGCTTCAGGCGCGGCACGCTTGGCAATCAGCATCTCGGCCAAACGGACGTCTCTGGCGATCTTTCCAATTGGCCCCACACCGCTGGCAGCCAACAATCGCCCATCCGCCGCCACATGAAACATCAGCAATGCATCATCCCCCACATCGCGCGCGATAGTCTGCGCGGCACCGTCCCCCATTCCGGCAACCTGCAAATGCATGTCATATTGGTCGGACCAAAACCACGGCACTGCGCTGTAGCTGTCATGCCCGCCCAGCATATTGCCTGCAACAAAACGCCCTTGGTCTTGCGCATTGCGCCAAGCCTCAAGTCTCATGCGGCGATTGTCATACAGCGGGTGAGGAAACGAACAGCAATCGCCCACCGCATAAATATCGGGGTTCGATGTTTGCAGCTCGCCGTTAACGCAAATGCCGTTGTCAAGGCTTAGCCCTGCCGCCGCCGCTAAAGTGACTTCCGGAGTTGCCCCAATTCCGGCCAGAATAATATCGGCCTGCAAACGCTGGCCATTTTGCAAAATCAAAACTTTCTTCGGCCCTTCTGCCTCGATCCTGTCCAGCCCTGTCCCGATATGGAAGCTGACGCCCTCGGCGCGATGACGCGCTTCAATAAAGGCGGCAATTTCGGGCGGAACGCCGCGCATTAAAATCCTTGGCGCCGCCTCAACCACGGTCACATGGCAGCCGCGTTGCCGTGCACTGGCGGCGCATTCAAGCCCGATAAAGCCGCCACCAATAACAATCACTTGTCGTCCGGGCCGGAACGCCGCCCGCAAAGCCAAAGCATCGCTGAAGGTGCGCAGATAGGCCACATGTTCTGCGCCCGGCAACGTCAGCTTTCGCGGGTTAGCGCCCGTCGCAATCAGCAGTTTCGTATAGGTCAGTTCGCGCCCGGTTGCGCAGCGGGTTGTTTTAGTCGCAGGGTTTATGTCAACAACCGCTTGTTGAACATGGATGATGTTAAGCTCGGCAAATTTCGCTGCTACGGAAATGTGGGGCAGGGAAACCTCGCCCTCATGTGTGATCACATGTTTGGACAGGGGCGGGCGCTCATAAGGCGCGTGCTGTTCCGCACCGGTTAAAATGATATCATGCACATAGCCGCCATCGCGCAGAGCAATCGCAGCAGCCGTTCCCGCCTCACCGGCACCAATAATCATCATGCGCTCAGACATTGTTCCGCCTCACACTGCATTTTCTAAAGGCAAAGGTAACAGACTGATTGCCTTGACGCCGAAAAATATTTAGAATATTTATATCGTTATAAGAAAAAATACAACAATCATTCCATAAGTTGCGGTCAGTAAACTTCAGCGCAAATTTCCGGGAAATGTCTGTTTTTGGCAAGTTCACCGCTAAAAAACAGGCTTTCAATGGAGCAAATTCGCGCGCATAACGTCGGCGCAGCACAGAGGACAACCATGGCTCAGGATTTTATACTCACGCTTTCTTGTCAAGACCGTCCGCGCATTGTCGCAACCGTGACAACGGCTTTGGCCGACATGGGTGCCAATATCGCCGAAAGCGCTCAGTATTGGGATCGGTCTACCAACCACTTCTTTATGCGGATCGCTTTTGAAACATCGGGTCAGGCCAGTGAGGCGCAAATTCGTGAGGTCTTGCGTCCCGCCATCACTACTTTCGGCATGGAATTGCATCTGCGCAATGCCTCCGAGCTGCCCAAAATCATCATCATGGTTTCAAAATTTGACCACTGCCTGCAGCATTTGCTCTACCAAATCCGTGTTGAATGGTTGCGCGCCAAGGTCGTGGCTGTCATCTCAAATCACGAAGAGAGCCGCTCTTTTGTCGAAGGTCAGGGCATTCCCTATCACTGCATTCCGGTCGATAAAAATAACAAACTCGCTCAGGAACAACAGCAGCTCAAAATCGTCGAAGAAACCGGCGCGGAACTCATCGTACTGGCGCGTTACATGCAGGTGCTCTCCGATAGCCTGTCCCAGCGTTTGGCCGGACGCGTCATCAACATCCACCATTCGTTTTTGCCAAGCTTCAAAGGTGCCAAGCCCTATCATCAGGCATTTGATCGCGGCGTAAAGCTGATCGGCGCAACCGGTCACTATGTCACCGCCGATCTTGATGAAGGTCCGATCATCGAGCAGGAAAGCCAGCGCGTTACCCATGCTTTGACAGCCGATGATCTCGTCGCCGTTGGCCGAGATACTGAAAGCCGTGTGCTGGCCCGCGCCGTCAAAATGCACCTCGAAAGCCGGGTGCTGCTCAACGGGCGCAAGACCGTCGTCTTCAACTAATCCGGGATTTAAAATGACTGCCAAGATCATTGACGGCAAAGCTGCCGCAGCTGCGCTGACCGAGAGCGTCGCCAAAGATGCAGCGGCTTTGTTTGCCCAAAAAGGCATCCAGCCCGGCCTGGCTGTGGTCATCGTCGGCGAGGATCCAGCCAGCAAAGTCTATGTTGCCTCAAAAGGCCGTATGGCGAAGCAATGTGGATTTTTGTCAATTGAACACAAACTGCCCGACACCACCTCTGAGGCGGAGCTGCTGGCGGTGGTGAATGCGCTTAACACCGACCCCAAAATTCACGGCATCCTGGTGCAGCTGCCGTTGCCAAAACATATTGATGCCACCAAGGTCATTCAAACCATCAATCCCGACAAAGACGTCGATGGGTTTCATGTCGTCAATGCAGGCCGGATCGCAACCGGCGTTCCGGGCGGTTTTGCCCCGTGCACACCCGCAGGCTCCATGTTGCTGATCCATCAGGTTCTGGGCAAATCGCTTGCGGGGCAGAATGCCGTCGTGCTTGGCCGCTCCAATATTGTCGGCAAGCCGATGGCGCAGCTGTTGCTGGCTGCCGATTGCACAGTCACCATTGCGCATTCCCGCACCAAAGACCTTGCCAGCGTGTGCCGGGGCGCGGACATTCTGGTTGCTGCCGTTGGCCGGCCCGAAATGGTCAAAGCCGACTGGGTCAAGCCGGGCGCGGTGGTGATTGATGTTGGCATCAATCGCATCGCTCTGCCGGACGGAAAAACCCGTCTGGTCGGCGATGTTGCCTATGTCGAAGTTGCGCAGGTTGCGTCTGCCATTACGCCGGTTCCCGGCGGCGTGGGGCCGATGACAATCGCTATGCTCATGGCCAACACCTTACGCGCTGCGCAAGCGACACTCTGAAACGGCGGCCATCCTCACGCTCTGGTGCGGGATTCAAGCCAGGCATTGATAACGCCGCTGAGGCCGATCAGCGACATGCCCAACAGGGCCAGCGGTGTTGGAAAACTGTTCATCACCAATATGCCCATGAGTCCGGCAAATGGCAGTTGCACATAGTTAAACGGCGCGATGCGTGAAGCCGCGCCGCCGCGATAGGCCGCAATCATCGTCAGGTTGGCCAGCCCGCAAAAACATCCGGTCATCACAATCGGGAACAGGTCTTTTGATGTTGGCCAAACCCACACAAACGGCACCACCAAGGACAACACCACAAAGCCAACCAAGGCAGAATAGGCCAATGTTGTATCAGGATGCTCTCCCTTCATATGGCGGATGAGCATCACAGTGCCGCTGGCGAAGGTGGCAGCAATCAGCGGCAGCAGCGACGCCCATTGAAACGCGCCGGTGCCGGGCTGCACGATGATGATCACGCCGATCAAACTCACGGCCGCCACCAGCCAGCGTCGCCACCCGACATGCTCGCCTAAAAACCATACCGACATCGCCATGGTGATAACCGGCCCGCAAAAAGCCACGCCGGTCGCATCGCTGATCGACATGTTTTTGATGCCAATGATGAAGGTGATGCCGGAAAACACCATCAACAAGCCGCGCAAAATCTGCCAACCCAAAGACCGGGTAACAAAAGCGCTTAACGTCTTGCCGCGCAACCAGCACAACAAAAATACTAGAAACACCAGCCATCGCAGAAATGTCACTTCCAGCGGCGGCAGGCTGAGAGTCAAAACTTGCGCATAGACATCGGAAATTGCAAAAAACAGCGCTGTCAGCACCATAGCGCCAATGGCGCGCAGGATGGTTGCGCCGGGCGCGGCGGTTACTGTTGTCATCATAGCCTGCAAGAAAATAAGCGCTCGGCGAAACGCACCAAACAAAAAGCACCAAACAAAAAGCGCCAAATCACTTCGGCGCTTCATTTAAAATTTCACAACCTGACCACTTGGTCAAACGAAACCAACGGGACCAGCCCTGCACGGGTTCGTTTTTGACCAAGTGCCAAATTGCCTACTTGGCTAAATCGTCTATTTCGCCAAATCTACTGCTTGGCCAAATCTACTACTTGGCCAAGTCTTTGCCTTGTGCATGATCCAGCCGTGGCGGGCTTACGTCGCGTTTGGTCAGTACAATCGCCTTTTTCTTGTCTCCGGAAACCAGAATTGCCTCCAGCACCTCCAAGACATGTAGAGCCAAATCGCCTGAAGCCCGCGCAGGCGCGCCGCGCTCGATCGCTGCTGCCATGTCGGCGATACCGATCACGCGGAAATTGGCAACTTTGGGTGCGGCGGCAGGCCAGTTGATCTTGCCAAAGGTTTCATCGGTTGTACCAATTGCGCGCCAATCCGCGCCGCTTTTCGAAATCTCAACGTCCCCGCCATAAAAATTCGGGTCTGGAATACGCAGGCTTCCCAAAGTGCCATGAATTTCAATCGGTGCGCAGCCGTGCTTCCACACGTCCCAGCTAAAGGTCGCCACCACATTGGCTCCAGCGGCAAATTCCAAAATCGCCATGGCGGTCGTCGGTGTTGTCGGGACGATCTTTTCGCCCTTGCGCGGGCCTTCCGCGCTGATGGTGCGGAATTCGTTGCCAATCGCTGTTAAGGCGGTCACCTTTGCCACCGGGCCGAGCAGGTTGACCAATGCGGTAATATAGTAGGGGCCCATATCGAGCACGGGTCCGCCGCCCGGCTGGTAAAAGAAATCCGGGCTCGGATGCCAGCTTTCCGGGCCGTGAGCCATCAGAAATGCCGTACCGGCAACCGGCTTGCCGATTTTGCCGTCAGCGATTAGCCCCCGCGCCAGTTGCCCGCCTGCGCCTAAAAACGTGTCCGGTGCGGATGCCAGATGCAGACCCTTTTCCGCCGCCAATTTCACCAGCGCGCGCCCCTTTGCGGCGGTGTGCGACAATGGCTTTTCGGTAAACACATGTTTTCCGGCTTTGAGAGCCGCCTGCGAAACCTCGAAATGCGCATTAGGAACTGTGAGGTTCACCACAATATCCACGTCTTTGCGCGCCAGCAATTGCTTGACCGACAGCGCCTCAACGCCAAACTGCGCCGCCCGCTTTTCTGCATTCGGGTGATGTGCGTCCGCACAAGCCACCAGCTTTAGCCGCTTAAACAATGCGGTGTTCGAGAAGTAAATCTCGGAAATATTGCCGCAACCAATAATACCCACGCCAAATGTGCGCATTGAACCCAACTCCGATATTTGAACGGTCAAGTGTCGTTAAGATGAAAAGTGCCGCTAAGTTAAAAAGTATTGGCCGGATTAAAACTGCCAGCCTTTAACTGTCGCAATCGAGCGGCTGGCGAAGCGATGAAAATCTGCGGGGTTGTCATGTTCAACCACTAAGGTCTGCGCGCCCGCCTTCAACCCTGCCGGAATAATCTTGGCCCAGTTTAGCGTGCCATGGCCCACATCAGCCCAGCCGTCCTCAACAACTGGCTCGGCTTTTGGCGCAATATCCTTCACATGCAGCGCTGCCACGCGGCCGGAATATTTTTCCAGCCAATGCACCGGATCCTGCCCGGCGCGCGCAATCCAGCCAATATCAGCCTCCCACTTCAAGTCCTGATCCGCGCCCAGAATGTGGTCAAGCGGCATCGTTCCATCGGCGAGCGGCATCACTTCAAAATCGTGGTTGTGCCAGCCAAAACCAATATCATGCCTAGCCAACTTTTGGCGCACCGCGCTCAACCGCGCCCCGAAGGCCTTCCATCCGGCTGCGTCGTTTGGACGATGCTCAACCACCAGATACGGGCAAATAACCACGCTCATTTTCAGCGTCTGCGCAACGTTCAATGCCGAGGCAAAGCCATCCTCAAGCTGATCAATGCCAAAATGACCCGTAGGCGCAGCCAGATTATGCGCCTTCAGCTCCGTGCTAAATCCGACAATATCGC